>NZ_JBEPTL010000009.1:0-141827 GCF_040549465.1 Glaciihabitans sp. UYNi722 | reverse complement strand
ACCAGATACGACAAACTCGCCCTCACCTACCGCGGCGGAGTCGTCCTTCGGGCCATCACAATCTGGCTCAAACCGTTAGGAAACACGCCCTAGGCCGGGGCCCGGCCTGATCTGTCACACTCATTCGGGTCGGCCTCTCCGATGCGTTTCTCCGGAGAAATCTGCTTCAGGCCGTGTAACGGGGCGGTTTCGTTTCCCCCACCCACGATCCTCCGGAGAAATGGGCAAGGTGGAGCTGGCCTAGGTCGGATCCGCCCATTTGCGCGGGCCGGTCCCTTCGACGCCCAACTCGTCCTTCGGGTTCTGCAGCGTGCACACGCCGAAACTCAGGCATCCGCAGCCGATGCATCCGGTGAGGTCGTTGCGCAGGTGTTCAAGTTGGGCAATACGCCCGTCGAGTTCGTCCCGCCACCGGTGGGAGAGGCGCGCCCAGTCCTTCCTGGTCGGCGTTCGACGTTCCGGCAGCGAGTGGAGAGCCTCTCGGATGTCCGCGAGCGGTATGCCCACCCGTTGCGACACCCGAATGAAGGCCACGCGCCGCAGCACATCGCGTCGGTAGCGCCGCTGGTTGCCCGTGGTGCGTTCGCTGGAGATCAGTCCCTCTCGCTCATAGAAGTGCAGCGCGGAGACGGCGACCCCGCTGCGCGCCGCGAGTTCTCCGACGGTCAGTACGTGGCGTGGTCCGCCCTCGATCTGCGGCATATCGCTCCCACCTGTTGACCTCAACAATAGTTGAGGTCTTAGGTTAGTAGTCATGACACCGGAGACCGAGACCGAGCAGACATCCACAGCCCGTGCCGCCGGCATCTTCAGCAGCCGCTATCTCTGGATCACCATCGGCAGCTGCGCGCTGGTCTTTCTCGGAGCCTTCGAGTCGCTGGCTGTGACGACGATCATGCCGCTGGTCAGTAAGGATCTTGGGGGCGCCTCGCTCTATGCCCTCGCCTTCGCGGGCCCACTCGCCGTCGGTGTCATCGGGATGGTGGTCGCCGGCAACTGGTCGGATCGCTCCGGCCCGATCGCCCCGCTGTACACCTCCGCGGCCTTCTTCGTCGTCGGTCTGTTGCTCGCGGGAACGGCCACCACGATGTGGACGCTCGTGATCGGTCGACTCGTGCAGGGGCTCGGCAGCGGTGCGATCACCGTCGCACTCTATGTCGTGGTGGCCCGCATCTATCCCCCCGAGCTCCAGAACCGGATCTTCGCCGGGTTCGCCGCGGCGTGGGTCGTTCCGTCGCTCGTTGGTCCTTTCGTGGCCGGAATAGTTGCTGAACAACTGAGCTGGCACTGGGTATTCCTCGGCGTGGTCGGCCTCGTGCTGATATCGATCGTGATGGTGGTCCCCGCCATGCGCATGCTCGGCGGCCAGCCGAAGAACGCGGATCCCGAACCGTGGGCGTTCGGACGTATCGCCTGGGCCGTGCTCGCTGCTGCTGCGGTACTCGCCGTCAACCTGTCCTCGGAGGTCGGTGGCATCTGGACGATGCTGCTACCCCTTGCCGCGATCGTGGTCGCGCTCGTCGCCCTGCGGCCGCTCGTTCCGCGCGGAACGCTCGTTGCTATGCGCGGACTGCCCGCCGTGATCCTGGTTCGCGGTCTCGTCTCCGCCGCCTTCTTCGGCGCGGAGGTCTATCTGCCCTACCTGCTGATCGAACGCCACCATCTCTCACCGACGCTGGCCGGACTCGCTCTCACCGGTGGCGCGCTGGCCTGGGCCGGGGCGTCCTGGCTGCAGGGCAGGATGGACGACCGTCTCGCTCAGCTCACCGCGATCCGCATCGGGACGGCTCTGGTGCTGGCGGGCATCCTGTTCGCCCTGGTCACCGCCGCTCTCGACCTGCCCGCCTTCGTGCCTATCGTCGGGTGGGTGTTCGCCGGCGCAGGCATGGGGCTGATGTATCCACGGCTGAGCGTGTTGATGCTCGGGATGTCCACGCCACTGAACCAGGGGTTCAACAGTTCGGCGCTGTCCATTTCGGACTCGCTCGGCGGAGCCCTGTCGCTGGCGTCGACCGGTATCGTCTTCGCGGCGCTCGCCGGATTTGGTGGCGGGTGGGCTTTCGCCGGATGCTTCGCGCTCGCCGCCCTCGGGGCCGTCGCGGCCACGGCGGTCGCGCACCGAATCGTGGAGAAGGCCTGATCGGCAGACGGCCAGATCAGCTGATGTGCCGCGTCAGCTGATGTGCCTGATCAGCCGCTGACAGCGCGGAGCCTGGCCGCGTCCACTCCGATGCAACCGCAGTCGGGATGCGGCGACCAGCGTCGCCAAGTGGTCTCGCCTGTCTCGGCTGCCAGATCGACGGATGCCGCGGACCGGTCCGTTCGTCGTCGGAGCAGCAACCGGGTGGCAAGGGCCGCCACCTCTTCGACGACGAGAGTGGTCTCTACCGGGCTGCTCCTGCCCCAGAGTTGCGAGGCGATGGTCGGCCACGCTGGGTCGGCATCCGTGCGATATCGGTCAAGGCAGTACAGGCACGGGCCGGCGCCCGGTTCGACGATCGGCCCGATCCGCACTGTGGTGTCGCCGTAGACAACCGGGAGGTGAGGGATGTCGCGCCGAAGCCAGTAGCCGTAGAGGTCGGGCTCGACCACGTAGTGTGCGACGATCACGGCGAGGTCGGTGTGTTCACCGTCCTCGACGAGTCGTCTGGCCGAGCGCCGCAGGATGTCGGCGAGACGGTCAACGGTGGGGCCACCGCCGACGATGGTGACGGCATCCTGTTCAGCGGTGCGTTGCTTCTCGAGTGCGGGGGAGACCGCGCGGAGCAGCGATGCGATATCGTCGGCTCCGGCTCCGGCCGCACGACCGATCATCTCGAGCCCTGAGCGGCTGATGCCGACGGCGAGTGCCGCGATCATCCGCTCGGATGCGTTGGTGAGGTCTCGCAGCACAACCGGCGGGGCATCGACGCCGAGCTGGAGGGTGTCGGTGCTGCGCCAGACCATGGGCAGACGGGGATCGAGCTTCAGGACCATGCGGGAATGATGCCCCGAAATCGGGTCGGCCGTCACCGACCATCCACAGGCCTACTGCGCCGGAGGTTCCTCTGCGGAACCGTCGCCGCCCTCGCGCGGACGATCATCGGTCGTGTCGTTGAGCAGGTCTTCGATCGCCTGGTCGATGTCGTCCGTCGCTGTCACCGGTCCGGTGAGGCGAGCGACGAGCGCAGCGGGATCGTCGATGTCTTCGGAGGTAGGAACGAGATCCGGATGCGACCACAGGTCGTCCCTGCGCTCTTCACCGAGCTCGTCGGTGAGCTTCTGCCACATGGCTGCAGCCTCACGCAAACGACGCGGACGGAGCTCGAGGCCGACCAGGGTGGAGAACGCGGATTCAGCCGGGCCGCCTGCTGCACGGCGGCGACGAACGGTCTCGGCGATCGCGCCGGACCTGGGCAGCCTGGCCGTGGCCTGGGCGGTGACGACATCGACCCAGCCTTCGATGAGCGCCAGCATGGTCTCGAGGCGGCCGAGAGCGGCCAATTGAGCCTCAGACTTCGGTGGGATGAGCGCGCCGCTCACCATGGCCTCGCGAAGCTCTTCCGGGTTCGATGGATCGAAGTCGGCAGCGAGTTCTTCGAGCCGTTCCGTGTCGATCCGGATGCCATGGGCGAATTCGGTGATCGAGGTCATCAGTTGCAGCCGGAGCCACTTGGCGTGACGGAACAGTCGGGCATGGGCCAGTTCGCGCACGGCGAGGTAGAGCTGCACCTGGTCATGCTCGATGTCGAGTCCCGCGCCGAAAGCGTCGACATTCTGCGGAAGAATCGCGGCCTGCTGTTCTGCGTCGTTGGCCGACCCGAGCAGTGGGATGCCGACATCACCGCCGGAGACGACTTCGCTCGCGAGCTGGCCGACGACCTGGCCGAGCTGCATGGCGAAGAGAGTGCCGCCGACGTTGCGCATCAACTTGCTCGCGCCGTCGATCATGCCGGACATCTCCTCCGGAGCTTGCTCGCGCAGAACCTCGGTCAGCGAGTTGGCGATGCTCAGGGCGACAGGCTCGGCAAGCTGGGTCCAGATGGGCATCGTCGCGGTGATCCACTCGGTGCGGCTCAACAGCCTCGGCGTCGAGGTGAGTTCGGAGATATAGGTCGCCTCGTCGAGCCAGAGGGCTGCGATGTGGAAAGCCTGCTCGAGAGAGGAGCGCTCGGCCGGGGTCGTCGTGACGACATCCTTCGCGGCGAGCGTCTTCGCCTGCTCGAGGGCGAGACCCCAGTTGATGCCGTCACCACTCGACTGAAGGGCGCTCTGCAGCTGCCCGATGAGGTTCTTGATCATCTCGGGGTCGTTCGGCAGGCCGGCGGCGTTCGCGAGGCGCGCCGGATCGATCTCCGAGTTACCGGAGAGGAACTGGCTCAACATGTCGCGGAACTCGTCTTCCGGGTTCTGCGCCGAATCTTCAGGCATAGCAACTACGCTAGCCGCTGCGCAGTCGAAGAGGCTGTGTTTTATCTTCAGTCTCGGCGGCTTCACGTGCGCCCGTGGCGAACAGCCCTCCGAAAGGACCAGCGGTGGCGCTTTTCACCGATGATCACCCCGCGCCAAAGCCCCGTCATCGGCGCTTGACCCGGATCGGCTGGACGCTCTTGCTCGCCGCACTCTTCGGCACCTTCGCCTTCGCGACGCTTCCCACGCCCTACGTGATCGAGCAACCAGGCCCCGTCTTCAATACCCTCGGCAAGGTCAGTTACGAGCACCATCAGGTACCGCTGATCGACATCCCCGACGAGAAGACCTATCCAACTTCGGGCACGCTCGACATGCTGACCGTGAACGTCGCCGGATCCCGCGAGCAATCGCCGAGCTGGCTCGAGGTTGCCCAAGCCTGGCTCGACTCGAGCCAGGCGGTACTGCCCATCGACCTGGTCTATCCCCAGGGCGAGTCTCAGCAGCAGTCCAACGAGGCGGCGACCATCGACATGCAGAACTCGCAGAAGGATGCGGTGGCTGCGGCGCTCACCAAGCTCGGCTACACCTTCCCGAGCGCCCTCACGGTCGGCAGCCTGTCGCCGAAGTCGCCGTCGGACGGCGTGCTCAAGAACGGCGACACCATCGTGAGCGTCAATGGCGAGACGGCGAGCACCGTGCTCGGTCTCCGGGCGATCATCGCCAAGACCGGCGCGGGCACGCCGGTGAACGTCGACATCCTTCGCGACGGCAAGCCGCAGACGCTGCAGGTCACGCCGGTACTGAGCAGTGACACGAAACCGGCACCTATCATCGGCATCATTCCCGCCATCACCTACACCTTTCCCTTCACGGTCAAGATCCAGCTCGAGAATGTCGGAGGACCGAGCGCGGGGCAGATGTTCGCGCTCGGCATCATCGACAAGCTGACGCCAGGCGAGCTCAACGGCGGAGCCAATGTGGCGGGCACCGGAACGATCACCGCAGAGGGCGAAGTGGGGGCGATCGGTGGCATCCGCCAGAAGATGTACGGTGCGTTGGATGCCGGAGCCCGCTGGTTCCTCGCGCCTTACTCGAACTGCGACGAGATGACGGGGCACATTCCGAAGGGCCTCACGGTGCTCGCCGTGAAGAATCTCGACGACTCTCTTGCCGCGCTGAAGGCGATCCGCACGAAGGCCGATACCAGCAAGCTGTTGACCTGCCCCGCAGGCTGACCACGCCCTGCGTTCTCGCAGCGCGAACCCTTAAGATGAGTGCCACAGCATCCGCCACAAGCCAGGAGCAGTCTCGTGACGTCCACTTCCACTGAAGAGCGAAACCCAGCGCCGCGATCGAGAGCCACAATTCTCATCACGATCGCCGTCGTCGCCGTTCTCATCATCCTCTTCTTCATTTTTGCGAGCCTCTACACGGACTGGCTGTGGTTCTCCCAGCTCGGTTACCGCAACGTGCTGACCACGCAGTGGATCGCCAGCACCATCATGTTCTTCATCGGCTTCTTCGGCATGGCAATCCCGGTATTCATCAGCATCGAGGTCGCCTTCCGGCGCCGACCGGTCTACGCGAAACTCAACGCCCAGCTCGACCGCTACCAGCAGGTCATCGAGCCGCTGCGTCGCCTGGCAATGTACGGCATCCCGGCACTTCTCGGCCTCTTCGCGGGTGTTGCGACCTCGTCGCGCTGGCAGCTGGCCCTCGAGTGGATGAACGGCGTGCCATCCGGCAAGACCGATCCGCAGTTCCACCTCGATATCTCGTTCTACCTCTTCGCGCTGCCGTTCTACCAGGCAGCGGCCGCGTTCGCCTCCGCCGTGGTTCTCATCTCGGCCATCGCCGCGATCGCGACCAGCTATCTCTACGGTGCGCTCAGGTTTAACGGGCGTGAGGTGCGGATCTCCCGCACCGCGCGCGTACAACTCGCGGTCACCGGTGCGGTTTACCTCGCGCTGCAGGCGGTCAGCATCTGGCTCGACCAGTATTCGACGCTGAGCTCGTCGACGAGCAGCCCGCTGATCGTCGGTGCCTCTTACGCGGATGTCAACGCCGTCATTCCCGGGCGCCAGATTCTGGCCGGTGCCGCAGCAGTCGTCGCGATTCTCTTCGTGATCACCGCGATCATCGGCCGCTGGCGCTTCCCACTGATCGGAACCGCACTCCTCCTCGTGAGCGGCCTGCTCATCGGTTCCGTCTATCCGTGGATCGTGCAGAAGTTCCAGGTCGAGCCGAACGTGCGAACCCTCGAGGCGCAATACATCGATCGGAACATCACTGCGACGAGGGAGGCCTACGGCGTCTCCAGCGTCAAGGAGGAGGCCTACAGCGCGACGACGAATACCGAGGCAGGCGCCCTGCGCAACGACGCGGAGACGACGGCCAATATTCGCATCATCGACCCCTCGCTGGTCTCCGACGCCTTCGCCCAACTCGAGCGCATCAAGCAGTACTACCAGTTCAACCAGTATCTGGATGTCGACCGCTACAAGATCGACGGCAAGACACAGGACACGGTGATCGCGGTACGCGAGCTGAACCAGAAGAACTCCGGCGCCACCGAGAGCTGGTACAACAACACCCTGGTGTATACCCACGGGTATGGCGTGGTCGCCGCCTACGGCAACCAGCGCTCCGCCGACGGCCTCCCCGTGTTCCTCGAGTCGGGCATCCCGACCAAGGGTCAGCTCGGCAAGTACGAGCCGCGCATCTACTTCGGCGAGGGATCGCCCGGGTACTCGATCGTCGGTGGCCCCAAGGGCGGCAAGAAGGTCGAGCTCGACTACCCATCCGGCGACTCGGGCAGCAAGCAGAACGCCACCACGACCTACAGCGGCAACGGTGGTCCGAAGCTCGACAACGTCTTCACGAAACTGATCTACGCCATCAAGTTCCAGTCGGAGCAGATCTTCCTCTCCAATGGTGTGAACGACCAGTCGCAGATCCTGTACACGCGTAACCCTGTGGATCGCATCCAGAAGGCGGCGCCGTATCTGACCCTCGACAGCGACCCCTATCCCGCCGTCGTCGACGGCCGGGTGACCTGGATCGTCGACGCCTACACGACGAGTGACAAGTACCCGTACTCCGCCGACCAGCAGCTGAGCAGCGCGATCTCGGACACCTATACGCCTCAACCCCAGCTAGCTCTCGACAACATCAACTACATCCGCAACTCGGTGAAGGCGACTGTCGATGCCTACACGGGTAAGGTGACCCTCTACGCCTGGGACGACAAGGATCCGATCCTCAGAACCTGGCAGAAAATCTTTCCGGCCACCATCAAGCCGGTGAGTGATATGAGCGCAGACCTGATGAGCCATGTTCGCTACCCGGCCGACCTGTTCAAGGTGCAGCGAGAGATTCTCGGTACCTATCACGTCACCGACTCCGACACCTTCTACTCGTCGACCGATGCCTGGGTGACCCCGAACGACCCGACGAAGCCGGCGGCATCGGCCAAACTGCAGCCGCCGTATTACCTCACGATGAAACTGCCCAAGGCGAAGGATCCGGCCTTCTCTCTCTACTCCACGTACATCCCGAAGTCCGCATCCGCCTCCGGCACCAGCAGCGTGCTGACCGGCTATCTCGCGGCCGACTCGGATGCGGGTGGTGTGAAGGGTACGGTGGCCTCGGGTTACGGCAAACTGACCCTCCTAGCGCTGCCCAAACAGGACACGGTCCCCGGTCCCGGTCAGGTGCAGAGCAACTTCAGCACGGACACGGCAGTCGCCAACCAGCTGGCGCTCCTGCAGCGCGGCGACACCACCATCGAGCGCGGCAACCTGCTCACGGTTCCTGTCGGTGGCGGCCTGCTCTACGTACAGCCGGTCTACGTGAAGTCCAGTGCTGAGACCAGCTATCCGATCCTGAGGAAGATCCTGGTGTCCTTCGGTGACAAGATCGCTTTCGAAGACACGCTGAATGCCGCTCTCGACTCGTTGTTCGGAGGGGACTCCGGTGCGAACGCCGGTGACGGCGGAATCCCTCCGACACCGACGACCCCCGGAACCACCAACCCGGGAACCACCGGCCCTGGGACGACAACGCCGCCGGCTGGCGACCCGAACCTCAAGGCGGCCCTCGTCGGCGTGCAGACCGCGCTCACGGCCCGTGCCGCCGCGTTGAAGTCAGGCGACCTTACGGCCTATGCTGCGGCGGACGCCGACCTCGTCACCGCACTGAACAAGCTGTTCGCGCTCCAGAAGTAAGGCTCAACGAATGACGGAACCGATCGATCTCAGTTCGGGCGACTGGCCCGACGCCAATCGCCCGAACTGAGACGAACGGGTTCCATCCGCTCGGAATGAGCCTCGCGGCCACCCGCGGGTAAGGCGACTGCTGTACCTGTGCTAGTGTTAATCCTTGTGCCGCGGGGTGGAGCAGTTCGGTAGCTCGCTGGGCTCATAACCCAGAGGTCGCAGGTTCAAATCCTGTCCCCGCAACAAAAAAAGGTCCTCTGACCAGGGATTCTCTCGGTCAGAGGGCCTTCTCCTTGTGGCAAAGAAGAAGCTCGTGTGGATCGACGGCACGACGCGGCGCTGGGACGGGTGCCTCCACTTCCAGCGCCACCCGGACGTGATCCTCGACTGGTTGGACACCTTCACTCGGTGACCGTCCCGGCCAAGGGTGTTCGCAGCCGCCCATGCGTTTCCTTCATGATGCCGAGCAATGTGCACGGGGTCCCGGCAAGTGAAACTGTCATGTCTCCAGAGTGCTTGGGGCGAAGATCTCGTCGACCGCCCACCGCCGCTTCGACAGCCCTTGCTCGAAGTGTTAGCGGAGGAATGTATCGATCGCTGCTCGGTTGGCCTCGATTCCGTAGGCCCACCAGTCGCCGTCCTTGAGCGCTCGATTCTGCTCGACGAGGTCATTCATCCACGGCACCATCACGTCGACGAAATTCGTGACGCGCCCGAGTTCCTTGGCCACAATGGCCAGGGCCTTCGATTCGAAGAATGTGTCGTAGAGGGCGCGAGCGAGGCGGGCGTGTTCGCGTCGGATGACCATCACATGTGCCATGGGGACGATGCCCAACCCATTGTGAGTGCGGTCATCGGACGATCCCCTCGCGTAGTCGTTCCCAGTTGCCGTGGGCGATGAGATTACGGTCAGAGTCCGGAATGTCGGCATCTACCAGGAATGCACGCGCACCCTCCCGGGAAGTCTGTTCGAATGGGTAATCCGTCGCGAGCAGAATGCGGTCGGCGCCGATGATCTCCGTCGCCCACCGCAGGTAACGCGCGGAGCGCAGGCCACTGGGTGACGTAGAGGTTGCGACGCACGTACTCGGCCATCGATAATTCGAGACCGGCCATGGCGGCCAGGTGTTCGATCTGCTCTCAACCCCACCCCGTGAGTTGCAAACCCGTCCGACACGGCCTTTCCGAAACCTGCGTAGTAAGCGTCGCGAACGACTGCAGGCGGCGATTGCGGGTGAAGGTGAATGGGTACGCGAAGGGCCTCTGCGGTCTCGAAGATCGACCAGAAGTCCGGGTGGTCAAGGCTCTTGTCACCGGTGCGCCCGAACAACATGGCACCATCGAGGCCGAGCTCCTCCACGGCGCGGCGAAGTTCTTTCGCAGCCTCCTCGCCCGACTGCGTGACCAGCGCGGCGAGACCCTGGAAACGGTTCGGCTTGGCTCGCACGGTTTGAGCGAATTGGTCGTTCGTTTCGGTCTGGAGCCGCACGGCGGCTGCCGCTGAAAGATTCTGGAGTCCTGGGGTGGTCAGCGAGAGCACGGCGACATCGACGCCGGTCTCGCCCATGACCCGCAGTCTCTCGTCGCCGAGATCGAGCAGTAGCCGACTCGTCTCACCCTCCGAAGCGGGGCCGAACGCGAGATCACGACCATCCGGATCTAGACCCCGGCCTGCCTCAAGGAGAGCCTCTGTCACGAAGTGTTCTTCGAGGCCGATAACGCGAAGCATCAGGATTCCAGGAGCGCGGGAACGAAGATGTCCTCGCTGGTTAGCAGCCTGGAGCGAGCTCCTCCGACATGACGGATTGCGACACCGGGCCACGGTGGGCTTCGATCGGGTACGCCACGAGATGGCGGTCGCCCTCGGACGCGCCCAAGCGGTCGGTGGCGTCCCCCGAAGTGGACGTCGAGCGGACCGCGCGTGTCGTCATGGCCCTCGTGCACGGTTTTCTCCTGCAGAAGGTTGCTTTCGGGCTCGACGATGTCAGCGGATTCGGCGACGATGTGCGGGCGGTTCTGGGCGGCACCGGCCGTTTCAGCATCCCCTCTCGGCGTCTCAACGTCATTGCCGACGGCGATTAGTCGGAATATCGCTCACAGCGGTGTCGCAGGAGGCCGTCGGAGAGGGAGACGCTCGGCCTCGTACCCCCGACAGTTTCGCTGGCTTCGCGGCCATACCTCTTCCGAACCCCCACGGCTGTTATCGAGTTGCGCCGGGCGGTGCACGGCCTTTGTCTTGCTACTTGCGGCGGGGCCAGTCCGAGCCGACGATAAGACCAGGTCTTCTGGCGGGGCATCGCGATGAGCACGGTAGGCGTCAGGCCGGTCGGTAGATGGTGAGGATCTGCTCGGGCTGGTCCGAGACGTGGAAGGAGGCGTAGGTCATGAGTTGTTCCTGGCCTGAGCGGGAGCGCACTCGTTTTGCGCCTGCCTGGCTTGTGGCGATGTCGTATCGGGGCCACCAGGCTTCTGCTTCGGGGCTGGAAGTGCGTAGCTCGCGTTCGAGGCGTTGGAATCGTGGCGAGCCGGGGTGCTTGCCCGCGTTGGTTCTGAGGCGTGCAAGCAGTCCTTGCGCCACGACGGGCCAGTCTGGCAGGGCGTCGCGAGCGGCCGGGTTCGTAAAGATCCAGCGTGCAAGGTTGGGCTTGGCAGCATCGATGGCGCCGGGGAACAGTTCGACGGCTGCATCGTTCCAAGCAAGTAGGTCGTAGCTACTGCCGGTTACGTATGCCGGGTTGGGGTTGACCATCTTTGGTACGTCTGCAACTTCGGGCGCGAGGTACTCGGAGTCCTCTCCCGGATGCGTTTCGTCGGCGGCGATCATGATGAGGTGCGCCCGTTCAGGCTCGCCCAGCCTCAGGGCGTCAGCGATCGCCGTCAGTACCTGAAGAGAGGGCCGCACGTCGCGGCCCTGCTCGAGGAACGTGTACCAGGTGGTGCTGATCCCGGCGAGGTTCGCGAGCTCTTCGCGTCGCAGGCCCGGTGTGCGTCGCCGGGGTGTGCCCGGAAGGCCGACGTCCGATGGCGACGTGCGCTCCCGTCTCGCGCGGAGGAACGAGCTGAGCTCGTGGCGCCGTTCGGCTGTCGAGTCGGTCACGTCTTCCTCCTCCCGGGTAACACGGATACCAGCATAAAGGGGATCTGGATACCACGTTCAGCCGCGTCCATGATTAAGGGCATGAAGGCATGGACTCTTGATTCGACCGATGCTGGGATTCGCCTTGAGGAGGTGCGGGAGCCGCTGGTTCGAGATGGCGGAGCAGTGCTTCGGATGCTCGCCGTGCAGGTACCCTCTTACACCCGCGTGCTCACTGTGGGCGGTCGCGGCGGTATTGCGACACCAACCGTGCTCGGTATCGGCGGGATCGGCCGGGTCGAGGCCGTGGCCGACGACGTTCACACCGTCAGGCCCGGCGATATCGCGCTCTGCACCGGTTTTCTGGCGACCGGTCGAATCGCCGACCCCGAGGAGGTGCTGCTCGGCTGGACCGGGATCGGTGGCCGCGGCACCCCGTCTGCGGCCACGGATGCGATGCGCCGAGTGTGGCGCACTGGCACGTTTGCGGAACGCGCGCTGATGCCGGCATCGACGCTCGTCGCTCTTCCGGGTGCTGAGCGTTACCCGGACCTGGCTCGTCTCGCCTTTCTGCCCTGGCTGACAGTCGCCGCTGGGGCGGTGGAACGAAGCGCTCTGAGTCCCGGCGATCGGGTGGTTGTGACAGGGGCGAGTGGGCAGCTCGGTGGAGCGACAGTGTTGCTGGCACTCGCGCGCGGCGCGGGCAGAATCGCCGCAGTTGGTCGGAACTCCGCGAGCCTGGAACATCTCGCAGCGCTCGACCCGCGAGTACGCCCGGTCCGCTCCTTTGGCGATCGAACAGCTGACGCTGCAGCGATTGCGGATGCGCTCGGCGGAGACGCCGATGTGGCCATCGATGCTCTCGGCCCCGCGCCGACCGCAGACTTGACGATGGCGGCTTTCGACGTACTCCGCCTTGACGGCACAATGGTGCTCCTTGGCGGGGTCCGTCAAACCCTTCCGATTCCGTACGACGAACTGATGCATCGCCGGATCACCCTCCGCGGTTCTTGGATGGCGTCTAACGAGACCGCCTACTCGGTCTGGCGACAGGTCGAAGCGGGCCTGCTCGACCTCACCGCCCTCGAAGTCATAACCGTTGGCCTCGACGACCCCGACGCAGTCCTTACCCTGGCCGAGGCGACGAACGGACTGAGCTTCGTAGCCCTCACGCCCTGAACAGGCGTGCTCCCAACCACCGGGCCGGAGGGGTGGGCTCTGCAGGGCGATTCAACCCATCGTTGTTCGACTCGTCTCCCGCTTTCAGGAACGCTGTCATTTCGAAAGGGTCCCAAGTCCGCAGTGGGCCAAGTGTCTCAATGAGGGCGAGAAATCGCCTCTCCAGGAAGTGCACCTCGTGGCGCTCAACCGCGATGAAGTCATCATCATCGGACGGCGGTTGGTTCCTGGCGCCTGTCGGCCGGAGGACTGACCGCGTCTAGGACGAGTGTGAGTAGGCGAGTGGACCGACGCTCACGGTCGTCGGTGGGGTCGATGCGCCAGAGAAATCCTACTAACAAAAGTAGGTCTTGGGCGTCGATGTCTGTTCGAACGGTGCCGTCTCGCTTTCCAGCATCGAGGAGAGCGTCAATCGCTTGGAGGATGGATGCGTAGCCCTCATCGGACAGGGTCTGTCGGGTGGCGGAATAGAGAGCTTCGCCTAAACCGTGCTTTATCCGGCCATAGGCGGCCAACTGAGTGAACCACTCTCGCAATGCGGCAGAAGCGGGCAGCGTGGCAACCAGGCGTGGAGCTGACTCGACTAGTTCGCTGACGTCGTTCCGGTGTACAGCCAGGATCAGCGCCTCGCGGTTGGGGAAGTGACGGTACATGGTTCCCTGTCCGACGCCAGCGGCTTTCGCGATCGATTGCACCGATGCATTAGCCGAGACGGCCAGCGCCTCCCGCGCCGCGTCCAATATCCGCAACCGATTTGCGACGGCATCGTTTCTGAGGCCCCCGCGCCGACTCTCTGCGGGATTAGTGGTCTTGTTCACGAGGCCCTCGCGCATCGCTTTTTGCAAGACTGCCCGATCAGTTGATTGCGAAACGGACACATGTCCGCTAAGGTGATGAGTAACGGACACCCGTCCGTATTCTTCCATCCTATGTGTTCTCGGGTGGCAGAAGTGAGTTGTGGAATGGATAACCATGCTGGATATGCAGAATAAAGTTGCTGTCGTTACGGGAGGCAGTTCAGGTATCGGTCTCGCCGTCGCGGAGGAGTTCGTTGCGCGGGGCGCGAAGGTGGTGATCACCGGGCGGCGGGAGGATCAACTCCGATCGGCCGAAGCGTCGCTGGGCGAATCGTGCTCGATCTTCACGGGCGACGTCTCGAGCAGCGCAGATGTCGACAGCCTCTATCAGGAAGTTGCCGTCCGACATGGACGCCTCGACATGGTCATCGCTAACGCGGGTGCGGGCTACCATTCCCCATTGGGCTCCATCACGGAGCACGAGTTCGATCAGACCTTCAATACGAACGCTAAAGGCGTACTTTTCACCGTGCAGTCGGCGCTTCCATTTTTGAAGGACGGCGCATCCGTGGTCATCATCGGTTCGACAGGTTCGATCAACCCCCCACGCGGTATGAGCATGTATGGAGGTGCCAAGGCTGCCGTCCGCGACTTCGTTCGCAGCTGGATCCAGGACACCAAGGGTTCGGGCATTCGCATCAATGTTCTCAGCCCGGGAGCTGTTGACACCGATTCGCTCCGAAGCGCCCTTGCGCGCGCCCAGGGTGAAGACCGGGTGCAGGCGGAAATCGACCGGATGGGCGTCGGAAGCCCCATCGGCCGCATCGCCCAGACGAGCGAGATCGCGAAGGCCGTTGCGTTCCTTGCCTCCGACGATTCCAGCTTTATTCACGGCGTCGAACTCTTCGCCGACGGCGGCCTCGCACAGGTCTAAGGAAAGTACCCCTCATGACAGACAACAACGGAATCAACGGCAAGGTCATCGCAATCACAGGCGCCGGCAGCGGCATCGGGGAAGCAACAGCACTGCTACTCGCAGAACGCGGAGGAAAGGTCGTACTCGGTGCTCGACGGACGGAACGTCTTGAAGCAGTCGCCTCGCAGATCGCGGCGGCCGGTGGCGAAGCCATCTTCGCCCGCGTCGACGTGAGCCGGCGTGACGACCTCGAATCCTTCGTGAGCCTCGCAACCACCACCTTCGGCCGGCTCGACGTCCTGGTCAGCAACGCCGGCGTTATGCCCATCTCGCCGCTCGATGAACTTCGAGTGAATGACTGGGAGGCGATGATCGACATCAACGTCAAGGGTGTCCTGTACGGCATTGCGGCAGCCCTTCCCGTGTTCCGCGAACAGAAGACCGGACACTTCATCAACACCGGGTCGACCGCTACTCTCAGGATCGTTCCCACGATGGCGGTCTATTCGGCATCCAAACTGGCCGTCAAAGCCATCACCGAAGGTCTCAGGCAGGAAGCCGGCGCCGACCTGAGGGTAACTCTCGTTACACCAGGGATGACATCAACCGAAGGCGCAAGCGGAGTGACCAACCCCGACATCCGCGCGAACCTCCAAAAAACGATCGACGATATGGCAATGCCCGCGTCAGCGATTGCCCGTGCGATCGCTTACGCCATCGAACAGCCCGCCGGCGTGGACGTCGGTGAAATTGTCGTACGCCCCACCGCCCAGGGATAATGCGCACTCTGACCAGACACCTCCGGCATGTGGCATGACGCTGCCTGCCCGAGCAGGCAAGTGCTCATCCTGTGCACCTTGTCTCTGTGAAACCGCAGGGCGTCAACGTCCGACAAGCTTCCGCTGCGATCGACGCGGTAGGGGGCGACGTCAATCTCGCACTCGTCGAGGAAGACGCGGCCAGCGCCTGGCAAGCAACTCTTGAAGGCGCCGTGGACCCCGAATCCGCGCTCAGACTCAGCTGCAATTACGGCAGATAGATGGCTCCGGCTGTGGTCAGCGGCGGGGTGCGAGCCCCACGAGGTCGGCCGTGAGCTCGACTGTGTGTGTGAAGAGGTCGGCGTTGGTGCGGAATGCGCCTCCGAGGTGACCGAACAGTTCCTGGCTGAGCGCGCCCAGTATCTGGGTCCACGCGGTGATGCCTCGGAGCAGGACTTCTGGGGTGAGGTCGGAGAAGTTCAGGGCCGAGAGCAGGGCTGCAGCGTCCTCGGCCAAGGTTGTCGGCAGCGGCGCCTGAGTGGATGGTGGTGCCAGCAGTCCGGCGCGCGCGCTGTCGCTCAGGATGCCAAGGAGCAGCGTGTATACCCGGGCGGACGGGGCGACGGTGTCGGTCGGTGCTCGGTAGTCGGGCACGGGAGAGCCGTAGATCAGGGCGAATTCCTGGGGATGCGCCACGGCCCAATCGCGCACCGATGTGCACACGGCGCACCACCGATCACGGTGATTGCTGTCACGAGTCTGCGCGAGGGCGCTTTCCGCCTGATCGCCGACCGCGGTGTATGCCTCGACGATCAGAGCGGTCAGGAGCACGTCGCGGCTCGCGAAGTACCGGTAGAGCCCTGACGGTACCATCTCCAGCTCGTGAGCCACAGCACGAAGAGACAGCCCAGCGGCCCCGACGGTGGCCAGTTGGCGACGAGCCACGTCGAGAATCTCGCGGGTCAGAGCAGTGCGAGCCCTCGCACGCGCAGTTCCTGGGGCACCCATAACACCAGTATGCCAATAGAGAGAACATAATACCGAATCGAGAACGGTGTTCTTGATATCTTTGTCAGCTGTCGAGTACGGTGATCTATATCGAGAACATCGTTCACGGTTCGTCACACCGACAGACACCAGGGAGTCCACAATCATGATCAACCCCATCACGTCCCGCCGCGACCTCGTTGGACGCATCCTCTTCGGGCTGCTGTCCGTCTCGACCCTCGTCGCATTCGTCGACGGCATCGGCCTGGCGTCAGGAGCAGGTCCTGACACGTTCTACATGCAGTGGTGGCGCACTCTCGCCTACCTCGTCTTCGCCGCGATCTTCGCCCTGCTCGCCCTCCGGCCGCGCAGCACGCCCCTGATGTGGGAGATCGTCCTGATCCAGAAGGCGACCATCACGATCATCGGCTACCTCAACATCACAGTCGCCGAAGCACCACGAGACGCAACAGTCGATCTTTACCTCGTCCTCGTCATGGTGCCCGCCTGGATCCTCTGCCGCGGCTGGCTGAGCTGGAAGAAAGAATCCGCCCCGATTGACGCCACCGA
This sequence comes from Glaciihabitans sp. UYNi722, assembly GCF_040549465.1. Taxonomy (NCBI): domain Bacteria; kingdom Bacillati; phylum Actinomycetota; class Actinomycetes; order Micrococcales; family Microbacteriaceae; genus Glaciihabitans; species Glaciihabitans sp. UYNi722. Next base: position 124,935 of record NZ_JBEPTL010000009.1, on the reverse strand, counting down.
CCGTAGCGTCGTCGGCTAACAGCGACCGCGGCGGGGCCAGGTCATAAGAACCGGCTCCGTGGTGGGTTTGCTCGATCGCAGCACGCTCACTCGGTCGCGCACAATCCAGCAGAGGTGCGGTTGGTCAGTTCCCCTCTTGCGCCTCGAGGACCACCTTGATCGATTGGGTGGATCGGTCGGAAGCGACTCGGAATGCCTCTCGAGCCTCATTGAGCGGAAATCGGTGGGTGATGATTGTGTCTGCTAGTTCTGGTCTGTCGGCCAACATGGCGGCGACTCCTGATGTTTCTCGGATCCCGTTTCGCAGACCGTACGCGATGCTATTGACGTAGGTCAGTTCCTTGATCAAGCTGACCGGTCCGGGGTTCGGAATCGTCGTCGCGTAAACGCCGAGGGATACGATGCGAGCACCGGGCTTCGCAAGTTTGGCAGCCTCCTCCAGCGCGGTCTCGCCACTGGCGGCGACAACGACGGCGGCCGCAAGCAGACCTATGCTGCCACCGCCGATGATCGCGAGTCGCTCTCCTTCGTGCCAGTTGGCATGCCGCACGGCATGCCAGGCGACTGCTCCCGGCTCGGCCAGGCACGCGTCCTTGGCGTGAGGTCCGTCTGGAAGGGCAAGCAGGGCACTCTCAGGGACACTGATTGATTCCGCCATCCCGCCGTCGCGGAAAATGCCCAGATTGCCGTGGCCCTCTTCGGTGCATCGCTGAATGTTCCCCGATCTACATTCAGCGCATTGACCACCGAAAATCGTGGGCTCGACAAAATACTCGCGTCCGTCTGCCCCGACGCCAGCGAATTCATGCCCGTAGACGAATCCCTGCACGCCACCCGCCGCGAAAGCCAGGTCCGTTCCGCAAATGCCGGCCGAAACCACCTTGATCGGAACACCCTCGCCAACGGAGAGTGGGGCGTCTATGACGTCGATTCCTTCGGACGAGTTAATGACAGAGGCAGTGAGAGTTGCCGCGGCGGGATGGCGGCCCGCGTTGAATTTCGGACACCCTTAGCAGCGTACGGCGGTCCCGACAGTTGCACGGATCACAGCGGTCGACGGCATCTCAGTAGGCTTGGCCGATGGCAACCGATACTGCGCTTCCCATCGCGGTGGCGCAGTTCGCGCCCGGCGATGACAAGGCCGCCAACCTCGAGAAGATCCGCGATCTCGCGACGACAGCGGCATCCCGCGGCGCGAAGCTCGTGGTCTTTCCCGAGTACTCCTCCTACTTCACCCCTGAGTTCGGTGAACACTCGGTGGCGGCGGCTGAAACCCTCGACGGACCGTTCGTCGCCGGACTCGAGGCTCTTGCGAAGGTGCTCGACATCCACCTCGTCGCGGGAATGCTCGAGACGTCAGAAGACGACAAGCGTTTCTCGAACACCCTCGTCGCCCTTGACCAGCACGGGGCTCTGGTGGCGAAGTACCGCAAGATCCACCTCTACGACGCATTCGGGCAGTCGGAGAGCGACTGGGTGGTGCCTGGGCCGATCGAGCCGCCGGAGACCTTCACGCTCGGTGACCTGACGGTGGGCCTGCAGACCTGCTACGACATCCGTTTTCCGGAGGTGACGCGCCGCCTGGTGGATGCTGGTGCGGATCTCGTTCTTCTGCCGAGCGAGTGGGTGCGCGGGCCGCTCAAAGAACAACACTGGCGCACACTTGTCACCGCCCGCGCCATCGAGAACACGATTTATATCGCCGCCCCAGACCAGGCTCCGCCAATCGGGGCGGGTAACAGCATGATCGTCGATCCGATGGGCATCGAACTCGCGACAATCGGCGAAGAAACTGATGTCGCGATCGCCTGGATCTCACTGGAACGCATCGCCGCGGTGCGCGCCGTGAACCCCGCACTGGGGCTGCGGAGGTTCGAAATTCAGCCTCGGGAGAGCGGCCCCGCCGCGTAGAGTGAACTGACCATATTCTTGAGGGGGAATCCCTCAACGATGTCGTGGCCGCGGCTGTCGAATCCGCCCGCCCAGTAAGTTCCACGGCCGGGGTCGAGTTGATCCTCCACCTTCCAGAGCGCCCCATCACTGTTCGTGGCGATGCTGTGCGTCTTGGGCAGGCCTGCGACAACCTGATCTCCAACGCGGTCAAGTTCACGCCACGCGGCGGTACCGTCACCGTCAGTCTCGGAGCGTCAGAAGCGGATGCCGTGATCACCGTGGGCGACACCGGCATCGGCATCCCCGAATCCGAACTCGACAAGCTCTACGCGCGGTTCTTCCGCGCGTCGACGGCGACCAGGAACGCCGTGCCGGGCGTGGGTCTCGGCCTCACCATCACCAAGGCGATCGTCACTGCCCACGAAGGTGAGTTCAATGTCGAGAGCGAGGAGGGCGTCGGTACCGCGTTCAGCATGTCGCTTCCGTTGCCCCGGCGTCCCTGAGGCGCCGCGGCCGCGAGGGGAGTCGTGGCGAGAATGGCGCTAGCGGTCGAGTGTCGTTAGCGATCGAGTCGGGCCAGCTGGGCGGATGCGCGCTCGAGCACCTCGACCCGCTTGCAGAACGCGAATCGCAGTAGCGATGCGTACTCGCCCTTATGTTCGTCCGCCACGAAGGCGCTGACCGGCACCGCCACCACGCCCGCGAGTTCTGGCAGCTGGCGGCAGAGGGCCGCCGCGTCCGCGAAGCCGAGGGGCCCGGCATCCGCGATCACGAAGTAGGAACCCTGCGGCCGGCTCACCTCGAACCCTGCGCCGCGAACACCTGCGGAGAGAAGATCCTTCTTCTGCTCGAGTTCGCTGGCGATGCGCTGGAAGTACTCGTCAGGCAGACCGAGCCCGACGGCGATGGCGGGCTGGAACGGCGCGGCGTTCACGTAGGTGAGAAACTGCTTTACGGCGAGGATCGTCTGCAGCAGGGCGTTCGGCGCGGTCAGCCAGCCGACCTTCCATCCCGTGGTGTTGAACGTCTTGCCACCGCTCGAGATGGTGACGGTGCGATCCCACGCGCCGGACAGCGTGGCCACCGGAATGTGTTCGACACCGAAGGTCAGGTGCTCGTAGACCTCGTCGGTCACGATGATCGCGTCGTGCTCGTGAGCGAGTTCGACCACGAGTTCGAGGGTCTCCCTACTGAGCACCGAACCCGTGGGATTGTGCGGATTATTGATCAGGATGAGGCGCGTGCGATCGGTGACGACGCTTCGCAACTCGTCGTGGTCGGGCTGGAAATTCGGCGCACGCAGTCCGACAGTGCGATGGATGCCGCGGGCCAGCGCGATGATCGCGCCGTAGGAGTCGTAGAACGGTTCGAGCGTCACGACCTCATCCCCGTCGTCGACCAGGGCGAGGATCGTGGCTGCCAGCGCCTCGGTTGCGCCGGCGGTGACCAGCACCTCGCGGTCGGGGTCTGCCTTCAGCCCGTAGAAGCGCTCCTGGTGGTCGGCGATCGCCCGGCGAAGAACCGGCATGCCGAGACCGGGCGGGTACTGGTTGAAACCGTCGCTGATAGCGTGCCGGGCTGCTTCGAGAACCTCGAACGGGCCATCCTCGTCAGGGAATCCCTGCCCAAGGTTGATGGCACCGGTCTGCGCGGCCAATGCGGACATCTCCGCGAAAATCGTGGGCTTGAGGCCGCCATCGTCGCCGAGCAGCATCGCTCCGCGTGCCGTTCGTTCCCATCCGCCAGAGACGTCCATTGGTCTGCAACTCCAGCTGTCGTGATCGGGGAAACTGTTGTCCAACGGTACTCCCGTCGCCCCTCCTCCCTAGGTCGAATAGTCGAGGTTTCGTAACAGGTGTGGAAAGTTCTGGCATCACCTCCCCACTGTGCCCTACCGTTTTGTCTATGCGGAACATCCCTCGGGTATCTCTCGTCGCTCTCGTCGCGACCCTCCTACTCTCCGGATGCGTCCCCACGGAACCCGCCGCGACCCCCAAGCCCCAGCCGAGTTCTACCCCGATCTTCGCCACGGAGGACGAGGCACTCGCGGCAGCGACGAAGGCGTATGCCGCCTACGTGAAGGTGTCGGATCAGGTGTTCATGGATGGTGGGGTCAATCCCGAGCGCCTGAAGGCTGTCGCGACAGGGGAACAGCTGAAGGCAGACCTCACAGGTTATGAAACTGCTTCGGACAAAAAAGTTCACAGCACTGGGGGCACCACATTTGAAGGCTCTACCCTGCAGCAGTTTAAGGACAGCAGCACGGACGGGCGTGCGGTTATCGTCATCTATTTGTGTGAAGACGTGTCAAAAGTCGACGTCCTAAACTCCGCTGGAGTTTCAATCGTAAGTTCGGATCGGCCGAACCGAGTGGCATACGAAATTGGGTTCGATTCTGTACCCGCGCTGAGCGGACAACTATTCGTTTCACACAAAGAGACTTGGGCGGGCGGCAAATGCTAAAAATTATTCATGTCGTCATGGTCGCCCTCACTGCGACTGGATTGGTCGTAGCTTCACCGACGTTAGTGCGTGCAGGGGGTTCCTGCGGAGGATACGAATCTCAAACCACAGGCTGCGCCACCGGCGAAGTCCTCGACGGCGGTGTGGATCTGGGAGCCGTCGTCACCATCCCCGGCAAACCCGGAACCGTCGTCATCCCGGGTCGTGGGCAGGGCACCGCCCCGGTCGAAGAGGTCGAGATCCCCTGCCCGATGGTCGGCGTGAAATGCCAGGGTCCACGTGACGGGCACGACACCACCAATCCCGTGGACCCCACCAACCCGGTCGCCGCCGTGACGCTGCGCGACCTCATCAATTTCCGTCCCGTGGCCGGTATCGATCACATGGAGCCGAACGGGTGGATGGTGGTCGGCCTCGATACGAACTTCTACGCGGAAGCGGGTGCCCAGATGCAGGACGGCCAGTTGCTCGGCCAGCCAGCATCCGTGCGATTCTCACCGCTCCGCTACCACTGGAGCTACGGTGACGGAGCATCAGCCACATCCGCAGCCAAAGGCGCAGCCTGGTCGTCACAGGGCATCCAGGAATTCGACGCTACGCCCACAAGTCACATCTACCGCGCGCCCGGAACCTACACGATCAACCTCACCATCGACTTTCGAGCCGACTATCGTTTCGGGGTTGGCGGCTGGACGCCGATCGCCGGAACAATAGGGGTGCCGGCGAACCGTCTCGTCGCCACGGCGGGCGATGCGAAGACCGTTCTCGTCGACAAAGACTGCGCCGCGAACCCTTCAGGACCCGGTTGCTGACCTGCTATATGAAACCATAGGAAGACTGCGGCACGCTCACAGTGCGTCCATATACAACGCTCAGGTTGGCGGTGGAAGCTAGCAACGCTTGGAAGGAGCAGCCCCCATGACCGACGCACCCCAGGAACCAATTTCTGGATCAGACAACCCTGAAACACCTGCCGAGACCGAGGCACGGTTCAACACATCCGCCCCGACGAGCGCAGATGCGACACCCACAGTAGCGACCACCGCTGATGCTACGCCCACCGACGCATTCGGCCAGCCCCTCACAGCAGAGCAGCCAGCACCTGCCGGACAGGGCACTGACTACACGTGGGCAGCAGCTCCCGATACCGCCGCACCTGCCACCACGAAACAGCGTTCAGCCAAGGTCGGCCTGATCGCCGCCCTCGCCGTCGGAGCACTCGTCGGAGGCGTCTCAGGTGCCGGAGTCGCTGCATGGGCCGTCTCAGCCAACCAGCCGAGCGCAACCTCACCGTCCTCCGCGACAGCCCAGAACATCACCGTCAACGACACAGCGAGCGTCAACGTCGTCACCGCTGTCGCGGCGAAAGCCGAGCCGTCGGTCGTCACCATCTCCACCTCGAGCAAGAGCGCGGCCGGAACCGGATCGGGAGTCATCCTGAGCAAAGACGGATACGTACTCACGAACACACACGTCGTGACGCTCGACGGCCAGATCTCCAACCCGACCATCCAGGTCACCACGGCCGACGGACACCTCTACTCCGCGACCGTCGTCGGAACCGACCCGATCGCCGACCTCGCCGTGATCAAACTCAAGGACGCAACCGACCTCACGCCGGCGACCTTCGGCGATTCGAGCAAGCTCAACGTGGGTGAGACTGCGATCGCGATCGGCGCACCCCTCGGCCTCTCCAACACGGTCACCGACGGCATTGTCAGTTCGCTCAACCGCAGCATCTCGATCGCCTCCTCCGCCGTGCCGAACTCCAGCTCCAACCAGGACTCGACACCGGGCCAGACCAGCCCGTTCGACTTCCGCTTCGACAACGGCGGTGGCAGCTCACAGCAGCCGCAGTCCGCTTCCCAGGCCACCATCTCGCTTCCCGTCGTCCAGACGGATGCCGCGATCAACCCTGGTAATTCCGGTGGCGCTCTGCTCAACTCCAACGCCGAAGTGATCGGCATCAACGTGGCCATCGCGGGAACGGGCAGCTCCTCGAATGCCAGCACCCAGTCGGGCAACATCGGCGTCGGCTTCGCCATCCCGGCCAACCTGGCTCAGCGGATCGCCAACGAGTTGATCAAGGACGGCAAGGCCAGCCACGGTCTGCTCGGAGCCAGCGTCTCGGATGTCGCGGCCACCGACTCGAGCGCCGTCGTCGGCGCTTCGCTCAAAGACGTCACCGGCAACGGGGCTGCGGCTAACGCTGGGCTGAAGTCCGGTGACGTGGTCACCAACTTCAACGGCATCCGCATTACCGGAGCGACCGACCTCACGGCGCAGGTGCGATACCTCGCCGCCGGATCCAAGACCGACCTGACGTACGTACGTGGTGGCAAGTCCACGACGGTATCGGTCACCCTCGGCGCACTGAAGTAAGCGGCACACTCCAAGCACGACAACAGGCACGGATGCCCTGCTCTCGCAGGGCATCCGTGCCTGTTTCGTGTCGGCTGGTAGGCTCAACCGACCTGCCGACCTGACCATTGGATGCTATGACGACCGAGGTGCCAGCCCTGCCAGGCGTCTCCTATGTCATACCGGTGCTCAACGAAGTCGCCTACATTGAGGACGCGATTCGTACGGTACTGGCCCAGGACTATGAGGGCGAGAAGGAGCTGATTCTTGCACTCGGGCCGTCCTCGGACGGCACCACAGAACTCGTGCACCGGCTGGCCGCGGAAGACAGTCGCATCGTCTCGGTGCCGAACCCGGACACAGACATCCCGGTCGCCCTGAATCTCGCGATCAACGCCAGTAGGTACCCGATTATTGTTCGCGTCGATGCCCACTCGGAACTCGATCCCAGTTACACGCGACGCGCGATCGACACGCTGAAGCGCACCGGAGCTGGCAATGTCGGCGGCGTCATGAAGGCGCGGGGCAAGACGCCGTTCCAGTCCGCGGTCGCCAGGGCCTACAACAGCCGCTTCGGACTCGGCGGCGGCAGCTATCACGGTGGTGCGGAGGAGGGCCCTGCGGAGTCGGCCTATCTCGGGGTCATCCGCCGCGAAGTGCTCGACGAAGTGAACCTGTTCGACGAATCGGTTCGACGCGGCGAGGACTGGGAACTCAACCTGCGCATTCGTGCCGCGGGCCACTCGGTGTGGTTCGACCCGTCGCTCGAAGTGACCTATTGGCCGCGCGAGAGCTGGACGAAACTGGTGCGACAGTTCTGCGCGACAGGTATCTGGCGGGGTGAACTCGTTCGGCGCTACGCGGGGCGCAACCCCTGGCGATTCTTCGCGCCTCCCGTGCTGGTCGTCGTGGTGTTGCTCAGCCTCGTGCTGCTTGTGCTGCAGCTGACCGGCGTGATCAGCGGATGGCCGAGCCTGGTGCTGTCACTGATCTATCTCGGCCCGCTCGCCTACATCGTGCTGCTGCTCCTGCTCGCCTTCTCGCGCGCTGGCGGCCCCGGGTGGAGCGACCGTTGGCGGTTCTTCCTCGTGCTGCCCACCATGCACCTGAGCTGGGGCGTCGGGTTCGTCATCGGCCTCATCCGCGGAGCCCGCAACACCGTCGACACCTCTCGTACCGGTATCTAGCCGATCTTTCCCTCGCGCAACAGCCGACGCACGACCCGTTCCGCCGCTTGGCCATCGTCGCGTGGGTTGAACCGCGCACGCCAGGCCCGGTACTTCTCGGCGTAGCGTGGTTGGATCTCGGTGCGGGCGGTGACGAGTTCGACGAGGTTCTCGAGCGTCGAGACGACGGGTCCCGGCGCCACCGGAATCAGGTCGAAGTAGAATCCGCGCAGCTTCTCCCGATAGTGGTCGAGATCCGGAGTGAAAAAGAACAGCGGCTTGCCGGTGACGGTGAAATCGAACATGACCGACGAGTAGTCGGTGATGAGGGCGTCGGCGACGAGGAACAGCTCCGAGACATCCGGGTATCCGGTGACATCGAGCACGTTCTTCGCGTAGAGATTTTCGCCAGGAAGCAGCGTGCGCGAGTGACCGCGCACGAGGGTGACGTAGTCGTCGCCAAGGGCTTCGGCGAAACGCGATACGTCGAGGTGATCGACGTGGTCGGGCCTGTCGTCTCGCCAGGTCGGTGCATAGAGCAGAACGCTCGCGTCATCCGCGATTCCGAGGCGCGCGCGAACGGTGGCGGCATCCCCGTTCATCAGCACGTCGTCGCGTGGGTAACCCTCTTCCCACACCGGGCCGAGGTAGGCGTAGGCCTTACGGAACACCTTCCTGCTGTAGGGATTCTGGGCCAGCAGGATGTCCCACCTCGCCCGTTCGCGCAGCGTCGCGACCGCAGGGCGAAGACCCTGACGCACCCGGCTTAGGGCGAGTTTCTTGAGCATGGTGCCATGCCAGGTCTGCAACACCGTCTGGTATCGGCGTTTGCGCAGCCGTTTGCGCAGCCAGTCGTTCACCACGAGTAAACGCGCAGAGCCGCGGATGCGCCACCACTCCGCGCTGCCCTCGATCAGCGCGACGGCACCCTCCGGCACTGCGACGGAGGCATCGGCGACGCTCCAGTAGCGGGCGATGTCCGGTCGCAGCTCAGCGAGTGCGCGATCGATCGCTCGCGGGTTGTCGGAGACGTTCCGACCGAAGAAGCTCTCGAAGAAGACCGCGTCGAGTGGCTCATAGCGTGCTGCGCGATAGTCCGCTTCGAGCGAGGCCTGCTGGAGCCGCCCGCGCTCGCGATCGCTGAGCGGGGCCGAGAAAGTGACGTCGAGAGCCTGGCCGTCGCTGGTGAAAGCGACGCGGGTGACACCGGGAAGGTACTGCTGGCTGGGGAGATCGGCGGCGACGGTCACGCGCAGGGTGTCTGCCACGAGAGCGTAGCGTCCGGAGCGCGGGGGCAGCGGCGGGCCGCCCCAGGTTGAGGCGAGAAGAGGAAAGACGGCCTGCCAGCGGCCGTCGGCGATCGTGAGTTCGGCGGTGAGGGTCTGCCGTGAACCGCGAAGGGTTGCGGAAGGGGGGGTGCCGGCATCCGTCGATCCCTCGAAACGCAGGCTCGGGTCGTCCCCGGGGATCACGACAACGGTGTCGACGACCAGGCGGCCGGAGTCGACCGAGGTGGGGGGAGTGGGTGTCATTCCTGCGCTTTCAGCCGGTCGAGTATCTCGCCATACACTCTCTCAGTATTCCGACCATCGCGATACGCGAAGTGCCGTTCGCTAACTAGCCGACTGTGCGCCTCGAGCTGTGCCGCCCACTGTTGATCGCTGTCGTACCGTGCGAGCTGCGCCAGGATCGCCGTCCACGACCGCACCTCCGTGCCGCCGCTGAACTCGCGATAGGGCTCGTACAGGCCACGGGATGCGGTGTAGGAGTCCTCGTCCGGCGCGAGGAACAGGATGGGTCCGCCGGTCAGCGAGAAGTCGAAGGCGATGGAGGAGTAGTCGGTGATCAGCAAGTCCACGGCCGGCAGGATCGGCGTAACATCCGGCTGCGCGCTCGAGGAGAGCAGCACGATCCGGTCGGAGACCCCGAAACCCGCCGCATAGTCGCCGACGCCGTGCGGATGCGGGCGCACGACCAGCAGCGAGCCGCTCGCCTCCAGATATTCGCCGATTCGCGTCCATTCCTCAGCAGTCGGAGCCCCGGGATCCGCGGCCCCGTCACGCCAGGTGGGGGAGTAGAGCAGCGTTCGGGCTCGTGAATCGCGGTCGAGACCAAGCCCTGCGAATAGTTGCGCCCGTGCGATCGCCGAGCGATCATCGGCCGTGCCGCGCGAAAGCACATCGTCGCGCGGATCGCCTGTCACGGCGATGCGCCCCGATTCCAGTCCGAACGCCGTTTGCAGGCGGCTTGCAACAAGTTCCGATGCTGCAGGCATCAGGCTGATGCCCCGATAGCCGCGCTGGTATGCCCTGCGGAGAATGCCCCGCAGCCGGCTGATTCGGGAGAAGATCCCGCTGCTGGTCGTCACCGGTGAGTCGAGCTGGATGAGTTTGAGAGGAATGCCGTGCCACAGCTGCACGACGAAAGCCCCGCGGGTGCCGTAGCGGTTGGCGTCCCCGAATCCGTGGGTCACTACGATCACTCGGGCGCGCAACGTGAGCCACAACCCGCGCCTGCTCGACTTCAGCACCGCCGGAATTCCGAGGGCCGCGGCATCCGCCAGTTCCTCCGTGTCGAGGGCCAACCAGGTGAGGCCGAGCAGTGGGTTGGCAGCACGGGCGAAGCGGAAGAGCTCGAGCGAACCCTCACCGACACCGGACCCGCAGCCGAACACCCATTGGCGGTCCGTGCGCGGAACCACGAGGCTCGCGAGGGCCCCGAGCGCGTAGAGGGGAAGGGAGAGAAGCTTCTTCGCGTTCCCGTTCGCAAAGTTGAACCCGGGCACGTCTGGAGCCTAGCAGTCGGCGATCTGGCCCCTTCGGCGAGCATCGGGTGGGTAACAGTCCCGCTTTGGCAGCCTTTGCATAGATGCGCACTGCTTTAATTAGACGGTGCCGCTTCTCAAGGACATCAAGACCGCTCAGCGCGTTGTACTCAACCTCTTCCGCTCCCGCCGCAACCGGGCACAGCTCGCCAGTCTCGGCGCCAGCGTCTGGGAACAGCCGGCGGGCAGCGTCCAGATCGCCGTGTACTTCGCCGATTCTCGAGTCAACCTCTATCAGATCCGCCAGTGGTATGCGCCGCTGGCCGAGCTGTCGAAAACACATCAGGTGGCGATCATCTCGCGGTCGCCCGGGTCTGCCCTGACTCTTCTCGAGGAGTCGCCGGTCCCCGTGGTCTGTCTGAGCTCCGTCGCCGACCGCAGACATAGCCGAGGCCAACACACAAGACCCACGAGCACAACACGTCTTCGATGACGGTCCGACTCTCGGTTGGCAACTGGCGGCTGCGGATGTCGCGATCGCCGACATCTCCGCCATGGTCTACGACAGGCTCGCAACGGGTAAGCCGCTCATCGTCGCCCGCCCGATCGCCCTGGCTGCCGAGATCGACGACAGCGGATACCTTGGTGCCGCGAAGTGGCTCACCGCGGCGGAAGCATCCGACACCATCCCCCTCGTCGATCGCGTGCAGCACAGCAGGGGAGCCCAGGAACGCCTCCAGCTCTAGGTGGAGCGCCACTTCGGCGACACGACCCCCGGTGCCGCCACCCGACGTTTCCACGAGGCCGTCGAATCACTTGTCGTTAAGTGGGAAGTTCATGCCGCTGTGCACATCGGCGACAAGAGGATCCGTCAGCCCGATCCATTCGACTCCGACTTGGATTCGGACGGCGACTGACCAGACTTTCAGCTGCGTTTACGATGCGAGCCACCATTTGCGACCCCGTCGAAGAATCATCGTTGCCCAACTCTTGGAGGGTGATTCGTTCCAAAGCCCTGCTCCCGACAACTCTCGGCTGCCTAAATCAGCATGTCCTGCTGGAGGGCGTTTTTCGGACGGATGCGCGCGTAGTTGAGTAGGGCTGACGCACGTTCGCCCTTCGCGTGCCATTCCCTAACGATGCTCTCGCCGAGAAGCACGTAGTGCCATTCGCGTCCATCTCGAAATTCGGGATCCAGCAGATTGAGTTGTTCGCACCAGGCGAGGGCCGCTCGTTGCTTGCGTTTGACGTTCTCATCGCTGAGTGCCGACACTGCTTTCGTCTCGACAACATAGATCTCGAACTCCGTTCGCACGAGAAAGTCAGGCGAGTATTGGGCGGGCATCCCGTCGGCCTTCAGGTAAGGGCGCCGCAGAAAGTCGTGCTTGTACTCGTGGATCTTGACGAGCGCCTCGACATGACTATCGCTGTCCGCCCATTCGATGAAGAGGCGTTCGAGGCCACCACCGTGCGACGGGATCGGCAGTTTTGGGTAAATGCATTTCTTCACCTCGACAGCTGAACTCGTTCGCACCGACAACCAGTCGACCTCCGACAGCGAGCGATAAAGCACTTCGGCCGCAGAGGTCTGTTCGCTGTCGAGTGTCGCGACGAGGGCAGGCGCAAAGACGCCGGCAATCTCCTCCGAGACACCTTCGAGAAGCAGCACGCGCCAATTTTCACCTTCGAGCGGGCTGAAGGGCATGCCGAAAAGTCTGGTGCGGATGTAACTGTCGACCCAGCCCAACAGGAGCGGCTTGTGCACCTGCAGCACAGGATAGGCAGTCAACTGGTTGTACTTTGGCGTGGAGCGGGTGAAGCTTCCACTAATCGATTTGCTGATGCGCGTGGTGAGACGCGACAGATAGTCGTTGTAACCGGTCGCCGTCATCACCCCGCCATCCACCCGGTAGTCACCGTACTGTGTCCCGGTCTGAGCGTCGTGGGAGGCAAACCTGTCACCAGTACCTATTTGGCGAAGTAGATCGACAAGAGGGAACTTGCTCGGTGGCAGTTTCCGCGGATCGATTCGCGGGGTCGCGAGACCATCATCTGCTTCTCGAATGATGAATGGTATCTCAAAATCGTAGGCCTGATAACCATCACGTAGTTCGACGCGCTCAACGTCGCCGGTCGATCTGCGATTGTCGTCATCGCCGACACCTCCGACGAGTCCATCGCCGAGTTCCTGCTCGTAAAAATCCGCGAATGCCGGGTGCTCGACGATGAAGAGCACGTCGAAGTCGTTGGTTGGTTCCAGCCGGTTTCGGATACGGTCGCGTGTTTCGCGCTTGAGCTCATCGATTGCTTCGTCGCCACGCCACATGAGACGCAGGCCGCGGCCAATAGTCTGCTCGAGCAGAATGCCCGATTGCGATGATCGCAACGGAACAATCACGCAAATGTTGTTGACGTCGAAGCCTTCACGGAGCATCAACACGCTCACGATGACTTTGGGCCTCTTGTGGTGGTCAATGTCGAAGAGCTTGTCGCGAACGGGTTCCCATTCCTTCGGGCCAAGCAAGGCTTTCTTGCCAGAATCGACTCTTAGAAAGTCCTCATCGGATAATCCGGTGCTACGCAGAAAGTCCTCGACATGAGGCGAGACGTTGGTGTTTTCAGTGATGATGAGCAGTTTTGGATGCTTATCACCATCCTGTTTTTCGAACTGCTCCTCGAGCATCTTCAGCTTGGTAAGGCCTGCCCGTATCATGATGCGCTGACCTTCAGAAAGCCCGGTAACCTGCCCCCTGTCATCGCGCTCGGCGCGGAAGTCCAGATCATCGTTCGCTAATGCGGCTATCTCTTTTCGTTTGTCCAGCGCGAGGGCCTTGACGAGCCCTTTGCTCATGGCCTCTTTGAGATCGAAATCGACAACGATGTGCGGGAAGAATTTCTTTCCCCGATTCTTGCCTGAGCCGCTTTCGTTGTAGGGCGTGGCCGAGAAGTCGATCTGCACGAAACGTCGACCCTTGGTCAGCGCGATCTCGCTCAGGCTCTTCTGCCATTCGACCTCAGAGCTCTCCTGCCCCTTTTTGAGACTGTGGATGTGGTGCGCTTCGTCATTGAAAACCAGCAGATGCGGTAGATCGACAAGCCACTGAAGCGCCTCACCTCGTCGAAAGCGGCGATCGAGTACATCAAGCGAATTGCCGGTCGAGGTTCCAGGAGTGAGGGGGACGAAGCTCGATGCAGCGGCTGCGGCGTCGATTTCTTGACCAGGAGCTTCGGTATCGTCCTCGTCAACAAACAGCGGGTCTTCGACCCCGGCGAGCAGATGCCAGTTGGTGATGGCGACTATGCCGGAGCCGGTTACCTTATTGCCGATATCGCTCTTGGTGACGATCGACGACTGCAGGAATCCGAAAACCTGTTGACGGTAAGTGTCAGGGATGAAGAGCTCGCGTTGCGAATAAATGTCGCTCGTCTGGAAGTCGCGTTGCTCGCCTCCTCGGCGCTTGCCCTGGAAAGAGTCGAGCAGCCGGTCGTAGACGATGAGTCCTGGGGCGACGACGAGGAAGTTACTGGTGAAGCGCCCATCGTCGGTGTTCGCGATGTGATTGAGGTACTGCCAGACGAGCAGGGCGTTGAGTACCCAGGTTTTGCCGGTTCCCGTAGCCATTTTGGCGGCATATTTCGGGTGTGCGTTGCGAACATTGCTGACTTCGCCGAGCAATTCGCCTTCGAGCATCGCTTCAAGCGCGACTTTCTGGTAGAGGTCAAGGAGGCTCGTACTGCCGAGCACCTCGTGTGCATAGATGATCGAGAGGATGGCATCACGCTGGCCGTCATGGAAGTTCAGCGGTCGAACGTCGCAATAGTCGTCTTGGAACCACCATCTGAGCAGTTCGGCAGTGATGGTCGTGACCTTTTCGGCCAGGGCGTTAGGGGCTCCTGCGCGGAGGGCTGGAACGTCTTCGATGTAACGGAGAGCGAGATTCTCGGCGAGAGGGAAGACATCGCGCAGGATGCTCATGCTTGCATCGCAGGAAGATCAAGCACGACTTCGGATTCGAACCCGAATACGTCAACTGCGCGAACGCATACGAGACGCGCATCGTCGTGCCGAACCGTTGTGAGATGCGCGCGAGTTACCGTGCGGAGTTCGTCGCTGTCGTTGGCCGTGTTGCCGCGGTAATCCTGCCAGGTCGAACGAAATACCACTCCGTCATAATCGGGATCGATTGCCCAATACTCGATGAGGGCGAGGGGCTCACGATTCATCACCTCAATCACCGCTGGTCGATCCTCTTCAGTGAGGCTGATCGCATCCGGCGAAAGCAGCACGTAGTTGTCGAGCACGATTTCCAGTTCTTCGCCATCCGCATTTTGGTGCCGAGATTCGATATGTGCCTCGAGGTACTGCAAGGTGGAGAATCGGATATTGCCAGCCAGGCTCTCTTTGCCGCGCTTCTTGAGGCGGTCGAGTAAGTCTGGTGGAATGACTCGGACATCGAGTTTCTCGTCGTTCAAAGCGGTGAGGTCGTGGCCGATGCTCGCCGAAAAGTTCCAACCGAGCACGATCACCTTGTCGAAGCCGCCGAGCTTGCTATCGCGGTAACCCTGTGCGCGCAGCAACGTCGAGGTGGAAGTCAGACGCGATGGGCTGTCGACGTAGATCAGAGTCTTCTGGTTTGTCAGCCGCCCGAGTGAACCGTTCACGTTCTCCTCGGGTGGCAGGGGAAGAGCGCCGTAGATGCCGAGCACCGTCTGCGCGAGTTCGCCGACCCTAAATTTACGTCCTAGGGTGCTGCGCGCCTGTTCGACTTGATAGTCACCGATCGCCTGATAGAGGAACGGCTTCGCATTCTGATCAACGAGTCGCTTTCGCGTGATCATCACCGCGGGCTTACCGAGATCAGTAGTAATCCATCGACGGCCAATGCGTTCCGCCGTTGCAGCGGTAGTGCCTGATCCAGCAAAGAAATCAGCCACCAGACCCCCTTCTGGCGCGGAGGCATTAATTATTCGCTCCAATAGCTGCTCGGGCTTTTGCGTGCCGTAGTCGAGACGTTCTTTAGCCATTGGGTTCACTGGAGGTATGTCGTCCCAATATGAGGGGACGATGTCGCCGGCGACATCATCGAGGTAGATCTTGCGGGTACCTCCACCGCTGGGATTGACATCCCCGCGATAGAGACGGCCGCTTTCATCTCGTTTGAAACGCTTGAGATAGTCAGGCGAGTGAGGGCGATACTGCGTTCGCCAGTAGTGGTTCGGCGCCTTCCTGTAGATGAAAATGTTGTCGTGTTTGCGTGGAAAATTGGACGAGGTGGACCGTTTGAAGCCGAAATAGGTCCAGATTGCTTCATTGACGAAGTTCGATCCTCCAAACACATCGTCAAGCACTATGCGTATGTAAGGCGAGACGTGCCAATCGAGATGAACATAGATCGACCCGGTCTCAGCGAGCAACTCACGCATAAGCACGAGTCGGGGAGTGATCATCTCCAGATAGGAGGCGGTGCCATTTGCCCAGGCGTCGGAATAGGCGAATTGTTCGGCAACGGTCGGACGTTGATCGACGGTTGCCCCTGGCAACGTGATCTTCGTTCGATAATCCGCCTTGGAGTCGAACGGCGGGTCTATATAGATGAGATCGACCTGGCCACGCAGGCTTGGCGTCTGCTCATCGCCCGCGAGCAGCGCTGCCATTGCGAGCAGGTTATCGCCATAGATGAGACGGTTGGGGGCATCCGGAATGCTGGCTGAGTCGTTCGCCCCGTACAAATCGAAACCTGCGGTGTCGCGTGCAGGTATGACCAATTCGCGCGTCTGCAGGGACACCTTGTTCGGTCCCTCAAGTTGTTCGAGGATCTGCTGGGCCTGCCTCTTGCCTGCGGCGACGATACCGGGAAGTTGTTCGAGCAGGGATCTTGCCATGCGAGGGTTTTCCGTTCGTCCACAGGAGGCTTGCATGATCGCAAAACAAAGCATTAACCCCTGAGGCATTTATACCTCACTGCTCTGACATCTGGTCGTTCGACGATGGGGCAAGTAGCAATGAGGGATGTCAGAACCGATCTCAGATGCCGCCCGGATACTGGGCGAACGCCTCCAGGATCGCCGAAACAAGCTGGCTCTCAGCCAGGAAGAGATCGCCAATCTGGCAGGAATGAATGTTTCGAATTACGGCAAGATCGAACGTGGCCTTGGCAACCCAAATTTTCATACTCTAGTGCGAATCGCATCCGTGCTCGGGGTTGATCCGGGGAACCTGATCGCGAATATTGAGGCGAGTTCGTTGCCCGAGCGACGAGAGGTCTTCACCGCCGCCGACTTCGTGCGCGAGCGGCGTGCCCGCGAATCGCGGGACCGTTAGAAGCTCACCCGCCAGAGATACTCTTCCCCACCCGGGCGAAACCAGCGCACCACCAGAATGGTGCTGCGCGCCAGGTCGCGGCCTGAGATCACCACCTCGAGAGTCTCACCCGGCTGGAGGGTCGACGGTGCGCTGGCGGGCATCACACCGGCGCCCAGCAGGTTGAGCGTTACGCCGTCGACTGTCTCGCTGCCGCGATTGGTGAGCAGGTATTTACGCGGCCCGGCATCCCTCTCGACATGGAAGGGCACGGGGTAGGCGGAATCGAATGAGGGGGAGCGTGGGCCGGTCATGCCCGAAACGTAGCGAGCGCGACCGACTATTCAGGCCGAGAAATTCCGGCAATGGCCTCACCTGTCAGGAGGTCGGGGGATCAGCGGGTGTGGAGGGGTGGAGCGGGCTATTCCTTAGGCACCTTACTGATGAAACGCGGCAGGCTGATCCGCGCACGGGCGGTGCGCACCTTCACTGGATGGATGACCGGTTCGAGTACGAGGGGGAAAGCCTCCGGGGCTGGCCCGAAGGCTTCACGTGAGCTCGACACCACCTTGCGACCGAGCATATGGTTGCCGGTACCGCCGATCACGGCGCCGATGCCGAACGGAATTGCACGCCCGATGATGCTCGCACCCTGCGTCGTCACGAATCGCTTGACGAAGGCACGCTTCACGCGGTCCCCGATCTGCCCCATCGCGGCCTGCGGCAGACTCTTGGTGACGAGTTCGCCCCAGAACCGCCCACGGGTGGGACCGACGCCGGCCGCCTGACCAGCGAGCTGCTTCACCAGGTCCGAGCCTGCGGTACCCAGCATCATCGCCATCACCAGGGTCCTGGCACGCTCCGGGTCTTCGACGGCGATCCCGTGCACCTCGGTGACCGACTGCGCGAAGAGGGCGCTGGCTTCCAGGAATCCGGCCGTCTCGACTCCGGAGAGGGCCAGCGAGATCCCGACCCCGACCCCGGGAATGACTGCGCTGGCACCTACAGCCGCTCCGCCCGTGGTGACGGCAGTGAGGTAGTGACGCTCGAGGATCGTGATGACCTGGGCCGGCGTTGCATCCGGATGTCGGCGACGGATGCTGCGCACCTCTGCCAGTACTACGGGCCGCTGCACAGACAGCAGCCTCTCGATGCCCTTCTCGACCTGGATGGGAGTCTTGCCACGGACCAGCGTCATGACTTCACGCCGTACTGCGCGTTGTACCGATCGAGCACCTGATCGATCGGGGCATCGAGCACGAGCGCACCCTTATCGAGGTAGAGGCCGCGGGTGCAGAAACGTCTGAGGTCTTTCTCACTGTGTGACACAAAAAACAATGTACGCCCGCCAGCCAACAGCTCCTCGATGCGTCGGTAGCACTTCTCCCGGAAGGCCTTGTCGCCCACAGCGAGCACCTCGTCGACGAGGATGACCGGCTCTTCGAGGCGGGAGATCACGGCGAAGGCGATGCGCACCTTCATTCCGCTCGAAAGGTGCTTATAGGGGGTATCGAGAAAGTCGCCGATCTCGGAGAAGGCGATGATCTCGTCGAACCGCGCGTCGATCTCCGAGCGCTTCATTCCGTGAAGACCCGCGGTGAGGTAGACGTTGTCACGCACGGTGAGGTCATCGACGAAACCTCCGGTGATCTCGATGAGGGGGGCAACGCCGGCGTTCACGGCGACTCGGCCTTCGTCGGCGAACACCACCTCGGCGACGAGTTTCAAG
This sequence comes from Glaciihabitans sp. UYNi722, assembly GCF_040549465.1. Lineage (NCBI taxonomy): Bacteria > Bacillati > Actinomycetota > Actinomycetes > Micrococcales > Microbacteriaceae > Glaciihabitans > Glaciihabitans sp. UYNi722. Next base: position 106,258 of record NZ_JBEPTL010000009.1, on the reverse strand, counting down.
AGGGTCGACTTGCCCTGGCCATTCCGGCCGACGACGCCGATTGCTTCTCCAGGCTGAACCGAGAACGAGACGTGGCGCAGCGGCCAGAACTCGTCAGGCCTGCTGCGCCGCTGGGAACCGGCGAAGAGGTCTTTGAAGCTGCGATGCGAACGGCGGTTGCGCTTGAAACGGATGCCGGCATCCGTGACGGTGATGACCGGCGCGACGATGCTCTGGTCGGCCATCAGATCTCCTTCAGCACGGTCTTGATGGTGCGCTGGAAGACGAGCAGGCCGATCCCGAGGATGACGACGCACATGACGGCGCTCACAGCGACATTGAGCCATTGGAGCTCACTCGGAAAGAAAGCTGCTCGGTACAGCGACAGGATGCCGGAGAGAGGATTGAAAGCGAGTATGGGGCTCAACCATCCGGGCACGTCGGTGAGGCCGTAAACGATCGGGGAGGCATAGAAGAGAAAACGCAGCGCCAGTTTCACCGCGCGTTCAAGGTCGCGGAAGAACACGACGAGCGGAGCAACGATCAGGCCAACGCCAAGAGTCAGTATCGCCTGCATCACGATGGCCACCGGAATGAAGATGGCCTGCGGGTGAATCTGTGCGGGGTCTGGAGTCGCCAGGGAGATCAACGCGAAGAAGATGATCACCGGCAGGCTGACCACGAACTCGATTCCTTTGGACAAGACGAGACGTGCAACCCAGATGGTGCGCGGGATCTTGGTCGACCGGATGAGCTTCGCTTCTTTGCTGAAGGCTCGCGTGGCATCCGAAACTGCACCGTTGAACCAGGTCCACGGGAGCAGCGCCGTCAACAGGAAGACAATGTAGGGCTGTTCGCCCACATGGCCTCGCTGGAAAATTTGGGTGAAGACCACCCAGTAGATCGAGGCCATCACCAGCGGGTCGAGAATCGACCAGAAGTAGCCGAGGAACGATGTCGAGTACCGAACCCTGAGGTCACGCGTCGTCAAAAGCCAGAGCGAGTGGCGGTACTGGGCAAATGCCGAGCGCGCAGGACGAACCTGAATAGCTGCACTCACGCGATGGGGTCCTTAACCGTCAAGCATCCCCGGTGCGACGCTTCAGACGAAGAGGTTTGCCCGCTCAAGGTCTTCGGCGAAGTCGATCTCCACGGCGTAGAGGTCGGAGATGTCTACCGGCTCAAATCGTAGCTTGTCCTGTTCGATTGCCAGTTCAATGCCGCGCTCGAAATAGTCCTGATCGCCGACACGGTTCAGCTGGCGCACCAGCGCCGCCTTATCGTTGCGTGCCACGTAGTTGATGCCGACAGCCTCACCGAGACCGCCCTTGACGGTCTTGGAAAGTTCATTGATGAAGCCCTCGGCGTCGACGGTGTACTTGACCTCTTCATCCGAAACCTTCGCGGTGTTGACCGAGACGAAGGACTGGTCGCGGGCAACCATCTTGGCTGCGCGGTCGAGAGCTTCTGGGTCGAAGACGACGTCACCGTTCATCCAGAGCACGCCGCCGTTGCTCGACGCACGCAGGGCGCGCATGAGGCTCTTGGAGGTGTTGGTCTGGTCGTACTGCTCGTTATAAACATAGGAAGCGTTGGGGAAGGCCTCGATGATGTGCTCGAGCTTGTAGCCGACGACGATCGTCACCCTGGCGTCTTTGCCAAACGCGTGATGGATGTTGTCGAACTGCTGCTGCATGATCGTGCGGCCGTCGCTGAGTTCTGTCAGCGGCTTCGGCAGCGAGCGGCCAAGTCGGCTACCCATGCCAGCGGCAAGAATTACGATCTGCGTGCTCACGATTGGTCTCCCTGTTTGACTATGGACGGACTGGGGTTCGATGACCGTTTTCGGATCATATTCGGCACTCAATTGCTGTGAGGCGCGAAGGTTCATCGTCTGTTAATCCCCAGACTCTTGTCTGGACACATCGTTGTGCTTCCACAACCTTACCCGGCGCCCCCTTTTCGGGACAGGGAGATTCCTGTTGATGTTCTCAATTCGTGATGGAACGTAAAGGTTCTGTACAGGCCCGGCGACAGGGATTGGTACGGTTGACGCGTGGATTCAGAACCCGAGGAGAAGCCAGTACCAGCCCGCAGGGCACCGGTCCGGAAGACACCAGCGAGCACCGACGGAACAGCCGCCAAACCCGCTCCGAGAGCCACAGCTCCGGCTTCCGCTACAACCTCCGCGACGGCCTCGAAATCGACGGCCAGGACACAACCAGCGGCGCGTACGAAGCCCACGACGGATGCCGCTGCAACTCCGCAGGCGCAGCCTCCCGCGTCCAGGCCGGCACCTCGAACCGGCGCCGCCGCCGGGCAGAGCAAGGCCGGTACGGCCGCGAGCAAGCCGACATCTGCAGCTGCCAAATCAGCGGCAACGCCCAGCAAATCGGCAGTGCCCAGCAAATCGGCAACGCCGGGAAAATCTGCCGTGCGGCGCCGGCCTGCCGCTCGCAAACCGACAGTTCGATCGACCCGTGCGGCGTCGGCAGGGGCTGCCGAAGCCGTTCCTGAATTCGCATCGTTGCCCGACCTGGTCGTCGAACCTTCCGCCGAGGTCGTGCTCGAACCACAGGTTGCGATCGCGACCCAACCGGTCGTCGCCCCCGAACCGGTTGCGGTACCCGGGCCCGAGGTAGAGGCCCCTGCATCGACGGCGCGCCCCACCCCAGCCGTGCCAAAGATCCCGCGCAAGACCCCCGCGCGAAAACCGATCGAACGCACGACACCGGCCGCCGCGCCCACCGAGCGCGAGACCGTGCTGGTGATCAAGGACCTGGTCAAACGCTTCGGCGATACCGTAGCGGTCGACCACATCAGCCTTTCCGTTCCCGCCGGCTCGATCTTCGGGATCGTCGGCCCCAACGGCGCAGGCAAGACGACAACTCTCTCGATTGCGACGGGCCTGTTGCGTCCCGACGCCGGGACGGTGACGGTGCACGGTGCGGATGTCTGGACCGACCCGGTCGTGGCCAAGCGCAATATGGGTGTGCTGCCCGACCGGTTGCGGCTGTTCGATCGGCTCACCGGCAACCAACTCCTCTACTACGCGGGAACCTTGAGGGGGCTCGACGCGAAGACCGTCAAACAGCGCTCCGCCGATCTCGCTGCGGCCTTCGGACTCGAAGACGCTCTCGATCGTCTGGTCGCGGACTACTCCGCGGGCATGACGAAGAAGGTCGCGCTCGCCTGCGCCATGATCCATTCGCCTCGGGTGCTCATCCTTGACGAGCCGTTCGAATCTGTGGACCCGGTCTCCGCAGCCAACGTCACCGAGATCCTGCAGAAGTATGTGGCCGCCGGCGGCACCGTCGTGTTGTCCAGCCACAGCATGGACCTCATCCAGCGCATCTGCGATTTCGTCGCGATCGTGGTGAGCGGCTCCGTTCTCGCGTCAGGCACCATGGACGACGTCCGTGGTGTCGGCTCCCTCGAAGAGAAGTTCGTCGAGCTCGCCGGCGGACGCAAGACCGCGGAGGGCATGGAGTGGTTGCACAGTTTCTCGGACTGAAGCTCCGCCTGCTCGCGAACACGTTCCGGCGCAGCCCCATTCAGGTCGTCGGGATCGTCATCGGTCTCATTTACGGCCTCGGTGCGGCAATGGTCGCCGTGATCGGCCTGGTCGGATTGCGTTTCATCGAGGTCGGCCTGGCCGGGAGCATCACAGTGACGCTCGGGGCGGTGATCGTTCTCGGCTTTCTGCTCGTACCGCTCGCCTTCGGTGTCGATGACACCCTCGACCCGCGCGCCTTCTCCCTTTTCGGTCTTTCCACGACGAAACTCGCAACCTCGCTGGCCATCACCGCCCTGATCGGAGTGCCGGCGCTGGTCATTGCGATCATCGCGGTGGCGCAGGTGTTCACCTGGGCGAGAAACCCGCTGGCTGTGGTGCTGGCGGTGATCGGAGCGGTGGTGATCGTGGCGACCTGCGTGCTCGGTGCGCGAGTCACGACATCCGTTGCCGCTTTCCTGTTGGCTACCCGACGGTCGCGAGAAATCACGGGACTGATCGCGCTGCTCGTGGTCGTGTCCCTCTCACCGTTCGCAGCAGTTCTCGCCACCATGGACTGGGGAAAGAACGGCCTGAAGGTTCTCGCGTCCATCGGCGGGATCCTCGGTTGGACTCCGCTGGGTGCCGTCTGGTCGGCCCCCTTCGAAGCTTCAGCCGGTTCGCCAGGACTCGCGGTTCTCAAAGCACTCATCGGTATCGCGTTCGTGCTCCTGCTCTGGGTGGTCTGGCGGGCACTCGTCGGACGGATGCTGGTGACGCCCCAGCGCGAAGGACGACGCAAGAGCTACGCCGGCCTCGGCTGGTTCCGGTTCGTGCCGCACACTCCCGCCGGAGCCGTTGCGGCGAGAAGCCTCACCTACTGGCTGCGCGACGCGAGGTATCACACCTCGCTCGTCGCTATCCCGATCGCACCGTTCATCTTCGTGATCGCGCTGGCCGTCGCCGGCGTACCCGGAAACATCCTCGCGCTCATCCCGGTGCCGGCCATGTGCCTGTTCCTGTCGTGGTCGGCGCACAACGATATCGCCTACGACAATTCGGCGATCTGGTTGCATCTGGCATCCAACACGTCAGGACGCGCGGATCGCTTCGGCAGGCTGGTGCCTGCCCTTATCCTCGGAATCCCACTCGTGATCGTCGGATCGCCGATCTGTGCCTGGCTCTACGGGGACTGGGCGGTGCTGCCATCCATCATCGGGGTGAGCTTCTGCCTTCTCCTTGCCGGACTCGGCCTCTCGAGTGTGATCTCCGCCCGCTTCCCCTATCCCGCCGTTCGCCCCGGTGATAGTCCATTCGCGCAACCCCAGGCCAGCGGCACGGCGGCGGGCCTCATCCAGTCCCTGTCGTTCTTCGCGGCGATCGTGATCGCTGTGCCGCCTCTGGGCCTGGCGGCACTGGGTCTTCTGTTCGGTGGCGGCTGGAACTTCGCAGCTCTCATCGCCGGGGTGGTGCTCGGGATCGCCGATATCTACCTCGGGGTGCTCTGGGGTGGTGCGATCTTCAGGCGGAGGGCGCCGGAACTGCTGGCTTTCACTCTGAGGAACTAACTTTCACTCCCAGGACTTAGCCTTCGCTCCCGGGACTTAGCCTTCGCTCCCGGGACTTGGATTGGCCCACAGGAACTAAAATCGAAACATGAGCGGTGACACACAGCAAGGCGGCGGCACAGACACCCTTGAGCGCGAACTCGAGGAACTCCTCAACCAGGAGCAGCTCGAAGACGGCGACCACGAGCGCTTCTCGCATTACGTTCAGAAGGAAAAGATCCTCGAATCGGCGCTGAGTGGGAAGCCGGTGATCGCACTCTGCGGCAAGGTCTGGACGCCAGGACGCGACCCGGAGAAGTTCCCGGTCTGCCCGACCTGCAAAGAGATCTACGACGCGATGACGAAGTAGGCTCTCACCCTCGATCGGCTGGTCGGCTGGTCGGTGGCCAGCTGATCGGCTGGTCGGCTGCCGGCTGATCGGTGGCCGGTCCGGTGGCCGGTGGGGTGGCGAAAGTCGCCAAGTTGCCCTTCAGTCGGCCTGGACAGGGCCATTTGGCGACTTTCGGCGGTTGTGGATGATGTCCACGGGATCAACGCGCTATTGGCAGGGTTGACGGATGCCGAAACGTGCACCACTTCCTGAAGCGTTCCAGGGCGTTCCGTTTTCTCGCCAGGCGGCACTTGAGGGCGGGATCAGCGCCAAACGGCTCCGCGGACGCGACCTGCGCGCCGAATTCCACGGTGTGCGCGCCCAGCAGGGCGTCGCCACCGACCTGAGCTGGAGATGTTTCGCCTATACACGGCGGCTCCGCCCCGGCAATATGTTCAGTCATCTGACGGCCGCGCGTCTGTACGGTCTTCCGCTGCCCCTGTATGTGAGGCCCGATGACGCGATCCAGGTCTGCTCGCCGGCCGCGATTACCCCACCGTACGGTGTCGGCATTCGGGGCCACCGACTCGCGGGCGAGAAGTGGCGAGTGCGCGACCTGGTGATTCGTGATACCTCCACCGGGGAGATGTTCGTATTGCCGGTCGCCTCGCCTGAACTCGTCTGGGCGCAGTTGGCATCCACCCTCGACATCGCTGATCTGATAGCGGTTGGCGATGCGATTCTGGCTGGGGGAATGCCTCTGGCGACGATCGCGGACCTCACATCCATAGCTGGGCTGTTCGCCGGAAGTCGCGGCTCGGCCCAGATGACCGCCGCGCTGCCAAGACAACGCGTGGGGTCGCGTTCACGTACGGAGACGCTCACCAGGCTGATGATCGTCGATGCCGGACTTCCTGAACCCGAGCTCAATATCGGCGTGCACGATCTGCAGGGCGGAGAGATCGCGACCGCCGATCTCGTGTGGCGGCGCTATCGGACACTGAGCGAATATGAGGGCAACGGTCACCGCTCGCCGGGCAAGTTCAGATCCGATATCACCCGCTTCGAGCGTTACGCCGATAACAACTGGTCAGCGCTGCGCGTGCATGCCGACGACCTGTTTGTCGATCCGAACCTCTATTTGGCGCGCCTCGGACGCCGTTTGAGTTCCCGGGGATGGCCAGGCCAGGTCGAAAGTCGCCATATTGCCCCTGCGCGCCGCTGATAAGGGCCATTTGGCGACTTTCGTGAGGCGCGGGCGCGCGGCGCGGCGCGGCGCTCAGGCGTAGCGGGTCGGGATGACCGGGTCGCCACGGCCCAGACGGAACGCCTCGGCAGGTAGCTCGGCGATCGCGGCGGCGCGGTGCTCACGGGCGAGAACTGTTCCGGCGGCGCCGCGGAAGCGATCAACCAGGATACCGTCAGTCACCAGCGGGACGAGCAGTGGGCGGTGCTGCTGGGTCGCGGTCTCCGGGTCGCCGACATGGATGACCTCCGCGATGGCCTTTCCGCTGTCGTCCAACTCGCGGACGGGAAACTTACGACCGCCTACGGAGACCTTCTGCGGTGACTTCTTGGCCACCGAAACCCAGGCGCCCGCGGCATCCTTTCTCGCTACGAGCTTGTAGACCATGCCGGCCGCAGGGGAGCCTGAGCCGGTGACGACCGAGGTGCCGACACCGTAGGAATCGACGGGGGCGGCGCGAAGGGCCGCGATGGTGAACTCGTCGAGGTCGTTGGTGACGGTGATCTTCGTGTCGGTGGCCCCAAGGCTGTCGAGCTGCTTGCGAACTGCCGCAACCTGCTCCGGCAGGTCACCGCTGTCGATGCGCACGGCACCGAGCTTCGTGCCCGCAACCTTGATGGCGAGATCGACGGCTGTCGGCACGTCGTAAGTGTCGACGAGGAGGGTCGTCTCCGGGCCGAGGGCTGCGACCTGGGCGCGAAAGGCCTCCTCCTCGCTGTCGTGCAGGAGGGTGAAGGAGTGCGCGGCGGTACCCATGGTCGGGATGCCCCAGCTGCGTCCAGCCTCGAGGTTGCTGGTTGCACCGAAACCGGCGATGAAGGCAGCCCGCGCGGCGGCGACGGCGCTCCGTTCGCCGGTGCGGCGCGAACCCATCTCGGCGAGCGGCCTGCCACTCGCCGCGGAGACCATCCTGGCCGCCGCGCTGGCGACCGCACTGTCGTAGTTGAGCACGCTGAGCACCAGGGTTTCGAGGATGACAGCCTCGGCAAAGGTTCCCTCGACGATGAGGATGGGGGAGCCAGGGAAGTACAGCTCGCCCTCCTGGTAGCCGGTGATGGTTCCGGTGAAGCGGTAGTCCGCCAGCCAGTCGAGGGCCTTGTCGTAGACGACGTCGTTGTCTCTCAGCCAGCCGAGTTCGGCATCCGTGAACCGGAAATCGGCGATGAGGTCGAGCAGGCGGCCGGTGCCTGCCACGACTCCGTAGCGACGGCCGCCCGGAAGGCTTCGCGCGAAGACCTCGAAGACGCTCTGCCGATCGTGGGTGCCTGCGCGGATGGCGGCGTCGATCATCGTGAGTTCGTAGCGGTCGGTGAGCATCGACGACACGGTTGTCATGCACCGAGCCTAGCCAGCGGCGTCGCCGCTGTGCGCGGTGGGCGGGACTAAACTCGACTCCCGTGACTGACGCCCCGATTGGAATCTTCGACTCAGGGGTGGGTGGGCTCACGGTGGCCCGTGCGGTCATCGACCAGCTGCCGAACGAGTCGATCCTGTACGTGGGTGACACGGCGCATTCGCCCTACGGGCCGAAACCCATCGCCGACGTACGTCGCTACACTCTCGCCGTGCTCGACGACCTGGTGGCCCAGGGCGTCAAGATGCTCGTGATCGCCTGCAACACCGCATCCTCGGCGATGCTGCGCGATGCCCGCGAGCGCTACACCCAGGCGCTCGGTATCCCCGTGGTCGAGGTGATCCAGCCGGCTGTGCGCGCGGCGGTGCGACAGACCCGCAACGGACGGATCGGCGTGATCGGCACCGCCGGCACCATCAGTTCGAGCGCCTACGACGACGCGTTCGCCGCGGCCACCCACCTCTCCATTTTCACCAAGGCCTGCCCTCGGTTCGTCGAATTCGTCGAAGCCGGCGTGACCAGCGGGGATGAGCTGTTCGCCGTCGCGGAGGAGTATCTCTCGCCGCTTCGTGAGGCGCAGGTCGACACCCTTGTTCTTGGCTGCACCCACTATCCGCTCATGTCGGCCGCCATCCAGTACGTGATGGGCGAGGATGTGACGCTCGTCTCGAGTGCCGAGGAGACGGCGTTCGACGTGTACCGCACACTCGTGAAGTACGGCATCCAGCACGGTACGACCGCTCGCCCGACCTACGTGTACGAGGCGACGGGCGAGAGTAAAGCGGAGTTCACCTCCCTGGTGCGACGCTTCCTCGGGCCGGATATCGAGACCGTTGAACTCGTCGAGACCGGAACGCTGACACTCATCGAAAATCCGGCATTCATCGAAAATCCGGCACTACCAGAAGGGCGATAATGACCGACATCACGCGCAAGGACGGCCGGACGGTCGACGAACTGCGTCCCATCACGATCGAACGTGGCTGGAGCGAGCAGGCGGAGGGCTCGGCCCTGATCTCCTTCGGCCGCACCAAGGTGCTGTGCACCGCATCCTTCACCAACGGCGTGCCGCGTTGGATGGCTGGCAAGGGCAAGGGCTGGGTCACCGCCGAATACTCGATGCTTCCGCGCTCCACCAACGACAGGATGGATCGCGAAGCGGTCAAGGGCAAGATCGGCGGCCGCACCCACGAGATCTCGCGCCTGATCGGGCGTTCGCTGCGTGCTGTGGTGGATATGAAGTCGCTCGGCGAGAACACCATCGTGCTCGACTGCGACGTGCTGCAGGCCGATGGCGGCACCCGCACCGCGGCGATCACCGGCGCCTACGTGGCGTTGGTCGACGCGCTCGAGTGGGGCCGTTCGAAGAAGTTCATCGGCCAGAACGCGAAGCCACTCATCGACAGTGTGTCCGCTGTGTCCGTCGGCATCATCGACGGCGTTCCGATGCTCGACCTCGCCTATACCGAGGATGTGCGGGCCGAAACCGACATGAACGTGGTCGTCACCGGTCGCGGACTCTTCGTTGAGGTGCAGGGAACCGCCGAGGGAGCACCGTTCGACCGCTCCGAGCTCAACTCGCTGCTCGATCTCGCGCTCGGCGGCACTGAGGATCTGGCTCGGTTCCAGACGGAGTCGCTCAGCGCATGAAACTCGTGCTCGCCACCCACAACGCGCACAAGGTCGAGGAGCTGCGTCGTATCCTGGGCGACCAGTTGGAGGGGATCGAACTCGTCGGCTACGACGGTCCTGAGCCTGTCGAGGATGGCGACACCTTCGAGGCGAACGCCCTGATCAAGGCGCGGGCGGCGGCAGAGCACACCGGCCTTCCGGCGATCGCGGATGACTCGGGGATCAGCGTCGATGCGCTCGACGGTGCGCCGGGCATCCATTCTGCGCGCTATGCGGGCACTCGTGACGATGAGGACAACCTGCGCCTGCTGTTGACGAACCTCGAGGGCACGGATGACCGCGCCGCTCGTTTCGTCTGCGCCGCGGCCCTCGTGGTGCCGCCGCCGGTTGGCGCGCTCGGGCCGGACGGCCCACCCGACGCGGCGGAGAGTTTCGAGCATGTCGAACAGGGAAACTGGCCGGGCACCGTGCTGCGGGAAGCTGTTGGTGGGGGAGGGTTCGGCTACGACCCGATCTTCAAGCCTGCTGGCTACAGTGTGTCGGCGGCGGAGCTCACCCCGGACGAGAAGAACGCTGTCAGTCACCGCGGTCTCGCCTTCGCTGCGCTGATGCCCGTTGTGCGCGAGCAGCTGCTGGGCTGAGCTCCGCGTAAAGTTTGGGTGTGACCACAACCGCCGGGACCAAGCGCCCGGCGGCTCGGGGCCTGCTGCTGCTCGGGCCTGCTCTGGTCGCGGCGATCGCCTATGTGGATCCGGGTAATGTCGCGGCGAATCTCACCGGCGGCGCTCGTTACGGCTATCTGCTCGTCTGGGTGCTCGTTGCGGCCAACCTCATCGCGGGACTCGTGCAGTACCAATCGGCGAAGCTCGGCCTGGTGACCGGGCGCACGATGCCCGAACTGCTCGGCGATCGCCTGCGCCCGGCAGCACGACGCGCCTTCTGGGCTCAGGCGGAACTGGTCGCTGCGGCGACCGATCTCGCCGAGGTGATCGGCGGCGCGATCGCCCTCAACCTGTTGTTCGGGCTCCCGCTCTTTCTCGGCGGGATCATCGTCGGCGCCGTATCGATGGGCTTGCTCGCCATGCAGAGTCGCTTCGGCCAGCGACCGTTCGAGCGGGTCGTCATCGGGCTGCTCGCGATTGTGGCGATCGGGTTCGTGGCCGGCCTGTTCGTCAATCCGCCCGACGCTCTCTCCATTCTCGAAGGATTGGTTCCGCGGTTCTCCGGCAGCGGGTCGGTGCTTCTCGCGGCCAGTATGCTCGGCGCGACGGTGATGCCCCACGCGATCTATGTCCACTCGGCTCTTGCCAGGGACCGTCACGGTCGTGCCGAGACCGCGAATGACCGCACCCGTCTCTTGAAAATCACCAAGATCGACGTGGTCGTCGCCCTCGGTATCGCCGGCGTCGTCAACGTCGGAATGCTGCTGCTCGCCGCGGTGAACCTTCGCAACGTCGATAACACGGACTCGATCGCGGGAGCGCACGCCGCCATCGGCGCTGCCCTCGGCCCCGGTATCGCCCTCGTGTTCGCGATCGGCCTGCTCGCTTCCGGACTCGCCTCCACCTCCGTGGGCAGCTACGCGGGAGCCACCATCATGGCGGGGCTTCTGAAGCGACGCATCCCGGTATTTCTGCGGCGGTTCATCACCCTGATCCCGGCGCTGGTCATTCTCGGCCTCGGGGTTGATCCGACCTGGGCCCTGGTGATCAGCCAGGTCTTCCTGAGCTTCGGCATCCCCTTCGCACTGGTGCCGCTGCTACGGCTCACCAACGATCGGGCCGTGATGGGCGACCAGGCCAACGGCGGCTTCGTGCGCTGGGCGCTCGGTGTGATCGTGGTGCTTGTCGTCGTACTCAACGTCGCGCTCATCGCGCTCACGATCCTCGGCTGAGCGACAACCGGGGTACGGTTGAGCACGCTATGAACCCCGAACCTGACTCCGCCGTATCCATCGACGACTCGCCCTCCGAGAGGATCGCAGACGCCGTCGCGCGGTTCGGCGAGCAAATCGTCGCCGAGCGCGCCGCGTCGCTGCTGATGGGCGGCAATGAGGGCGATGAGTTTCTGCTCTACGTCGGTGGTCGGCACGCGCAGGGAGTGCTCGATGGGGCACCGCCGCTGTACTGGCCTGAGGTGTGGGGCGCGCGGGCGTTGACCTTCGCCTGGGATGAGTCGGCGACATCCGCTGTCCATCGCGGACTCGGTGACCAGGCCTGGCGCGTGCGCGAGATGTGCGCGCGTGTCTGCTTCATGCGAAGGCTCCCCGAGACGGAGGCCCTGATCGCGCTGCTGGCGGATGAGGTCGCCAGGGTACGTGCGGCCGCAGCACGGGCGCTCGCCGAGATCGGTGATGTCAGCCTCACTGAGGCGCTGACGGCGCTGCTGCAGGATCCGGAGAAGGAAGTACGGCGTGCAGGCCATGACGCGATGGTGCGCATCGCCAAGCGGGCTGGGAACGCTCGTTAGTCTTTCTTCTGGTCGAAGTACTTCTGATCGACGGTGACTTCGGCATCCGTCGGAACCGGCGCCGGTGCGGCGCCTGACCTGCTCGCCTTGATGCGCGTGCGTACGTAGTGGAAGACGGTGGGGATCAGCGTGAGCAGAACCACGCCGATCAGGATCACGTCGATGTACTTGACGACGAAATCGGCGACCGGAGTGATGTTGCCGAGCAGGAAACCGACCAGCGTGACACCGGCACCCCAGATGAACGCCCCGATGGCGTTGTACAGCGAGTACTTGCGGTAGTTCATCTTGCCGATGCCGGCGGCGATCGGAGCGAAGGTGCGAACAACCGGTACGAAGCGCGCGATGATCACGGCCAGGCCGCCGTACTTCTTGAAGAACGAGTTGGTCTTTCGCACGCTGTCCATGCTGATGATGCCGGTCTCTTTGCGCTCGAAGATCGCCGGGCCGCTCTTCTTACCGATGTAGTAGCCCACCTCACCACCGAGGAAAGCCGCAAACCCGATGGCCAATCCGACCCACCAGATGTCGACCTGGATCACGTGCCGGAAGGTGAGGAGCCCGGTGATGAGAAGCAGGGTGTCGCCGGGGAAGACGAATCCGATGAGGAGTCCGGTCTCGGCGAAAATGATGGCGCACACCAGCAGAAGCGCCCACGGACCGGCGCCCTGGATGAGGGCATTCGGGTCGAGCCAGGGGATCAAGGCGAGGTGGGTCACGAAGCAGCTCCAGTTGTCTGTTGTTGACAGGCTAGCCGGTGGACTTTGCCGAAAGTATGGGGATAGCCCCCCAAAACTCGTGCGGAAGAAGGGACTTGAACCCTCACGCCTTGCGGCACAGGAACCTAAATCCTGCGTGTATACCAATTTCACCACTCCCGCGAGTGCGGCTCAATTGTAGCGGGGACGGCTCCGGCTGGCAGATTCCTGCGGCGTCATCTGAGAACTAGTTAAAGGACAGGCTGGTAGAAATCGCTCGGACGCACTGTGTCAGAGGTGGTCTCGCTCCGCGGCCCTGTTAGGGATGAGGGGGATAGCCAGTGCCGGGAAGATCGCCACAACCACGAAGGCGAGCGGGTAACTGGCCACGCCGATGAGGGCACCGAGCAACGGACCCACCGCGGATGCCGCGATGTACTGCCCGGTGTTCTGTACGCCGAGCGCCCGCCCCGCCCAACTCGGACCGGTCATTTCGGCGATAGAGGTGAAAGCGAGTCCGTTGTCTGCCACGGTCACGGTCATCGCGATGAGGAGGACTAACGCGCCGGCCTGCCAACCCTCAGCGCCGAAGGCCGCGAGCAGCAGCATCACCGCGCTGGCCGAGACGGCGACCCAGCGCAGTGGTCGCACACGGCTTCCCACCCGGTCGCTCAGCACGCCCATGCCGATCCGTCCGACGGCACCGACGAACTGGGCCACACCGACGACGACACCCGCTCCGAGTGCGGGAAAGTGCAGTTCGGTGACCAGCCAGACCAGCCCGAATGTGGAGAGGGTGAACTGGGGAACGACGAGCAGGATCGAGACGAGGTGGATGCGCCAGAGGAATCCGCTCGCCCGGTACGGATTGCGCGGTGCTGCAGCCGTCGTCGATGCCGCCGGTCGCGGTGGGTTGACGATGCCGATGGCGCAGGCCACGGCGAGCACAGCCGTGAGGATGAGCGGAACCAGCAGGGCGGCACCGATCCCACCGGCGCTCGCCAGCGAAGGGATGGTCAGGGCCGCGACGGTGATGCCGAGCGGCTGCGCCATTTGCCGCACGCCCATGGCCAGCCCGCGGCGATCCTTGGGAAACCAACCGACGACGACCTTGCCGCTCGCCGAGTTGGTGCTGGCGGACACCATCCCGCCGAGCAGGAAGAAGATGCCGAGGGCGACGTAGCCCTGCGCCGCGATCGCACCGACGGTGGCGAGCGCGGTGAGAGCGAGACCGCCGGCGATGACCCATTTCTCGCCGAAACGGTCGGCGAGAGCGCCCCAGAGCACGAGGGTGACAACAAGTCCCATAGTCGGGGTCGCCGCAAGAAGGCCAGCCTGCGCGAGGCTCATGCCGCGCTCAGTGTGGAGCAGCGGAATAAGGAAGGCCGGAGTGGCCACGAACACGGTGCCGGAGGTCTGGGCAGCCACACCGAGGGTGAGAGCGGTCCAGGCCTTGGTGGCGTTTGGAAAAGGCGCCGTGGCGGTCATTTCGCTCTCCTTCACGATCGGTTACTATCTCGGTATACCAAGACGGTATCCCAAAATGAAAGCATGGTTGACATGTCGCAGACCATCCAGCTCTACGACCGGGTGCGGGCGGCGATCCTCGCCCTCGACCTGGCCCCGGGAGAGCGGCTGACCGAGCGCGGTCTCGAGGCTGAGTTCGCGGCATCCCGCACGCCGGTGCGCGCCGCGCTGATGCGCCTCGACTCCGAGGGACTCGTGCAGCGCGAGGGGCGAGGCTGGATCGTCGCTCCCATCGACACCGCGGAGATCAGCGCGCTGGCCGAACTGCGCGAGGCTGTCGAGTCGGCAGGGGTCCGTCTCTCGGTGCAGCGGGCCTCGGACGCTGATATCGAGGCGATCGCCGAACTCCTGAATGCGGGCCGTCCAGCCGCCGATGAGGAGCAGGGTGTGAGGGCCGGCGGCGATTTCCATATCGAGCTCGCCCAGCTCTCCGGTAACGAGTTCATGGTGGACACCGTACGTAGTGCGATGACCCGACTGTCGCGTACCCGGTGGCTCGAGGTGCGCACTTCAGAGGCCCGGGAGCAGGCCTGGCGGGAACACCGGGAGATCGTGAGGGCGATCGCCTCGCGCGATGCCGACAGTGCTTCGTCCCTGGTCATGCACCATATCCGCGGAACCAATGAACGCCTGCTCGACTCCCTCGCGGCTGACCGACAGCGCCTGCGTGGGCATGGTATGTCGATACTGCAGTAGAGCGCCGTTTCGTCAGCCCCCGGACGACCGCCGTTCACCCATCGTCCAACTGCCTGCCGTTTCGACTTCCTAACCTCGCTAGAACGCGTGGCAGGGAAGGGGGCAGATGATGAGTGTTGTTGCGATCATTCCTGCCAGGGGCGGATCGAAGGGTGTGCAGGGCAAAAACCTGCGCCGGGTCGGCGGTGTTCCGCTCATCGTGCGTGCGGTGGATGCCGCCCGGTCGAGCAGGCTCGTCGACCGCGTGATCGTCACCACCGACGACGCCAGGATCGCAGCGGCCGCCCGCTCCGCCGGAGCCGAGGTGATCGACCGCCCGGTTCATCTCGCCGGAGACCAGGCCACCTCAGAGTCGGCACTGCTGCACGCGCTCGACCATCTGAACGGCGACCCTGACGTGCTGGTCTTCATCCAGGCCACCTCGCCGTTCGTCAACGCCGCCGAATTCGACGAGGCCATCGAACGGGTTCGCAGCGGATGGGAGGACGTGGTCTTTTCCGCCACGGAGACCTACGCGTTCCTCTGGCAGCTCTCGGACACCGGAGCCTCCGGTGTCAACCACGACGCCTCGGTGCGGCCACGCCGCCAGGATCGCGAGCCGCAGTACCAGGAGACCGGCGCTTTCTATGTAATGCGCACGACGGGATTCCGTGAGGCGGGATTCCGGTTCTTCGGACGGGTGGGCGTCACCCTCGTCGATGAGCGAACAGCGATCGAGATCGACACCCAGGACGAACTCGAGGTGGCGAACGCTCTCGCGCCGCTTCTCGATCCGAATCTCGACGACCATGCGATTACCGTCGACGCCGTCGTCACCGATTTCGACGGCGTGCACACCGACGATCGCGTGCATGTTGCCGCCGACGGTTCTGAGTATGTGACCACCAGTCGCGCTGACGGTATGGGCGTGCGCTTGCTGCGGGAGGCCGGAATGCCGGTGCTCATCCTGTCAACCGAGACGAATCCTGTGGTCTCCGCACGGGCGGCCAAGCTGCGTGTTGAAGTGCTTCAGGGGATCAGCGATAAGGCGGCAGCGCTGGTTGCCTGGGCCGATCGCGAGGGCATCGAGCTCGAACGCATCGCCTATCTCGGCAACGACGTGAACGATCTCGGATGCCTGGAGATCGTCGGTTGGCCGATCGCCGTCCCCGGCGCAGTGCCAGAGGTCATCGCCTCCGCACGAGTCGTGCTTGAGACCCCCGGCGGCTATGGAGCGGTGCGCGAACTGGCGGAACGAGTTTTACGGTCCAAACGATCACGGAATGAAGAAAAGTGGGAGGAACCATGGCTGTATCCATCGGTCACAATGAGATAAGCGATGGCGACCCGGTCTACGTAATCGCCGAGATCGGCCTCAATCACAACGGCGACGTCGATCTCGCGATGCAGTTGATCGACGTCGCGGCGGATGCCGGTGCGCAGGCCGTGAAGTTCCAGAAGCGCACGCCCGCGATCTCAACCCCCGAGCACATGAAGAACACGCCACGGGACACCCCGTGGGGCCAGATGACCTACCTCGAATACCGCTATCGCGTCGAGTTCAACCGCGAGCAGTACGTGGAAATCGGTGACTACGCCACCCTGCGCGGACTCGACTGGTTCGCGTCGCCCTGGGATGTACCATCCGTCGACTTCCTCGAAGACCTCAACGTCTCCGCGCACAAGGTGGCGTCGGCGTCGGTGACCGACATCGAACTGCTGCAGGCTCTCGCCGAGACCGGTAAGACCGTGATCCTCTCGACCGGGATGTCCACTCTCGAGCAGATCGACGCGGCGGTCGAGGTACTCGGTACCGATCGCCTGGTGATCCTGCACGCGACATCCACCTATCCGCTGCCACCGGAAGAGGCCAACATCAGGATGATCACCACCCTGAAGGAGCGCTACACCGGCGTGCCGATCGGCTACTCCGGTCATGAGCGCGGCCTGCAGATCTCCCTCGCCGCTGTCGCCCTCGGCGCCACCGCGGTCGAGCGTCACATCACCCTCGACCGTGCGATGTGGGGTTCCGACCACGCGGCATCACTCGAGCCTGAAGGTTTCACGCACCTCGTGCGTGACATCCGCGTGATCGGCGAAGCCATGGGTGATGGGGTGAAGCGGGTGTTCCCCGGTGAGCTTGCACCACTGGCCAAGCTGCGCCGTGTTCCGGCGTGAATGCGCCAGTCCGGATCCTCACCGTCGCGGATTCGGATTCGTACGTCAAGTGGGGCGCGGCCCTGCTCGAACGAGCGCCGGCCGACTGGGAGAAGTCGCTCCTGGTGCTCGCCACGCCGGTGCTTCCGAGTGCCGAGCAACTCAACGCCGCACTTGTCGGGATTGACCCTCAGTTCGCTCAGCCTTCGATCGTGGACCTCTCGGCGCTCGCGGTGCGTATTGCCAGCATGCAGCCGGATGTCGTGATGCTTTCGGTGCGCGGCCCACTGGTCAAGGTGGTCTTCCGCGCCGTCCTCGGGGCGGCCGCGCGTCGTCCGGTGATCATGACCGGACTGCCGGGGATCTCGATCCCGGCCAATCGCCGGGCCATCGCCTACCGGATGCAGGCCGACCTTTTCGTGCTGCACTCGCGGAGGGAGATCCGCGAGTTTGCCGGTCTCGCCGAGGTGATGGGTGTTGAGCAACGTTTCGGGCTCGCGACCCTGCCATTCCTCCCGCACAAGAACCCCTCGCAGGGCCAGGATGGCGACGTCATCTTCGCCGCCCAGGCGAAGGTACCGTGGGAGAGAACTGACCGGCTCGCACTGCTGAGTTGGCTTGCCGAGTCTGCGCGCCGGCATCCGTACCGCCGTGTGGTGGTCAAGGTACGCGCGGCCCGCGGGGAGCAGCAGACCCACGCAGAACGACACGACTACGCGGACCTCATCGGCGATCTCGACAGGCCGGCGCCGCACAACCTCGTCATCGCCGGCGGTGCGATGGCCGACCATCTGGCTGGCGCTGCAGCGCTGGTGACCATCAGCTCCACCGCAGCCATCGAGGCGATCGCGCTCGACATGCCGGTGCTGATCGTCGACGATTTCGGCGTGAGCACGAGGCTGATCAACACGGTGTTCGAAGATAGCGGACTGTTCGGTAACAGCGGCGATGTCGTGGAGGGTCGGTTCAAACATCCTGATCCCGCCTGGCTCGCTGACAACTACTTCCACGCCGTCGAGCACGATGACTGGGTGTCGGGGCTCGAGCAACTCCTGGTGCTGCGTGAGGCCGGCCAACTCGCGGTCAAGAAGCAGAAACAGGGGGCGTTCGGAGGCATACTGCGTCGCGCCTGGGACCGCAAGCGGGCGCTCGGACGTTTCGACCGCTCATGGACAGGTTCTCTCGCGCTTGCTGTCGGCACCCCGGCGCGATGGGTGTTCATGGCGGCACGGCGACTACGACGGATGCTGCTGCCATCGACCTGAGGCACGCTATGCGCGCCGCATCCCGCGGGGCTGTTCGAGCTGGCCTGTGGATAACCGCCGGGGGAGTCTCTCGATCTGATCGATGATTGCCGCATGTCGCGGGCTTTAACGATCATCACCGAGCGGGTGCGCGAGCGTGTGCGCCTCGACGGCATCGACCTCGGCAATGATCGTGCGCTGGCCGATCGTTACGTGCGCGACGAGGTGCAGCGCTACAGCGAGCGTGCACTCGGCGGCTCGCTGCCGATGCTGCCAGACGAACACCAGGCGGCGCGCGAAATCGTCGCATCGATCACCGGGTTCGGCCCTCTGCAGCCGTTCTTCGACGATCCGGAGATCGAGGAGATCTGGATCAACGGTCCGGCGAAAGTGTTTGTGGCTCGAAACGGCGTGTCAGAGCTGACGACGATCACCCTCAGCGACACGGAGATCCGTGACCTGGTCGAGCGGATGCTGCAGTCATCCGGTCGTCGCGTCGACCTCTCGTCTCCCTTCGTCGATGCCTCACTGCCCGATGGGTCTCGGCTACACGTGGTGATCCCGGATGTGACGTTGCGGCATTGGTCCGTGAACATCCGCAAGTTCACCAAGCGCATCCGCGACCTGCAGAAACTCGTGGCGCTCGGCTCGCTCACGCAACAGTCGGCGGAATTCCTGCGGATGTGCGTTCTGAGCGGGCAGAACATTATCGTCTCGGGCGCCACGCAGAGTGGCAAGACGACCATGCTCAACACCCTGCTCTCGGCGGCGCGACCGGGAGAGCGTATCGTCACGGTTGAGGAGACTTTCGAACTCGACCTGTCCGCCAGGGACACCGTTGCGATGCAGTGTCGTCAGTCGAGTCTTGAGGGCACGGGGGAGATAACGCTGCGCCGGTTGATTAAGGAGGCACTGCGGATGCGCCCCGACCGCCTCGTCGTCGGTGAGGTGCGCGAGGCGGAGTCACTCGACCTGCTGATCGCGCTCAACAGCGGGCTGCCAGGGATGTGTTCGATCCATGCCAACAACGCGAGGGACGCCCTGGCAAAACTCTGCACACTGCCTCTTCTGGCTGGGCGCAATATCGACGCATCCTTTGTGGTGCCGACAGTCGCGGCATCCGTCGATCTCGTGGTGCACTGCGAACTCGCGCGCAACGGCCATCGCAGGGTGACCGAGATCGTGGCGCCGAGCGGACAGGTCACCGCGGGGATCATCGAGGCGAGTCCGATCTTCTTGACGCAGCGCGGCGGGCTCGAGCCGACAGGCAGCTATCCGAGTAAGACGGCCAAGTTTCGCGCGGCGGGTTTCGACCTGTCCATCGTGCTCGCCGAGGGGGCAGCATGACTCTCCTGGTCGGGCTGGTGCTGGGTTTCGGGCTGGTGCTCTGCGCCTCCCCGTTCCTGTGGCCGGCATCCGCTGCTCGTGTGCAGAAGCCCAACCTCTGGCCGGTCGACAGGCTTCGTGAGCGTCTTGCCCAGGCGGGACTTGGCTCCGTGTCCGTTCCTGCCCTCGTGGTGGTGTCGATCCTGGCGGCGATCGTCGCCGTCGGGGTGACCTTCGCTCTCGTGCCGGTCGTCGCGATCGCACTGATCGCAGGCATCGTGGCGCTGGCGCTTCCGATGTCGATCGTCGGGTGGCGCGCCCGCACGCGTCGTCGCGCAGCGCGGGTGCTCTGGCCCGATGTCGTCGACCACCTCGTTTCGGCCGTGCGATCCGGCCTCGCGCTTCCGGACAGCGTCGTAACACTGGCTCATACGGGGCCGACCCCCACCAGGGAAGCGTTCGCCGGGTTCGAGCGGGAGTATCGCGCCACCGGCAATTTCGCTCTCTGCATCGATGGACTCAAGTCTCGTCTCGCTGACCCCGTGGCGGATCGCATTCTCGAGACACTGCGGATGTCGCGAGAGGTAGGCGGCAGCGAGCTCACGACGGTGCTGCGCAATCTCGCGACCTATCTCCGCCAGGAGGCTGCGATCCGTTCGGAGGTCGAGGCCCGGCAGTCCTGGGTTCTGAACGCGGCCAAACTCGGCGTTGCCGCACCGTGGGTGATCCTCCTGCTGCTCGCGACGCGACCCGAGGCTGCAGCCGCCTACAACTCGTCGGCCGGTGTGGTGCTCATCGTCGTCGGCCTGTTCGTTACCGCCGCCGCCTACCGCATTATGTTGGCTCTCGGTCGCCTTCCGGAGGAGCGCCGATGGTTCAGCTGAACGCGCTCTCCGGTTGGTCGCTGCTCTGTGGTGTCACGCTGGGGATCGGCCTGTGGTCGTTGGTGAGCCTGATGCCCCGACTGAGCCGGCCGCGACTCGTCAATCGCGTGGCGCCCTATCTCGTCGACGTGTCACCTGGCGCCCGCGAGTTGCTCTCGCGGCGCACCGTGGATCCGCTGCCGGTGATCGGCGCGCTGTTCGGTGAGCCGTTGGCACGTCTGCGCTCGCTGTTGGGTCGCGTGCTCGGTGGTGCTGCGACGGTAGAACTTCGACTGCGGCAGTCAGGCAGTGTTGTCACTGTCGAGGCTTTCCGCGGCCAGCAACTGCTCTGGGCGATCGCCGGTGTGGGAGGCGGCGTTATCGGGTCTGTCCTCTTGGCGCGGGTACAGCCGCTGTCTGCCCTGTTCTCCGTGGTCGTGGTCGCTGTCTTCGGGATCATCGGGGTGGTGCTGCGCGACTACCTGCTACAGCGGGCGGCGAAGGCGCGGCTGGCGCGCATCTCCAGCGAGTTGCCGACCGTTCTCGAGTTCCTCACCCTGAGCCTGTCGGCGGGCGAGGGCATCCTCGACGCGCTTCGTCGAGTCTCCCGGGTGAGCCATGGCGAGCTCGCTGCGGAGCTCGCGCGGGTCGTTTCGGCCGTCAACACCGGCGTGCCGCTGGCTGAGTCGCTGGCCGCGCTCTCCCATGGCATCCAGCTCGCAGCCCTCACTCGCTGCACCGAGCAGATCACCGGTGCGCTCGAGCGCGGTACGCCGCTCGCCGAGGTGTTCCGCGCCCAGGCGCAGGATGCCAGGGACGAGGCGAAGCGCGAACTGTTGGAAGTGGCGGGCAAGAAAGAGGTCGCGATGCTCGTGCCGCTCGTGTTCCTCATCCTCCCGGTGACCATATTTTTCGCCATCTTCCCGGGCTTGGCTGTACTGCAACTCGGACTGTGACCAGCACGAAAGGAATACTCATGACCAGGATCAAGGGATGCATCCACCGCCTTCGACAGGAGGATCGAGGCGACGTGCCCGGTTGGGTGCTCATCACGTTAATGACGGCGGGGCTCGTAGTCATCATCTGGGGTCTCGCCGGACCAGCGCTCAGCAGCGTGTTCCAGCAGGCGATCGAACGCGTCACCAGTTTCTGAGGCCATGCGATTCCTCCGCACGGTCGCGCGGCGTGACGATGGGTCCGCTGCGGCCGAGTTCGTAATGGTCGGCGCACTGCTGACAGTACTGACGCTCTCGGTACTGCAGCTCGGGCTGGCACTGCACATCCGCAATACTGTGCTCGACGCGGCATCCGAGGGCGCACGGTTCGCCGCACTCGCGGACAACGGTCTCGGTGACGGTGTGGGCAGGGCTCAGGATCTCATCACCGTCACGCTCGGGTCGGGTTATGCGTCCGACGTTACCGCGGCCTACGGCTCCTACCTCGGGCATCCCGCGGCGATCGTGACAGTGCGCACACCGCTGCCGCTGATCGGCCTGGTCGGCATCGACGGTGGATTGGAGGTGGCGGGCCATGCCTCAGTGGAGACGCTGGACAAGTGACGAGGAGGGTTCCGCTTCGCTCGAGTTCATCACCGCGGGGATGATCCTGTTGCTGCCGATCGTCTATCTCATCCTCACCATGGCGGCTGTGCAGGCCGGCGCTCTTGCCGTGGAGGGCGCAGCACGGCAGGCTGTGCGGGTTTTCGTGCAGGCCGACGACGAACGGTCGGCGCAGCTCCAGGCCGAGCGCGCCGTGGAGTTCGCGCTCGCCGACTACGGGTTGGATGCGGATGCGGCGGAGATTTCGGTGACCTGCAGCCCGAAACCCGGCGACTGCCTGCATCGCACCGGCCGCGTCACGGTCACGGTCGGTGTCTCGATCGCCCTGCCCCTCGTGCCTGCCGCGTTGACGGTGAATGCACCGGTGAGCGTGCCCCTGCAGGCGACCGCGACGCAGCGGGTGTCCCGATTCTGGGGTGCTCAATGAGGCCGTTCGACCTGGCGAAACGGCTGAAAGATGAGGAGGACGGCTCCATGCTCCCGCTCGTCATCTTCTACGGTTTCCTGTCCCTCGTGCTGGTTCTGCTCGTGGTCGCCGCGACCTCGCTCTACCTGGAGCGCAAGAGGCTGTTCACCATCGCGGATGGCGCCGCGCTGGTGGGAGCCGAGGCTTTCGACCTGGACGAGATCTCACTCGACGGTGGCAGTCCACGACCCACGCTGGACTCGACGGATGTCGCCACCGCCGTCAACGACTACCTGGACACCGCGCCTCTGGGCGACTTCGAATCCCTCAGCGTGGAGCGGGCCGAAACCGCGGACGGACGCAGCGCGACGGTCGCCCTCTCCGCTTACTGGCGGCCGCCGGTGTTGTCGCTACTGGTCCCCGAGGGCTTTCGTCTGGAGGTGACGGCGGTGGGGCGATCGGTGTTTTCCTGACCGGAGGCAGCAGTACGCCTCCTCCTGCGGCGAAGTAATCTGTAGGCAAATGTCTGCGGTTACCGATCAGAGTGTGTGGGATGTCGTCGTGGTGGGCGCCGGCCCGGCTGGATCGTCGGCCGCTCGGGTGGCCGCGGAGCGCGGCTCCACCGTGCTATTGGTCGATCGGGCGCGATTTCCGCGATACAAGACCTGCGGCGGCGGGCTCATCGGCCTCTCGATCGACTACGTTCCGGCATCCATTCTGGCGACAGTCGAGCAGCGCGTCGACACCGTGAGGTTCACGCTGCGTGGAGGCTCTGCGACATCCCACACCGAGAGCCAGTCCTTCCTGTCGATGGTGCAGCGTGAGAGATTCGACGACGCACTCGCCTCAGCCGCCGTCGCGGCGGGCGCCACCTTCGTCGACGGTGTGCAGGTCAAGTCGCTGCGGGAAGACGAGTTCGTGGTACTCGACACCAGCCATGGCGAGATCAGCGCCCGCACGGTGATCGGCGCCGACGGCACGAACGGTCGGTGCGGCCGGTACGTCGGAGTGACTCCGGGCGGCGTGGATCTCGCTCTCGAACTCGAGATCACCACGCCGACAGCTCTTCGCAGATGGAACGACGAGGTCTTCTTCGACTGGGGAGAGGATGCCGGAAGCTACGCCTGGATGTTCCCGAAAGACGACATCCTGACCGTCGGGGTCATCCAGGCGAAGGGTTCGCCCGACGCCACGAGACGCTACCTCGATCGCTGGGTCGGCCAGCTCGGGTTGGCCGGCGCCACCGTTGAGCGCTCCTCAGGCCACCTGGCCCAGTGGCGCACGGATGACTCCCCACTGCGCAGAGGACGGGTGATCGTGACCGGTGATGCGGCAGCGTTGCTCGATCCATGGACTCGCGAGGGGATCTCGTTCGCGCTGCGCTCCGGAACCTGGGCGGGCGAAGCGGCTGCGGGCGGCGGCGAGGAGGCACTCGACGGCTACGTCGACCGGGTGCTCGCCGACCTCGCACCAGACATCCGGGCTGGCTCCCGCCTGCTCAGGGTTTTCGAACGGCATCCGCGGCTCGTGCACCTGGTGATCGCGAACTCGGCCGTCGGTTCGCGACTGTTCATCGCGGTCTGTCGGGGAGAGAAGACGCTGGCGAGCATCATCCGCAACCGCTTCGCACGGTTCGCACTGCGACTGGTGCGCGCCTAACCGCGTTAACCCCCGATTCAACAGCGGATGTTACCGTCACGCCCGTGGCGCGCTTTCGAAACGACATCCAGGGGCTCCGAGCCGTCGCTGTCGGTCTCGTCGTTCTCGGCCACGTCGGCGTTCCCGGCTTCGGCGGCGGTTTCGTCGGTGTCGACGTCTTTTTCGTGATCTCCGGCTTCCTCATCACGGGGCACCTTGTCTCATCCCTTCGCGAGCGTGGTCGCATCGACTTCGGCAGTTTCTACGCTCGCCGCGCCCGCCGAATCCTGCCTACGGCGCTCGTGGTTCTGGTGCTTACGGCGATAGCCGCCTTTTTCCTCGCCTCGCCGTTGCGGGTCGCCGACATCCTGAAGGATGCCGCGGCCTCAGCGCTCTACGTGCAGAATATGTACTTCGCGGTGCAACAGACCGACTACCTGGCCGGCACTTCGCCGTCGCCCTTCCAGCACTACTGGTCTCTCGGCGTGGAGGAACAGTTCTACCTGTTTTGGCCGATTCTTCTACTCGCCGGCTTCTGGATCGTGCGGCGATCCTCGAAACTGTTGATCATCGTGATCGCGGCTATCGCCGTGCTCTCCTTCGCCGCCTGCCTGGTGCTGATGCCGATTTCGCAGCCCTGGGCGTTCTTTTCCCTGCCGACCAGGGCCTGGGAGCTTGCCATCGGTGGCCTCGTGGCCTTCGCCGGACCGCTCGTTTCACGCCTGCATCCACTGCTGACGACGATTCTCGGATGGCTCGGCCTGGCGTTGATCATCGCCTCCACGGTGCTCTTCACCGACGAGACCTCCTACCCGGGATTCGCGACACTCGTGCCGACGGTTGGAGCGGCGATGCTCATCGCCTGCGCGGCGGAACGGGGTCCGTCGCGCCTGCTCAGCCTCCCTCCTCTGCAGTTCCTCGGTCGCATCTCGTATTCGATCTACCTTGTTCACTGGCCGCTCCTCGTGCTCGCCAGGGAGCGGGCAGGGCTTGCAGAGACGATTCCGCTGCCATTCGGAATCCTGCTCGGCGTCGCCTCCGTTCCCCTTGCCTGGCTGCTTTACCGCTTCGTCGAGTCGCGTTTCCGCGTTCCTCGCGGTCGTCCCCGCCGCGTAGCGCTTGTGGCGGCGGTTTCGTCACTCGCCGTGGCCGCCAGCGTTCTGCTCGCCGGCGGGGCGGTAGCTCAACTTCCGCTTCACTCCAAGCGGCCGGCCGCTGCCACCGTGCTCGCTCAGGGGCCGAAAGGCACGGCATTCGTGCCGGTGAACCTCGCCCCGTCGCTCGCCGCCGCCACCGCTGATACCGGGGAGCTCTACTCCGATACCTGCCAGCAGGGGATCTCCGGAACAGCGCCGCTCAGCTGCAGTTTCGGCCCGTCAGATGCGCCATTCGTGGTCGCACTGTTCGGGGATTCCCACGCCGGCCGATGGTTTCCCGCCCTCAAAGGGATCACCGAGAAGCAGGATGTGCGTCTCGAGACCTTCACAAAGTCGGGATGCCGCTCCGAGGACACCGATGTGAAGTGGCATGGATCGGCGAACGCCTCCTGTTCCGCGTGGCGCGACAACGTCCTCTCGGTGCTCGGGGCGAACCCGCCAGACCTCATTGTGCTGACGAACCACCTCGGCCCGACACCGAATCAATCCGCGAGCAGGATCGAGAAGGACTGGAAGGCCGGCGCCATGAGTACGCTCGAGCGACTGCCTTCGATCTCGCGAGTCGTGACCATCGCCGATACGCCGGAGTTCCCGACATCACCGGTCACCTGTCTCTCCGCGCATCTCGACGACACTCCGCTCTGCGCTGCCACCCGTGACACGGTATTCAATCCCTCGATCGCAGCGGCGCAGCGAGCGGTCGCAGAGAAGACCGGATCGGGATACATCGATCTCGGCGACTACTTCTGCGACGCGACATCCTGTCCACCGATCATCGGTTCGACGCTGGTCTACTCCGACGAGCACCATATGACCGCGACCTTCAGCAGCCTGCTCGCGTCACCCCTCGGAAAAGCGCTCGCGCCGTTCCTGCCTGCTACTTAGGGCGTCCCGGGGAGTAGCGCGGCACATAGCGGAGCAGAAGTGCGGCCCCGAGGAGCCCGACGATGCCGATTACACCGCTGGCGAACGCGATAGAGACGACGGCGGTCATGGCGGAGAGTGCGATAGGTGCCGCGGCGCTTCCCGCATCACCGGTGAATCGCCAGGCGCCGAGGAAAGAAGCCGGATTTCGCGGGTCGGCGAGGTCCGCGCCGAGCGTCATGAGTATGCCGCTTCCGATGCCGTTCGCCACCGACAGGAACATCGCGGTGGCGATGAACCACACGATCGACCCCTGGACGTCGTGCGTGAACGCCAGGATCAGGTGGCCAACCCCGAGTCCGATCATCGAGGGCACGGCGCTCCACAGGCGGCCGAAACGGTCCATGATCTGGCCGCTCGCGTAGAACAGGGCGAAGTCGACGGCGCCGGCGACACCGATGATGAGCGCGGTCTGCGCCTCGGGAATGCCGATGCTCACCGCCCAGAGCGGCAGTATCACCTGCCGACTCGCGCGCATCGCACCGATGAGCGCAGCACCGGTTCCGAGCCTCGCCAGTACGGCGCGGTTCAGCCAGATGGTGTGGAAGAGTCCGTGGGCTTCTTCGGCGACGAGTTCTTCTCCTTCGCGCAGGCCAGATGGGGCACGGTTTGCCGCCAGCGCCGCGGTGGGATCGCGCAGCACCATCAGCAGAACGGCAGCGCTCACACATCCGATGATCTGCACCCAGAACGCCGCCTGCGTGTTGCCCGTCAGGTTGATGACGCCGACCGTGATGAATGGCCCGATGAAGTAACCGAGCCGGAAGGTGCCGCCGAGCGTTGACAGCGCGCGGGCGCGATACTCTCGCGGCACGAAGCTGGTCATGAACGCGTGCCGAGCGAGCGCGAAGACGGCAGTGGCCAGGCCGATGAGCAGGATGCCGGCGCCGAGCACCAATGGATTCGGTGCGACGATCGCCATGATGAGCCCGACGACCGCTACCAGGGCCGCGTAGATCATGGCCGTGCGTTCACCGATGTGAGAGACGATCCAGCCACTGGGGATGTCACCGAAGAGCTCACCGAGCATGATCATCGATGCGATGAGGCCGGAGACAGCCAGTGTCGCACCGAGGTTGTTGGCGACCACCGGGATGATCGGGATGATGGCGCCCTCACCGATCGAGAAGAGCAGCGTCGGCAGCAGTGCGGGTAGGGCGATAGAGCGAAAGCTGAAGCTCTGCTCTGCGTTGCTCATTCTTGTGATGCTATCGCGCCGGCTGCTCTTCTCTTGCCGGGCGTTCGGCCGCGCTCCGGTAGTCTTGACGGCGACATGGACGAGCTCGATTTTTCTGAACAGATCGCTGCGCTTCGCTCGACCTTCGCGGACATTCGTTCTGTCGTAGATGTCGACAGGCTCTCGGCGGAGATCGCCGACCTGAGCGAGCAGGCGGGTGTACCCGACCTCTGGGACGACACGGACAAAGCCCAGAGGATCACCTCGAACCTCAGCCATCGTCAGGCTGAGCTCGCCAAGATCACCAGCATCCAGTCGCGTCTCGACGACCTGGAGATCATGGTTGAACTGGCCAACGAGGAGTCGGATGCCGGCGCCGCGGCCGAGGCCCGCACCGAACTGACCAGCATCCAGAAACTGCTCGGCGAGCTGGAGGTGCAGACCCTGCTTAACGGCGAGTTCGATTCGCGAGCAGCAGTCGTCACCATCCGTGCGGGCGCCGGGGGTGTAGACGCCTCGGATTTCGCTGAGATGTTGATGCGCATGTACCTGCGCTGGGCTGAGCAGCACGGTTGCCCGGCCACGGTGCTCGACACAAGCTACGCGGAGGAGGCCGGCATCAAGTCGACCACCATCGAGATCGATACCCCCTACGCTTTCGGCACGCTCAGCGTCGAGGCCGGCACTCACCGCCTGGTGCGCATGAGCCCCTTCAACTCGGCTGGCAAGCGTCAAACCAGTTTTGCGGCGGTCGAGGTGATTCCTCTCATCGAGCAGACGGATGTCATCGATGTTCCGGAAAGCGACATCCGTGTCGATGTCTTCCGCTCGAGTGGCCCGGGCGGCCAGTCCGTCAACACCACGGATTCCGCGGTGCGCATCACCCACATTCCCACCGGCACTGTCGTGTCGATGCAGAACGAGAAAAGCCAGATCCAGAACCGTGCGGCCGCCATGCGCGTGTTGCAGTCGCGGCTTCTGCTGCTCGAGCGTGAGCGCGAGGCGGCCCAGAAGAAGGAGCTCGCCGGTGTGATCACCGCGAGCTGGGGCGACCAGATGCGCAGCTACGTGCTGGCGCCGTATCAGATGGTCAAAGACCTGCGCACCGACTACGAGGTCAACAACCCAACCGCCGTGTTCGACGGAGACCTCGACGGTTTCATCAACGCTGGCATCAAGTGGCGAAAACGGGATGTCTCGGCCGACAGCTAGGGTCGTGCGGCAGTCGATCGCGGGCGACCAGCGGATTCAGCTCTGCAGGTGTCCGCATCCGCAGCTCTGCCGGATGAGCAGGGTCGTCGCGTACTGCACGAAGCGCGTCGGGGCGTTTGGCTGTACGAGGCGTTCGAGCGCGTCCATGGCCATGTCGCGTACCGGCTGAACGACGGTAGTGAGCGCGGGCCAGCTGTATTCGGCCTCAGGGGAACCGTCGAGTGAGACGATCGCGATGTCGGCGGGGAGTGACAGACCGCCCTCATGGAAGGCGCGCAGAACACCCACCGCCTGCTGGTCGGAGCTCACGAAGACAGCTGTCGGTCGCTGTTCGAGCGTCAGGAGGCTCTGTCCTGCCGCATAGCCACTCTCCCTGGTGAACTCGGCCGCGGCGATCGGGCCTAATTCGAGGCCGGCAGCGGCGAGGGCGTCACGCCATCCGCGTTGACGTTCCTCGCTCGGGTCGGACTCGCCCACGAAGGCGACGGTGCGGTGACCGTGCTCTATGAGGTGGCGAACGCCCTGGCGCGCGCCCTCGTAGAGGTCGGATCCGATGGTCGGCAATCCGCTCACCGCGTCGGACTGGTTGAGCAGCACGGCCGGCGTTCCCGACTCTCCGAGAGCGGCGAGGTCGGCCATACCCAGCTTGACAGCGATGAACATGCCGTCGACCTGACGGGAGGCGAGGCGGCGGATGCCCAGCGCCAGATCCTTGGTATTGCTGACGTTCACGACAAGCAGCGCATACCCGCTCGCAGCCGCAACGTCCTCGAGCGCATGCCCGAACTGGGCGAAGAATGGGTTACTCGAATCGGGAACGATGAGACCGAGCATCGTGGTCGAACCCACCTTGAGGGTTCGTGCCGCCGCGTTCGGACGATAACCCAGCACGCGGATGGCGTCCTGCACACGAGCACGCGTGGCGGCCGCCACCGGGCGTGGGCCCGCATTCACCGTATAGCTGACGACGGCAGGGCTCACACCGGCATAGCGCGCGACATCGGCGCGTGTGGCACGTCGTTTCGGAGCTTCCCCGTCGGGAACCATGCTGGCCTTCCTCTTCCTGCTGTCGTCCCATCCGCGAGAGACTGGTGCGACCGCCGGGAGACTGGTCTGGTCGCCGGGAGGGCCGATTCGCTCCCGATGCTATCGGGCCGTGCCCTTCGCATCACTGAGGTTCGAGGTGCCGACCGGTCCCGGCGCGTCGCCGAAATCGGGCACGACGAGACGTTCGCCGCCCTGCAGCGCGGACTGGTGCGCGATGATGCCCGGAAGGGTGAACCGGGCCGCGACCCAGGCGTTGACCGGCGGCAGTACGCGGTTGTTGACGGCCGTGACGAAGTCATCGGCAAGGAAGTGGTGGCTGCCTTCATGGCCGTCCGGTGCTCCGAGGAAAGACTCGGGCAGGCGAGAGACGTCGTGCACGGCCGAGTGCCCGGAGACGAAAGCATTGCGCAGCTCGGGAGCCACGTGCGCGAGAGCCGGATCATCCGCGTCCATCGTCGCGTCCGTCGCCAGCAGGGCGGAGACGTCTTCGACACCCTCCTTGTTCTGCCAGACCGAGACCTCCGCGAGCTGCTCGAAGCTGCCCTCGGTGCCAAAGAAACGGAAGCGCGACTCCCGGATGTGGGAGGGATAGCCGACCCGGCGCATCTCGTTGATGCGCATCGAGCCGCCACCAGCGAGTTCGAACAGCGCGGTGGCGTTGGAGAAGTCGTTGGCGAACATGCTGGTCTCGCGGTCGAAGACGCCATCACCACGATCGTCGTGCACGCCGATGCAGCTGACGCTGACGGCGTGGGTCGGCAGGGCTCCGAGAACACCGCCGATCGAGTGTGTCGGATAGAGCATCGGCGGGTAGCTCGCTGTGCGCTTCCACTCCGCACCGCCGCTGTATTCGTAGGCGGCGTAGAAGCCGAGGTCCATGTCGTGCACGTAGTCGCCCTCGGCATAAAACACCCGGCCGAACTTACCCTCGGCGAGCTGCTTGCGTGCGAAGACGGTCGCCGGGTTGTAGTAGCTCGTCTCACCCATCATGTAGGTCAGTCCGGTCTCGCGAACCGCCTCGATGATCGCGGCGATCTCATCCTCGGAGATGGCCATCGGCACCGCGGAGTAGACGTGCTTGCCGGCTCGTAGCGCCTTCACCACGAGGGGGCCGTGGGTCCAGCGCTGGGTGAAGATCGCGACGGCATCCACATCGGATGCCAGCATCGCATCGAAATCCGAGAAAGTTCCGTCCAGGTCCTGGAGCTCTTTCAACTCCTCAGCCCGCTCCGGGAGCAGGTCCGTCACGTAGACGCGAGAGACGCCCGGGTGGAGTTTGAATAGCGTGGAGAACTGGCCGGCGAACTGGCCCGCGCCCACGACGCCAATGGAAATCGGCATGTTGAACCTTTCTGGAGTGCTCGTATTCACACAGCGCTGAGCGGCCGTATCGTCGGCCAAAATCCAGCAGCAGCAAGAAGTTTCACATCGAAATCTACACGAGTCAATGCCGCATTCGACAGCACTGCCGCTTCATTCATTGCTGGGGAATGAATGGTTACTTTCGAGAATCTACTCGTGTAGTTCTTGGCGAAAGGCGCGCGACCGGCTCACCCTCATCCGCGCGGTGTTGTGTTATCAGCGCGCGAGTTACAACGTGCGCGCTGATGACAAAACGGCGCGCGGATGGATGCGAGAGTGCGCGGGGATGCGAGAGTGCGCGGGGAGTCAGGCCTGCGCGAGCAGTTCGGTGACGAAGCGAGAGGCGTCATCCGCCGTGGGGAGTCCTGCGGAGTCCCCGGGCGTCGCGACGACTCCCGCCGCGAGCCAGGAGCCGAGAACGGCGGCGCGGCGTGCGTCAATACCCTTGAGCCGTGCCCAGAGGTAACCGCCGGTGAACGCGTCCCCAGCGCCCACGGTGTCAACGACGTCGGTGGCGATCGACGGGAGGTGCTGTGGACTGCCGCCCTCGTCCATCCAGTGGGAGCCTTCGGCGCCGTCTTTGACGACGACCTCGGCAGCTCCTTCATCGAGCGCCGCTCGCATGATGCCGGCGACGTCGCTGTGCCCGAAGAGCAGCTCACCCTCATCGCGCCCGAGCACGAGTATCCGGGTCTGCGGCAGGATCTCGTGGATCGTGCGCATGCTGACGTCGAGGTTTCCGAGGGTGGGTCGCAGGTTCGCGTCGACCACAAGCCAGCTGTCGGTCTTCGCGACGCGTTCGGCCACCCTGCGCAGCATCCTCGCTGGAGTGTCGCCAAGGGCTGCAGTGAGGCCTGAGACGAGCACTGAGCGTGGATGCAGATCCATGGCGCGATCGGCGTCGGACTCCGAGAGCGCGGATGCCGCCGAGCCTGCCCGGTAGTAGAAAACCCGACGTTCGTCGGTGACCGTCAGGTCTTTGAAGAAGACACCGGTCGGGCGGGTGAGGTCGATCTCAGCATCGATCACCACATGGAGATCCCCTGCTGCGGTCTGGATCTGCGACGCGAAGGGGTCATTGCCGAGCCTGGTGAGATAGATTGCTGCGCCTCCGAGGGAAGCGACCGCCGCGCACGCATTGAGCTCGGCTCCCGCGACATGTACGTCATAGGAGCGCGCGCCTGCGAGCAAATCGCCTTCTGGAGCCTGCATGAGCACCATCGCTTCGCCGATGCCCACAACGTCTGGACGGTTCATAGCCCGCGTGACCCTGGATGAATACGGTCGAGCGGGTAGTGGTGTCGCGCCAAAAATCTCATCGCGCTGATGTTACCGGTTGCGACGGCGTCGACAGTCGGCTCGCCAGATCGTGGCACGATTCCACACTTCCGTGCGGAAGGATTGCCCTATGAACTCGCCCGTCGCAGAAGACCGTCGCATCGCCCTCGAACAGGCACTCGCCCGCGTGCCCCTTGTCGGCATTATCAGGCTCGGAGTTCCGGGAGGTGCAGAGCCGGCCGCTCGCGCACTCCTCGCCGGAGGGTTGACCGCCGTCGAAGTCGCACTCACCACCCCGGACGCGGCAGCCGCCATCAGCGCTGTCCGTTCCACCGCAGAGTCGGATGTCGTGATCGGGGCAGGCTCCGTGCGCACCGTCGACGATGTCAGGGCAGTGTCCACGGCCGGAGCCGACTTCATCGTCACCCCGACCTTCAATCGCGAGGTGCTGGCTGCGGCGATCGCAGCCGGCATCCCTGTGCTCTGCGGTGCGTTCACGCCATCAGAACTCGATGCGGCGCAGAACGCAGGCGCGACATTCGTGAAACTCTTTCCCGCCTCGCAGGGCGGCCCTGGCTATCTCCGTGAGGTTCGTGCGCCCATGCCCGACCTTCGTATCATCCCGACAGGCGGCGTGAACCTGGACAACCTCACCGAATGGTTTCGCAGCGGCGCCCATGCCGTCGCCGTGGGCAGTGCGCTCGTCTCCAACGCGGATGCAGATGCAGCGGACTGGGCGGCGGTCACCATCCGCGCAGAGGGCTATGTGGCTGCCGTCGCGAAGGCTCGCGACTGACGGCTCGGCCCGAATCGCTCTCCTCGGCATCCAGGTCGCGGGTCACCCGTCCTGCCGGGCGCGGTGATTCAGATGCAGAGGGATTTCGCAGGCTGATCGGGTGAGTCGCTCCGTTCATCCGCTGGATGGCTGCCTAGGCTCATACCGTCATGATTCGGTTTGATCAGGTAACCAAGCTCTATAAGGGGAACGCGCGACCGGCGCTCAATGCGGTGACGCTTGAGATCCTTCGCGGAGAGTTCGTCTTTCTCGTCGGCGCGTCCGGAAGCGGCAAGTCCAGTTTCCTGAGGCTTGTGCTCAAGGAGGAGAACCCCAGTCGTGGGCAGATCCACGTCCTCGGGCAGAATATCGGCAGCCTCAGCAGTCGGAAGGTGCCGTTCTTCCGCCGCAATCTCGGCGTCGTATTCCAGGACTTCCGTCTGTTACCGCAGAAGAACGTGTTCGACAACGTCGCCTTCACCCTCCAGGTGATCGGCAAGTCGAAAGGATTCATCCAGGAGGCGGTTCCCGACGTTCTCAAGATGGTGGGGCTCGCCGGCAAGACCAACCGGCTGCCCCATGAGCTCTCCGGTGGTGAGCAGCAGCGCGTGGCCATCGCCCGCGCCATCGTGAACAAGCCGGCCATCCTGCTCGCCGATGAGCCGACAGGTAACCTCGACCCCTCGACCAGCGCCGGCATCATGACCCTGCTCGAACGCATCAGCCAGAGCGGCACGACGGTAATCATGGCTACGCACGACGCCGGCATCGTCGACCAAATGCAGCGCCGCGTGATCGAACTGGTCAGCGGGCAGATCGTGCGCGACGAGCGCCAGGGCGGATACCAGACCCAGACGATTCCGACCCAGGGTTTCCCGGCCACGCCGCGAACGGCCCCGGTAGCGCGCCAGGATCTCGGTATCGCCGGACAGTCGGAGGTCGCACCGTGAGATTCGGACTGATCATGTCGGAGGTCGGCAACGGCCTGCGACGCAACATCTCCATGGTGGTCTCGGTGGTTCTCGTGACCTTCATCTCGCTTACATTCGTGGGCGCGGCGATCCTGCTGCAGTTCCAGATCGGCCAGATGAAGGGCTATTGGTACGACAGGGCCCAGGTCGCGATCTACATGTGCACGGAGACCTCCACAGACGGCAACTGCAGCCAGGTCGAGGCAACCAAAGACCAGAAAGACCAGGTGAAAGCCGCGCTCCAGGCGCCGGCCCTCGCCAGCCTCATCAAGAGCGTCAGCTTCGAGAACCACGACCAGGTCTATAAGCGCTACAAGCAGCAGTTCAGTGACACCACCGGGTCGGACTTCGTTTCTCCGGCATTCCTGCCGGAAACCTTCTGGATCAACCTCAAAGACCCCAACCAGTCCGCTGTCATCGGTGAGAGCATCGCCGGTCTCACCGGGGTCGAACAGGTGGTCGATCAACGGAAGTACCTCGATCCGATCTTCTCAGCGCTCAACGCCGCGAGCCTCACCGCGGTCGGCGTGGCGGTGCTCATGCTCGTCGCCGCCGTGCTGCTGATCGCCACCACCATCCGTCTGTCCGCTTTCTCCAGACGGCGAGAGTTGGGGATCATGAGGCTGGTCGGGGCGTCGAACCGCTTCATCCAGACCCCGTTCATTCTGGAGGGGGTGATCGCCGCGCTCATCGGATCGGTTCTCGCGGGCGGCGCCATCGTGCTGCTCGTGAAGTACTTCGTGCAGGGTTATCTCGGCGGTCAGGCGACCGATACGCCGTTCATCGGGATGACGGATGCCCTCATCGTCGTGCCGATCCTGCTGGTCGTCGGAGCGGTGCTGGCTGCGTCCTCCGCGAGCTTCGCAATTGGCCGCTATCTCAAGGTGTAGTCGCCCTCGCGGCAGGTTAGACTGTTGGGCTGCGCGCTGCAGCTATGAAGATTGCGAAGCAATCTGCGACGCGAGTGCCGACCGAGCATGCGAGGTCGGTTCAACCTGAGAGAGGACAAGCATTGCCCAGGGAACGTGGCCAGAAGGTTGTGGCCACCAATCGCAAAGCTCGCCACGACTACACCATCGAAGACACCTATGAGGCCGGACTGGTTCTCACAGGTACCGAGGTGAAGTCGCTGCGGGCTGGTCGTGCATCCCTCGTGGACGGTTACGCATTCGTGGAGTACGGCGAAGCATGGCTGGATGCCGTGCACATTCCCGAATACAACGAGGGCACCTGGAACAATCACCCTCCGCGCCGCAAACGCAAGCTGCTCTTGCACAAGGCCCAGATCCTCAAGATCCACAACAAGACGAAGGAGGGCGGCTACACCATCGTGCCGCTCTCGATCTACTTCAGCGACGGCAAGGCGAAGGTCGAAATCGCCGTGGCGAAGGGCAAGCGCGAATACGACAAGCGGCAGGCCCTCCGTGAGCGTCAGGACACTCGCGAGGCCCAGCGCGCGATGTCAACCCAGCGCAGCCTCGGCGACTGACTAACTCGCAACGAACCGCGCATCCACGACGGCGTTGACTTCGATGTCTTCGGGCTTGAGCGAGAGCGCGGGTGCCGCACTATCTGTGGCCGATGCCATGCGCATCGAACCGTAGGACTGTGGGGCGGATGCCGCTGAGCCGACCTGGTCTCCGAGCATGCCTGGATCGGCGATCGCGATCGCACGTACGGAGCCGAGTCCGATGCTCTGGGCGTAGACGCTCGCCTTGGCCACGGCATCCTTCACGGCGCGGGAACGGACCTCCGCCGTCACGCCGTTCTTGCGCGCCTCGGTGAGGTCCCAGTCGATGCCGCCGACCGAGACGCCGGAGATCGCCGCCACCCGCTCGACCCAGGCTGAGAGTTCGGTGAAGTCG
The DNA here is from genome assembly GCF_040549465.1 of Glaciihabitans sp. UYNi722. Taxonomy (NCBI): domain Bacteria; kingdom Bacillati; phylum Actinomycetota; class Actinomycetes; order Micrococcales; family Microbacteriaceae; genus Glaciihabitans; species Glaciihabitans sp. UYNi722. The sequence goes on along the minus strand of NZ_JBEPTL010000009.1, from coordinate 70,346 downwards.
CTGAACTTGGCGGTGAATCCGATGCGCGCGTGGAAGACCGGCGCCAGCTGCTTGCCGTCTTTGTTCCACGGCTTCTCGCTCCACACCTGCACAGCGTCGCTCGACCACCAGGTGATGGGGCCGTTGCTGGGGGAGTGCCTGGTCACAATCTCCCTGCGGAGTGAGTCCGCCGAGGTCGTGACGGCCGCGAAGACGCTGTTCCTCTGTGCTCCCTCGAGGTGGATAGTGACGACCACCGTGGCCCGTTCTGCCGGATAGAAGGCGGAAAATCGGCCATGCACGGTGATGATCGTGTCGGTCATGATGGCTCCCAGCGTCCGTCGAATTCCCCTGAATCCTCTCATCTTCGCCGCGTCGTCCGAAGCGATTATTGGTTTTACATTGGTCACGCCCAGGCCGCTGGTGGCGCACGCCGGGCATCCGTCGTAGACTAGAGGGCTGCCTCCGGGCGGCATTTGATAACTCAACAGAGCGCGATAGCGACCCGTTCCGTGAGGAACGCGCATGGGGATGATCGGTTTCGACATTGCCTGCGCAAATGTGAGAAGCGGGTCGAGGATGCAGGGTTATCTCGTTAACGATCTCTGCAAACTATAAGTGCCAATTCAAACCGCACTGTCTCTGCTAAGGCAGACTTCGCCCTCGCGGCGTAAGTTCTTCCCAAGCAACTTATAGAGACCGTCAGTCCGGGAATGCTCTCTACCCGGGTTCTGGCGTAATCAAGAGAGATTGCTGCAGCGACGTGTCGCAAGACACACGTCTTAGGGCGCTGCGGGACTCAAACTAAGGCTGGGCTTGTCGGATTAGATGCCAGTGGCACATTCCGGAGCCGAGCAGAACGCTTTCACTGGCTACACCCGTAGAAGGCACATGACCACAGCAGTGGACGGGGGTTCAATTCCCCCCATCTCCACCATCGGTCGCTATCGCGCGCTGTGAGGCCATCCAACCGGGTGGCCTCACCTGTTTGTTCGGCTGCTCCAAGTGCCGGTGCTGCTCCAAGTGCCTTGTGCTTTTGTGCCAAATGAAGGCCTCGTGGACCGTCGGTCCCGGTTTTCTGGGGTCGCACACACGGTTTAGGCCGACAATGCCTTCATTTGGCACTTAAACGCGAGCGGATGACCCTCATTGGCGCTGACCATAGGCTGTCATGGTGGCCTCTCCCGCATCCGCATCCTCCCGCCGTTTCGAGCTGACGCTGCGCAAGCCGTGGCTTGGCTGGTTTCCGAAGCCCACGGTGGTGTTCGACGGCCGCGGGCAACCAGCGCAGTGGGGCACAGAAACCTGGCAGGCATCCGCTGAAGGTCCGACGGCCGTCAGCATTTTCCTGTTCAACCGACTGTGGAAGTTCGGTGCTGCGGAGTTCGTTCTCGACGCCGACAAGCCTGTGGCGCTCGTCTACTCCGCGCCGTGGCTGCCGTTTCTGCCGGGAAAACTTGTCGCGGCCTGAGAGTTGCGGCAGTGGCGGCGTTACGCGAAGATCTTGATGCCGTTCAACAGCTTGTTAAGCGGGGTCAGCAGTGCGATGAACGGCACGAGCAGACGCAGGCCGTAGACGAGGCCGGTGAGCTCGAGATAGCCGGCGAAAGCGAAGAGCGCGACGGCGATCAGGCTGAGGATCATCGCGGTGAGAAAGCCGGATTTGGTCATGATGGCCGGTGCGATGAGTCCGACGGAGGCGAAGACGATGCCGATGTCTGCGACGAACCCGCGCGTGGCATGGCCGGTGAAGCTGCCGACGAAGCACCAGAGCACGATGGCGATGGCCCAGAACAGGACGAAAATCAGTCCAGCGATCGGTCGGGGGACGTCATTGCTGCCCGTGGCGGCCATCTGAAGGCTCCTCTGTGATCGGTGAAAGGTCGAAATCGCGGATGCTGCGCCCGCACGACCCGAACAAATTCTATTCGCACCCGAGCCGTCGCCGCTGCACCGCACCGATGAGGGCAGGCGGACCGCTCAGACGACCGGCTGCTGCCGCCGTTCCTGATGTGCTCATAGACCGTAGACGGGATCGTCCGGCGACTGTCGCTGTCATGATCCGGCTGGTCCGGTCGTCTTCGGGTACTTCGGGCCCAGGTCCTTGAGCGTGCCTTCGACCCCTCCATCCGGGTTGTAGACCACGCAGAGAATCTCGCGGTCGCCCGTGCTCCAGCTGTCTTGTGAGGGAAAGTAGTAGGTGTAGTCGAGGCCGGTCGTGTCGAGCGTCGCCCCGACGAACTTCTCGAACGGCGCGTTGCACTGCGTGTCGGCATCCGCCTTGACCTTGTCATCGCCGGGGAAGTCGCCGTCGCCCTCCGCGATTTTCTTGCTGGCGATCACCTCGCTGTCGTGAGAAACGGCGCATTCGACGATCGGGACCTCGGTGACCTTGCCATTGTCATCCACTGAGCTCTCGTCGTTGAGGCAGTCACCGACCTTGATGCTGAACACGTCGGACTTCGGACCGCCCGTGGCGGAGCTTGAACTCGAACCCGGCTTGGAGCTGGAGTTGGATCCGACGTTCGCGAGGTTACCGATGAGACTGCAGCCGGAGAGCAGCACCGCGGCCGCGCCGACCGTGATAACGGTGAGCGCGCGCGCCCAGGTTTTCGTGGACGTGGCGGGCATGGCACTTCTTTCTCGCGGGCAAGACACTGTTCAAGCACTAATGCTCGCGTTTACCTTAGCGAAAACTGTGATCAGTTCGGGGAGTGCGCTTTGCTGCAACCTTCTGGTCGTCGAAAGTTCATCCCTGGATCGAAATGGTCAAAACTTGCGGGTGAACGGCTTCTCCTTACGCATTCGGATGAGCAGGAGCAGCGGCACGAGCACATATGGGCCGTTGTAGAGCACAAAGACCAGAGGATTCGGTGTGCGTTCGCCCGGGCCGCCGAAGAACTCGACACCGAAGATCGGGATCGCGGTGAGGCTGATGATCATGGTCGCGTAGATCACTGCGAACAGCTGGATGCGGTTCCAGCCCTTGGCGAGGGAAATGATCAGGATCACGTAAAACGGCAAGTAGATGAAGGCCGAGGTTCCGCTGATGAATCTCAGCCAGAGCGGATGGGCCTGGTAGAGCGGGTCGAAGTTCGACGAGTAGGTGAAATTCCACTGCACCAGAAGGTTGGTCGAGTCGGCCACCTGGTCGAGGCCGAGGCCCTCGACGGAGTCGCTGATGATACAGGTCACGATGAACACCGAGAAGATGCAGATAAAGAAAATGTCGATCGGGCGTTGACGCAGTGGAAGCGATTTCACGGCTCCATGCTAATGATCGGCAGCCGCCGCGGAGCAAGATTCGGATGCCGCGTGTCTCAGCGAATGGCGTCCAGGACCGTCTCGTGCAACAAGCCGTTGGTTGCGACGGCAGAACCGTTCCATGGCCCAGGTTCTCCGGTAGCCGAGCTGAACCGTCCGCCCGCCTCCTCGACAATCGGAATGAGCGCCGCCATATCCCACGGCTTGAGGTCGTACTCGCCGGCGATCTCCACGAGGCCCTCGGCAACCATCATGTACGGCCACATGTCCCCGTAATCGCGCGTGCGCCACACGCGCCGCGCCAGGCCGAGGTACTCCTCGAGTTTGCCGGCCTGCTCCCAGCGAGTCAGCCCGCTCGAGCTCATGGAGGCGTCAGCGAGGTCGGCGATCTGAGACACGTGGATGCGGCGTTCGCTGCTCATTGGCGTGGAGGAAAGTTGCTCATCGACGAAGGCGCCGAGACCCTTCGCGCCCCACCAGCGCTTGCCGAGGGCGGGAGCGCTCACCACGCCGACCACCGGCTCACCGTCGATCGCGAGGGAAATGAGGCTTGCCCAGACCGGAACGCCCCGCACGTAGTTCGCGGTGCCGTCGATCGGGTCGATGATCCACTGGCGGTGCGATCCGTCGCTGCCGGCCTCCTCGCCGGCTTCTTCACCGAGTACGGAGTCGTCGGAGCGGCTGTCGTGAAGCGCACCGCGGATGGCGGCCTCCACAGCTTTGTCGGCATCTGTCACGTGGGTCATGTCCGGTTTCATCGATACCAACAGGTCATTGGCTCGAAAACGGTCCATCGAGATGGCATCGGCCATGTCCGCGAGCTGGCGGGCGAGTGCCAGGTCGGACTGCAGGGAGTAAACGGCGGGCGCGGCGTTGTCGGTCACGGTTCCAAGGTTAGGGGAGCGAGGTGAACACGGTGTGCGTCGACCGGGGCCGTTCGGCCTGGCCTGCGCCTCTCAGGCGAGCGAGGCCAGCAGTCGCTGGAACGAGTCCAGCCTCAGCTTTCCCGTTTCGCCGAGCCTGCCCTCCTCCACACCCTCCATAATCGCGCAGTCGGGCGCATCAGGCAGATGAGTGCAGCCTCGCGGGCAGTCCATGGCGAGCACTGCGAGGTCGGTGAAGGACTTGAGGATGTTGTCGGGGTTGACGTGTCCGAGCCCGAAGGAACGCACACCGGGGGTGTCGATGATCCAGCCGTCGCCCACGCGATAGGAGATCGTGGATGACGACGTGTGTCGCCCCCGCCCGGTCACCGTGTTCACCCGGCCGATGGCGCGATTCGCGTCGGGCACCAGAGCGTTCACCATGGTCGACTTGCCGACGCCGGAATGCCCGACGGCGACTGTCGTATGGCCGGCGAGCAGGGCCGCGATCTCGTCGGTTGGCATGGCTCCGAAGCCGCTCGTCACGACGGTGATGTCGAGGCCGGCGAAGTTGGCGAGAAAGCTCGCCGGATCGGCCAGGTCGGTCTTCGTGATGCAGAGGATCGGCTCGAGGCCGGCATCGAAGGCGGCCACCAGGTAGCGGTCAACCAGCCGGGGGCGTGGCTCGGGGTTCGCTGCGGCGACGACGATCAGCATCTGGTCGGCGTTGGCGACGATGATGCGTTCCACCTCGTCCGAGTCATCGGCGCTCCGTCGAAGGATCGTGCTCCGCGGCTGGATGCGCACGATGCGGGAGAGGCTGCCCTCGTCACCGGAGGTGTCGCCGACCAGGTCGACATAGTCGCCGGTCACGATGGCCTGCTTGCGCAGCTCGCTGGCGCGGGAGGCCGTCGCCTCGTGCTCCTCCGGAGTGCCCTCGCCGACGAGCACGGAGTAGCGACCGCGATCGACGGTGAAGACGCGACCGGTTACGGCGTCGTTGTGCTCCGGCCTGATCTTGGTGCGCGCGCGGTTGCCCTTGGGATTGGGGCGGGAGCGGGCCTCGTAGTCGGCGTATTTATCGTCGTCATCGTCGTCGACATCCGTCAGCCAGCTCATCGTCAGTACATTTCGAGAGGGTTCGGCGCAGTTGTCGCGACCTGCAGCGTGGAGCCGAGCCAGAGTTGCGGGAACTGGGGGAGTGTCTTCGCGGTCGTCGCGATGTCGTCGATCTCGAGCCCAGGAACGACGAGACCGATGATCGCGCCCGCCGTGGCCATTCTGTGGTCTTCGTAGCTGTGCCAGAGCCCGCCATGGAGCGGACGCGGACGGATGACGAGCCCGTCATCCGTCTCGGTCACGTCTCCGCCGAGGGCATTGATTTCGGTCGCCAGGGCCGCGAGACGATCGGTCTCGTGACCGCGCAGGTGAGCGATGCCGGTCAGCACCGTCTCGCTGTCGGCGAGGGCGGCGAGGGCGGCGATAGTCGGCGCGAGCTCACTGGCGTTGTCGAGCCGAATGCCGTGGAGGGCGCCGGTACCTGTCGCGGTCAGATCGCCGAGGCCTTCACCGGTCTCGGTGAGAGTCACTTCGGCGCCCATATCGCGTAGGATCCCGGCCAGTTCCGCACCCACCTGCGTAGTCGACGCCGGCCAGCCGGTAATCGTGACGCTTCCTCCCACGACCGCGGCGGCAGCGAGGAAAGGTCCTGCGTTGGAGAGGTCGGGTTCGATGTCGACCTCGATGCCGGCGATCGGCCCGGCTGGCACGATCCACAGCCCGGGCTCCGGATTCTCGACCACGACGCCCCGACGAGCGAGCGTCGCGACGGTCATTTCGATGTGCGCGAGGCTCGGCAGGTGCTCGCCGGTGTGGCGAAGTATGAGTCCCTGCTCGAAGCGCGGCGCGGCCAGCAGTAGGCCGGAGACGAACTGGCTCGACCCCGACGCGTCGATGGAGAGCTCACCGCCGCGCACGGTACCCAGCCCGTAGAGGCTGAACGGCAGCTTGCCTCGCCCGTCGTCATTGACATCCACTCCGAGGGCACGGAGCGAGTCGACAGTCGTGCGCATCGGACGCTTACGGGCCGATTCATCGCCGTCGAAGGCTACGGGTCCGAGGGCGAGCGCGGCGACCGGAGGAAGGAAGCGCATCACCGTGCCGGCAAGACCGCAGTCGATCTGGTTGCCGCCGGCGAGTTCGCCGGGTGTGATCCGCAGGTCTGGTCCGTAGTCGCCGTCGCCTGGGATCTCTTCGATAGTCGTTCCGAGCGAGCGGAGTGCCTGGATCATGAGCGCGGTATCGCGCGAGTGCAGCGGACGACGGAGCGTGGACGGCGAATCGGCGAGAGCGGAGAGCACCAGTTCGCGATTGGTCAGCGATTTCGACCCGGGAAGCGTCATTACTGCGGCCAGCGGAGCACTTGCCACCGGCGCCAGCCATGGACCGCCGATGGGGTCGGGAGGGGAGGCGACATCGTCGCCGAAAGGATTGAACTCCGGCCCGGAATACTTGAATACCTGCATCGGTTACTAAGGGTATCGCCACTACACATGTTGAAACGGAACCGCCAGTGACTCTTCTACTCGATCGACCTGAGGTCAGCCGTCGGGCGACCCTCCGGCGCGGAGAAGTAAGCTTGGCGACGATGACCACTTCTACGGATGACACGACCGCCCCGGAGCCAGACGCTCCGGAAATCGAGGCGGTTCCGGATGTCCGCTCCCTCTTCGAGGAGCAGGCAATACCGTTCATGGACCAGCTCTACGCGGCCGGACTGCGAATGACGCGCAACCCCGCGGATGCCGCGGACCTCGTGCAGGAGACCTTCGTCAAAGCCTTCGCGGCTTTCGCGCAGTTCCAGCAGGGCACGAACCTGAAGGCCTGGCTGTATCGCATCCTCACCAACACGTTCATCAACAACTACCGCAAAAAGCAGCGGGATCCCTACCAGGGCACGATCGACGATCTTGAAGACTGGCAGCTCGGCGGCGCCGAGTCTGTCACGCAGGCACGTTCGACCCGTTCGGCCGAGGCCGAAGCGATCGACCACCTGCCCGACAGCGCTGTGAAAGACGCCCTGCAGGCGATCCCCGAGGATTTCCGCATGGCCGTGTACTTCGCCGACGTCGAAGGCTTCTCCTACCAGGAGATCGCCGACATCATGAAAACCCCCGTGGGAACCGTTATGAGTCGTCTGCATCGTGGCAGGCGCATGCTTCGGGACCTGCTGGCCGATTACGCGCAGGAGCGCGGGATCTCTGCCGCCCAGGGCCGAGCCTCGCAACCTGCCACTGCTGGGAGTAAGAAGAAATGACCGACTGCGGTTGTGACAAAGCCAAATCCGAACTCGAAGAGTATCTGCGTCGCGAGTTGAGCGAGCGAGACTTTCAGGACGTCTCGGACCATCTCGCCACCTGCGACGACTGCAGCGAGGAGCACCTGCTCGGCATAACGCTGACCCAGAAGGTGCAGAAGGCATGCCAGGAGAAGGCTCCTGAGCAGCTGCGCGACCAGGTGCTACTCAAGCTGCGCCAGGCAGCATCCGCCCACTAGGGCAGCATCGCATCGACCGATACGGCCCTAGCCGGTCGTCAGCGCCTTATTGATCAGTTCCACCTGCTCCTGCGCGCTGCGCTTGTTAGACCCGCTGGCCGGTGAGGCGGATGCCGGGCGCGACGCGACCGAGATCGTGCGGCCGTTGAGGCGCTTGACCAGTTCGAGGCCGAGGAACGGCCAGGCACCCATGTTCTCCGGCTCGTCCTGCGCCCAGACCAGTTCGGCGTTCGGATACTCGGCGAGTACGGCGTCCAATTGCGCCTGGGGCAGCGGGTAGTACTGCTCCAGCCGTACCAGTGCGACATCCGTCTGACCGCGCTTCTCGCGCTCGGCCAGCAGGTCGTAATAGATCTTGCCGGAGTTGAGCACCACGCGCGTGATGGCCGACCTGTCCGTCACAGTCGTATCGTCGATCACCGGTTCGAACTTGCCGCTCGTGAACGCCGAAACATTGCTGGTGGCTCCACGCAGTCGCAGCATCGCCTTCGGCGTGAAGACGATCAGCGGACGACGCGGCCGGGCGTAGGCCTGGCGACGCAGCAGGTGAAAATAGGATGCCGGGGTCGACGGGCGTGCGACAGTCATGTTGTTCTCCGCACAGAGCTGCAGGTAGCGCTCGATACGCGCCGACGAGTGGTCGGGACCCTGGCCCTCATAGCCGTGCGGCAGCAGCAGCACGACGCTCGAACGCTGGCCCCACTTCTGCTCGGCGGCGGAGATGAACTCGTCGATGATGATCTGGGCGCCGTTGGCGAAGTCGCCGAATTGCGCCTCCCAGAGCACCAGGGCGTCCGGACGCTCAACCGAATAACCGTATTCGAAACCCACGGCCGCGTACTCGCTCAACAGCGAGTCATAGATCCAGAATCGGGCCTGGTTGTCGCTGAGATTGCCGAGCGGCAGCCACTCCTGGCCGTTCACTCGGTCGTGGAGCACAGCGTGGCGCTGCACGAAGGTGCCGCGCCTGGTGTCCTGGCCCGCCATCCGAACCGGCGTTCCCTCGACAAGCAGGGAGCCGAGCGCCAGCAGCTCTCCGAAGCCCCAGTCGATCGAGCCGTTGCGGCTCATGTCGAAGCGCTTCTTGAGCAGCTGCTGCAGCTTAGAGTGCACGGTGAAACCGGCGGGCGGGTTGTCATGGGCGTCGCCGATCAGCGAGATGACGCTCTCCGCGACGGCCGTACTCTCCGGTTCGCCCGTGCGGTCATCCTGCTGGGATTCCGGACGCTCGAGGTCGGAGACCGCGTTGCCGTCCTGCACGATGATCGGCATCGAGCCGGTCTGTGCGGCGTGCGTCTCGGCGAAAGCGCGCTCCAGGCGGTCCTGGAAGTCGGCGTGTGCCGCTTCGTATTCCTCCTGTGTGATGTCGCCGCGACCGACGAGAGCCTCGACGTAGAGCGTGCGCACGGAGCGCTTGGCCTCAATGAGGTTGTACATCAGCGGCTGCGTCATCGACGGGTCGTCGCCCTCGTTGTGACCGCGGCGGCGGTAACAGATCAGGTCGATCATCACGTCGCGGTGGAACTGCTGGCGGAAGGCGAAGGCGAGTTCCGCCACACGCACGACGGCCTCAGGGTCGTCGCCGTTCACGTGGAAGATCGGCGACTGGATGGTCTTCGCGACATCCGTCGAATAGATCGAGGTGCGGCCCTCACCGGGAGGCGTGGTGAATCCGACCTGGTTGTTGATGTTCACGTGCACGGTACCGCCGGTGCGGTAGGCGCGGAGTTGCGACATCTGCAGGATCTCGGCCACGATGCCCTGGCCGGCCAGGGCTGCGTCGCCGTGAACCATAACCGGGAGTACACCGAATGTACCGATCGGCTTGCGGTCCTGCTTGGCGCGCACGATACCTTCGAGCACGCCATCGACGGCTTCGAGATGTGAGGGGTTGGCAGCCAGGTAGACCGGGATCTGGTCTCCCGTCGCGCTGGTGAAAGTGCCCTCGGTGCCGAGGTGGTACTTCACATCGCCCGAGCCCTGCACTGTACGCGGGTCCTGGGTTCCCTCGAACTCGCGGAAGATCTGGCCATAGGTTTTGCCGGCGATGTTGGTGAGCACGTTGAGACGACCGCGGTGCGCCATACCGATCGCGACCTCGTCGAGGTCGGCTTCGGCAGACCCCTGCAGGATGGCGTCCAGCAGCGCGATGGTTGACTCTCCGCCCTCCAGGCTGAAGCGCTTCTGGCCGACATATTTCGTCTGCAGGAAGGTCTCGAAAGCCTCAGCCTCATTGAGCTTGCCGAGGATGCGCAGCTGCTCGTCCTTCGTCGGCTTCGTGTAGGGCTTCTCCACGTGGTCCTGGATCCAGCGACGCTGCTCAGGGTCCTGAATGTGCATGTACTCGATGCCGATGGTGCGGCAGTAAGAGTCACGCAGCACCCCGAGGATGTCGCGCAGCAGCGCTGAACGCTTGCCGCCGAATCCGCCGGTCACGAATTCGCGGTCGAGATCCCAGAAGGTGAGGCCGTGGCTCGCGACGTCGAGGTCGGGGTGAGAACGCTGGCGGTACTCCAGCGGATCGATGTCGGCCATGAGGTGGCCGCGCACCCGGAACGAGTTGATCAGCTCCTGCACGCGAGCGGTCTTGTCGACCTGGTTCGCCGGGTCGACGTGGATGTCGGATGCCCAGTGGATTGGGTCGTAGGGGATGCGGAGGTCGGAGAAGATGCCCTCGTAGAACCCGCGCTGCCCGATGAGCAGTTCGTGCACCTTCTTGAGGAATTCGCCGGAACCCGCACCCTGGATGACGCGATGGTCGTAGGTCGAGGTGAGGGTGATGGTCTTGCCGATCCCCAATTCGGTCAGGTTCGTGAGTGACATGCCCTGGAACTCGGCCGGGTACTCGAGAGCGCCGGCGCCGATGATGCTTCCGGCTCCACGCATCAGACGGGGCACGGAGTGCTCTGTGCCAATGCCGCCAGGGTTGGTGAGCGAAATGGTGTTGCCCTGGAAGTCCGCTGCGGTGAGCTTGTTGCCGCGTGCTCGCGCCACGACATCCTCATAGGCGACGAGGAAGTCGCCGAAGCTCATAGTCTCTGCACGCTTGATGCCGGGAACCAGCAGCGAGCGGGTGCCATCGGGCTTCGGAAGGTCGATCGCGATGCCCAGATTGATGTGCGCGGGAGAGACGACGGACGGCTTGCCGTCCACTTCTTCGTAGTAGACGTTCTGGCTGGGAAACTCGGTGAGAGTCCTCACCATCGCCCAGGCGAGCATGTGGGTGAACGACACCTTCCCGCCGCGTGCACGCTTGAGGTGGTTGTTGATCACGATGCGGTTGTCGATCATGAGCTTCGCCGGGATCGTGCGAACACTGGTGGCGGTGGGGACCGTGAGACTGGCGTCCATGTTGGTGGCAAGTGACTTCGCCATGCCCTTGAGGGTCGACACGACATCCTGGGCCTCGGCGGGCTTGGTTTCGTCGTCGGTTGCCGTCGGGCCGGATGCGGCAGGAGCGTCAGCCGGGATCGGCTGGGGTCGCGGCTGGATCGAGGTGGTGCGGGCGACAGGCTGGCTGCCGGTGACAGGAGCCGGTTCGGCCGGAGCCTCCGCCGGAGCTGCGGGAGCCTCTGCAGCTGGGGTCGCTGGGGTCGGAGCTTCGGCCGCGGGAGCCTCTGCCGCCGCATCCTGTTCAGCAGAAGCCTTCTCCGTGGCGGGTTCTGCCGACTCCGTCGCAGGAGCCTGCTTCGCCGACTCGCTCGCGGTCTGGTGGTAGCTCTCCAGAATCGGCCACCATGACTGGTCAACCGAATTCTTGTCCACAAGGAATCGCTCGTACATTTCATCTACGAGCCACTCATTGGCTCCGAACTCGCCAGAGGATCCATCCTCTGGCGCCAGTCCGGTCACTTGGCTAGACACGGCCTACCGCCACCCTCGTTAAAATTTGTACTGCCCGTTATCGCTGGTTTGGATCTCATGCGCGGCGTCGAAACGGCCACGCACACCCGTCAAGCTTAATCGTTTTCGAACGGCCGTATCGACCTGACTGCCGAGGGATTACCTTTAAAAACATGGAATTCTACGACACCGCGCCGAGTCACGATCTGACCTACTCCGACGTGTTCCTGGTGCCCAGCCACTCAGAGGTCGGCAGCAGACTTTCGGTCTCCCTCGCCCCGCAGGATGGCACAGGCGCAAGCATCCCGATCGTCTCCGCGAACATGAATTCTGTCACCGGGCCGCGTCTCGCTGCGACGCTGGCCAGACGCGGCGGACTCGGCGTGCTGCCGCAGGACCTCCACCTGCAAGATCTGGATGCCGCCATCCGCTGGGTCAAAAACCAGCCGGTCGCTTTCGACACCCCCCTCGTGCTCGGGCCGGAGCAGACTGTGGCCGATGCGCTCAGACAGATTCCGGCCATCGAAGGCCACGGCATCGTGATCAACGACCAGCACGGCGCCTTCCTCGGCTGCATCTCCGCCGCGAGACTCGGCACCGCCCTGGCCGATGCGCGCCTCGGCGACCTGCTGCACGGTCGCCTGGCCTCGATCGATGCGGACGATGTCACTGATCCGCGGGCGGCCTTCGATCTCATGGTCGCTGCCGACCTGGAGTTCGCGCCCGTGCTTCACCACGGCGAGGTCGTCGGCACACTGAGCCGCACGAGTGCATTGCGCTCCACCCTGTACCAGCCGGCCCTCGACGCCTCCGGTCGGCTTCGCGTCGCGGCGGCACTCGGTATCAACGGTGATGTCGCAGGCAAGGCCACAGCCCTCACCGCCGCAGGCGTCGACGTGCTCGTACTCGACACCGCGCACGGCCATCAGGACGGCATGCTCCGCGCCATCAAGACGGTGGCCGACCTAGGCCTCGGGCTTCCCATCGTGGCGGGCAACGTGGTCACCGCGGCGGCAGTGAAAGACCTGGTCGCAGCGGGCGCCACCATCGTCAAGGTCGGGGTGGGACCGGGAGCCATGTGCACCACCCGCATGATGACGGCCGTCGGTCGCCCGCAGTTCTCCGCGGTGCTCGAGACCGCAGACGCCGCGCGGCAGCTCGGTGCCCACGTCTGGGCCGACGGCGGAGTGCGGTATCCACGCGACGTGGCGCTCGCGCTCGCCGCCGGGGCGGCATCCGTCATGATCGGCTCATGGTTCGCCGGCACCATCGAGGCGCCGGGAAGGCTGGAGACGGATGCCACCGGTCGCCTGTACAAGGAGAGTTGGGGCATGGCGTCCACTAAGGCGGTGCACGACAGGTTCGACCGCCTCGACCCTTACGAACTGGCCCGCAAGGAGCTGTTCGCCGAGGGTATCTCGTCGTCGAAGATCTACCTCGATCCGCTTCGGCCGTCGATCGAAGACCTGCTCGACATGATCACCTCGGGGGTGCGCAGTTCGCTCACCTACGCGGGAGCGTCGAACCTCGCGGAATTCCACGAGCGTGCGCTGGTCGGCATCCAGTCGGCGGCCGGTTATGAAGAGGGTAAGGCGCTGCCGGTCTCCTGGTGACCCCCGATTTTTCCTGACCGTCGGGGCTTTCTCACAGCCGTGCTTTCAGTAGACTCGATCAGATAATGGACGACCCTCCCTCTAGGCGCCGTGCCGGCCAGAATCCTGTCGAGCATCCGCATGTATGAGTTCATCATGTTGGGTGTCGGCATCATCCTGACCATTGGCACGGGATTCTTCGTCGCCTCCGAGTTCTCACTCGTCAACCTCAACCGCTCTGACCTCGAGTCTCGCTCCGCGCGTGGTGAAAAAGGCTTCGGCCTCACCATCGGCGCCCTCAGGGTCACCTCGACCCATCTCTCGAGCGCGCAGCTCGGCATCACCCTCACCACGCTGCTCACCGGTTACACGATGGAGCCGGCGATCAGTTCGTTCCTGTTGGCCCCGCTCGCCGCCATCGGCTGGCCACAGGCCGTGGTCACGACGCTGGCCTCGATCATCGCGGTGATCATCGCCACCCTGCTGTCGATGATCATCGGTGAACTGGTGCCGAAGAACTTCGCGCTGGCACTTCCGTTGCCTACGGCGAAGCTCGTCATCCCCTTCCAGGTCGGGTTCACGATGGTGTTCAAACCCTTCGTCTCCCTGCTCAACAACACGGCCAATGTCATCCTCCGCGCCGTCGGTATCGAGCCGAAAGAAGAGCTCTCCTCCGCGCGGACGGCGGAGGAGTTGCGTTCGCTCGTACGTCGTTCGGCCACCGAGGGCAGTCTCGATCGCGACACGGCGACGCTGCTCTCCCGCACCCTCGTGTTCAGCGAACACATCGCCTCCGACGTGATGACGCCGCGTCCCCGTGTGACCAGCGTCGATCGCACCGCCTCCGCGCAGACGGTGCTCGACCTCGCCAGGCAGACCGGATACTCGCGGTTCCCGGTGATCGACGACGGAATCGACGACGTGGTCGGCCTCGTGCACGTGAAACAGGCCGTGGCTGTGCCTCGCGAGAAGCGGGCGGATGTGCCGGTCGGAGCCCTGCAGAGCGACGCCCTGCGCGTACCGGAGACCATGAAACTCGACCTGCTGCTCGGCGAACTGCGCGGACGCGGCTACCAGATGGCTGTCGTCGTCGACGAATACGGTGGAACGGCAGGCGTCACGACGCTGGAAGACCTGGTCGAAGAGCTGGTCGGCGAGGTGGCCGACGAACACGACCGCACCCGCGCAGGAGTCGTGCGGTCCCGTGACTGGCTGACCTTCCCCGGCATGCTGCGACCCGACGAGCTGCTCGAGCGAGCCGACGTGACGGTGCCGGAAGACGGTCCGTACGAGACCGTCGGCGGTTACATCATGAGCGAACTCGGGCGCCTGCCCGTGGTTGGCGACACCGTCACTATCGAGGCCGGCGAATTCCGTGTCGAACGGATGGACGGCCGCCGAATCGACCGCGTGCGCTTCACCCCGGCACTCGACGACAGCACCGGCGGTGATCGCTCATGAGCGACTGGTCGGGGATCGCATGGCTCGTCGTGCTGTTGCTCGTCAACGCCTTCTTCGTCGGTGCCGAGTTCGCCGTCATCTCTGCGCGACGCTCGCAGATCGAACCGAGGGCCGAAGCCGGCAGCCGAGCCGCGAAAACCACGCTGTACGCCATGGAGCACGCGACGATGATGCTGGCGACCAGCCAGCTGGGCATCACCGTCTGCTCGCTGCTCATCCTGAACGTGTCAGAACCGGCACTGCACCACCTGCTCGAGATACCGCTGCATCTCACTGGCTGGCCGGAAGAAGTGCTCGGCACGATCGCGTTCATCATCACCCTCGTCATCGTCTCCTTCCTGCACGTCGTGATCGGCGAAATGGTGCCGAAGAACCTCTCTTTCTCGCTGCCGGATCGCGCCGCGCTCATCCTCGCTCCGCCGCTGGTGTTCGTATCGACCGTTTTCCGCCCGATCATCATCGCGCTGAACGCCACGGCCAATGGATTCCTGAGGCTGTTCCGCGTCGAACCGAAGAACGAGGCGAACAGTTCCTTCACCGTCGACGAGGTAGCGAACATCGTCGCCCAGTCGACGAAAGAAGGCGTGCTCACCGACAACATCGGCGCGCTCAACGCCGCCTTCGAATTCAGCGCCAAGAAGGTGCAGGACATCGCCGTCGGGATGCCCGACCTTGTCAGCCTGTCAGAGGCGGCGACACCCGCGGATGTCGAACGCGCCGTCGCGCAGAACGGGTTCTCCCGCTACGTGCTCGTCAACGATGAAGCGGAGCCCACCGGATATCTGCACCTGAAAGACGTGCTTGACCTCGAAGATCCGGCAGAATTCACCGAACCGGTGCCGCCGAAGCGTATCCGACAACTGATCTCCATCTTCCGGGGCACCGACCTCGAAGATGCCCTGGCCGCGATGCGCCGGTCAGGCGTGCACCTCGCGCGGGTGTTCGACGAGAGCGGGGCTACCAGGGGGGTGCTGTTCCTAGAGGACATCATCGAAGAGTTGGTCGGCGAGGTCCAGGATGCTACCCGCCGGTAGTGAGCGGTGGCGTCGGTGGGTCGCCGTGCCAACGGCCTGCCCAAAGATGCTCGCCGAACCCGGTGTCCTTGCCATACGGCCCGCGCCCCGGTAGCACGACGGGCAGCCGACCAGGCCCTCGCAGCAGGGTTGCGCCGTTCCACAGGACGGAATGCGGTGGAGAGCCCGTCGACAGGATGAGCGGGCCGGACTGGTCGGGTGCGTCCTGTTCGCGGAGCCGGCCTGCTACCGGGGGAGTTTGGCTCTCAGGTACTGCTGCGGCCAGTAGGGGGGGTCGTAACCCAGAGCGTGAGCGGCTCGCAGCGGGAAGTGCGGATCGCGCAGGAGTTCACGGCCCAGCATGACGGCATCCGCCCTACCGGAGGCGACGATGTCCTCCGCCTGCTGCGGCTCGGTGATGAGACCGACGGCGGTCACCTCGACGGATGACTCGTGCTTGATGTAGTCCGCGAAGGGCACCTGGTAGCCGGGGCCGACGGGAACGGTCGTGCCGGCCACGAGACCACCGGTGGACACGTCGAAGAGGTCGGCGCCGGCATCCTTTGCCCAGGCGGCGACGGTGGCCGTCTGCTCCTGGTCCCAGCCGCCCTCCGCCCAGTCGGTGGCGGAGAAACGCACGAAGAGCGCCACCTGGTCGCCGGCTTCGGCCCGCACGGCCCGCACGATCTCGAGCAGCAGACGCGCCCTGTTCTCCAGGCTTCCGCCGTACTCGTCGTCGCGCTGGTTCGACAGGGGAGAGAGAAACTGATGCACGAGGTAGCCGTGCGCTGCGTGCAGTTCGAGCAGGTCGAAACCGGCGTCGATGGCGCGACGGGCGGCCGCGGCGAAGTTCGCGACGATCGTGGCAATGGCCGCCCGGTCGAGGGCGATCGGATCGGCGTACCCGGTGAACGCGACGGCCGACGGCGCGACGCTCTGCCATCCGCCCTCAGCGACCGGGATGGTGCCGTGCTTCTCATCCCACGGCCGGTAGGTCGATGCTTTACGACCGGCATGGGCGAGTTGGATCGCCGCGGCAGCACCCTGCGAGTGGATGAAGTCGACGATGCGCGACCAGGCGTCGCGCTGTTCGTCACTGTAGATCCCGGTGTCCTGGGGCGAGATGCGCCCATCCGCGCTCACCGCCGAGGCCTCGGTCATCACGAGTCCCGCGCCGCCGCGAGCGAATGAGCCGAGGTGCACGAGGTGCCAGTCGGTCGGCACGCCATCCGCCCTCTCCACCGAGTATTCGCACATCGGCGCGACCCAGATGCGGTTGCGGAAAGTCGTGGAACGAACGGTGAGCGGTGCGAAAATCGCTGGTGTGGTCACTGTTACCTGTCTGTGAGCGATTCGAGAAAGGAGCGCAGTTGCCGGTGGCCGACGAAAAGGTGACCGATGATGCCGAGCGCTTCAGCGCCGTCGACGTTCTCCTGCTTGTTATCGATAAAGATCATCCGGGCCGGAGATATTCCGAGCTCGCTCGCCACCTCGAGGTAGATGTCGGCGTTCGGCTTCAGCTTCGACATCTCCGCGCTGATGAACATGCGTTCGAAGTACTGGGCCATCGGTGAGAAACGGAAGGGGCTCGCGAAATCGAAACCGGCGTTCGAGAGCAGCGCGATACGGGTGCCACCCTCGTGCAGGTCGGCCAGCACATCGAAAGTGCCGGGCTCGACACTCAACCAGCCGGTGAAGTCCGCCACCCAGAGTTCGTGGATCTTCGACTCCGGCCACTGCACCTCGACGTCGGCCGCGACCAGTTTCCAGTACTCGCGAATACTCGTGGTGCCCTCATCGAGTCCGTGTCGGTGTGCCCAGTAGGACGCCCAGAAGGCTTCAGCGTCCACTCCGGCGACCTCCAGGAGGTCGGCGCGGGCACGTTCGCTTGGACTGCGGGAGATGACCTCGCCGTAGTCGAAGACCACGACGCGATCGGAAATAGTCAGTGGCATGGGGGTCGCCTTTCTGACATCCAAACTATCGTGAGAGCCATGAGCAGCTTTACGCCATGGACCCCGGACGACGCACGCGAGTACATCGCGGTGCCGGGCGCCGACGACGACAAATACTCCCGCGGCGTGCTTGGCGTTATCACCGGCTCGACGGCGTACCCCGGAGCCGCCGTGCTCGGCGTGGAGGCCGCGCTGCGCACCGGCGTCGGAATGGTGCGCTACCTTGGCGACGAGCGGCCGAGCGATTTTGTGCTGCGACGCAGGCCGGAAACGGTGACCGCACCGGGACGCGTACAGGCCTGGCTGCTCGGTTCGGGAATGGATGCCGCCACCCGCGACCCGGCGACGGCGAAGCGTCTCGGTGACGCGATCGCGCAGGGCCTTCCCGTGGTCATCGATGCCGGGGCACTCGACCTGGTGGGCAACGCCACCGGCGCGGTGATCATCACCCCGCATTTTCGTGAGCTCGCACGGGTGACCGGTGCCGAGACATCCGATATCGCTGCCGACCCCGGAACCTGGGCCGCGCGCGCGGCAGAGGAACTCGGCGTGACGGTGCTTCTCAAGGGCCACAAAACCTACGTCGCCAGCCCTGACGGAGCGCGGCTGGTGGCGTCTTCCGCTCCGCCATGGTTGGCCACCGCCGGCGCGGGGGATGCGCTCGGGGGCATACTGGGCGCTATCGTCGCGACCCATGCGGATGCTGCCGCAGACAGTGGGACCCTCGCGCGGCTTGCGGCGACGGCATCCGTCGTCCACGGGCTCGCCGCTGAGCGCGCCGGTCACGGCGGCCCCTTCACCGTGCTCGACCTGGCGGAGAACGTCTCGCCGGTGATCGCGGAGTTGCTCAGCCGGTAGCTGGCGCAGGTTCGGCGATGAGCCTCGGATACGCTGGACAACGATGAGTGCCACCGTTCCCCGCCGAGTGTCGTGGCCCACATCCGCCAGGGCGATCGTGGGGAACCCGATAGTGCTCTGGGGAGCCTTCATACTCGCGCATTTCTGGCTCGGAATGCTCAACCTCTACGCGCCTGGCTACCCGCTCGGCGATGTGAGCTTCGTCTACAAGTTCTGGACCGACCAGGCGATCGTCGCGCACTTCTGGGTGGGCATCGACAGTTCATGGGTCTACCCGATCGTGGCGCTGGTGCCGATGCTCATGGCCAGGGTCTTCGGTCCGGAGCTGTATTCGAGCACCTGGCTCAGCCTCGTGATGCTCCTCGACGCAGTGGCGCTCGCCTTCCTGACCGGATGGGGCCGGGGCCGCCAGAACATTGCGGTCGGCTGGTGGTGGGTCGGCTTTCTCGTGCTCCTCGGCCCCATCTCGCTCGGTCGGATCGACTCGATCACCGTTCCCATTGCTATCGTCGGGGTGTTGCTGATCGCGTCTCGTCCGCGGGCTGCGACGGTAATCCTGACGGTGGCGACCTGGATCAAGGTGTGGCCGGCGGCGATCATCGTGGCCATGGTGATCACGCTGCGGGACCGCGGGCGCATCATCCTCACCGGCCTGATTTTCAGCCTGGCCATTATCGCCGTGGCGCTGGCCCTCGGCAGTGGGCTCAATGTCTTCAGCTTCGTGACAGAGCAGACCGGAAGAGGGCTGCAGGCCGAGGCGCCGATCTCGAACATCTGGCTCTGGCAGGCCTTCGCGAAGGTCCCGAACACCGTCGTCTACTACGACAGGGCGCTTCTCACCTGGCAGGTCAGGGGAGTGGGGGTCGAGTCCGCCAGCAACCTCATGACACCGTTGATGCTCCTGGTGTCACTCGCCATCGCCGTGTTCGCCGTTCTGGCTATGCGCAACGGCGCGACGGTCGCGAACCTGCTGCCCTCGCTCTCGCTGGCTTTCGTCACGGCGTTCATCGCGTTCAACAAAGTCGGTTCACCGCAATACATGACCTGGCTGGCCGTGCCGGTGATCCTGGGGTTGGTCGCGAATGTCGCCGGCCACGGGAGGCCGTTCCGCACTCCGGCGATCATTGTGCTCGTGCTCGCCGGCCTCACGCAGGCGTTCTATCCCTACCTCTACGGCTACCTTCTCGGCCTCAATGTCGTGATGCTCACCGTGCTGTCGGCCCGCAATCTGCTACTTTTCGTACTGCTCGGCTGGACGATCTTCTCGCTCTGGCAGGCCGGACGTGAACGCGCAGAGAACATTCCGCTCGCCGACGAATCGACCTGGCTGCCGGCAGCGTGGCCGTTCACCACGGCGACGACTCCAGACCCAGAACTCGATTCCGACCTCGCCAAGAATTGAAGGAGAAATCATGCTTGTGGCATTTTCTGTAGCACCGAGCGGTGCAGACAACGGCGGAGATTCCGTGCACGACGCGGTCGCGGCAGCGGTAACTGTCGTTCGGGACTCCGGTCTTCCGAACCACACCGACGCTATGTTCACGACGATCGAGGGCGACTGGGATGAAGTCTTCGACGTGATCAGGCGAGCGACGGATGCGGTGGGCACCTATGGAACGCGCGTGTCGCTGGTCTTGAAGGCCGACATCCGTCCTGGACACACTGGCGAGCTGACCGGCAAGCTCGAGAGGCTCGAGAAGGCAATCACCGAGGGAAGCTGACGCCGATCGCTGCTTCCCTGTGACAACGCTCTCGCCGGTTCGCGTGCGACTGGCGCTGTTCGCCCTGGCCCTCGGCGGCTTCGGCATCGGCTCGACCGAGTTCGTCGCTCTCGGGCTGCTGCCGAATATCGCGCACGACCTGCTGCCCGCCCTCTATGCGCACTCACACGAGGAGGCGAACGCTCAGGCCGGCTGGCTCGTCTCGGCATATGCTCTTGGCGTCGTCGTCGGTGCACCGACCATCGCGGCATTCTCCGCGCGCTTCCCTCGCCGAAACCTCCTAATCGTGCTCGCCGCGGTCTTCACCGTCGCGACCATCGCCTCCGCCGTTCTGCCGACCTTCGGACTGGTCCTCGCTGCCCGTTTCGTTGCCGGGTTACCGCACGGTGCTTACTTCGGCATCGCCTCCCTCATGGCCGCGAGTCTTCTGGGCCCCGGCAAACGAGGCGCCGGTGTCGCCTTCGTGCTGTCCGGCCTCACCATCGCCAATGTGATCGGGGTGCCGGCCATCACCGCGCTCGGGCAGGTGGCCGGATGGCGCATCGCGTACCTGGCCGTCGCCTCCATCTTCGCCATCACGTTCGTAGCCCTGGTCGTCGTGCTGCCCCGGCAGGCTGGTAACCCGGAGGCCACGATGAAGCGCGAACTCGCCGCCTTCGGTCGTTCACAGGTCTGGCTCACGTTGCTCACCGGCGCTGTAGGTTTCGGCGGCTTCTTCGCCGTCTACACCTACATCGCACCCATCGCGACGGATGTCACCGGGCTCACGCCAGCGCTGGTTCCGATCGTGCTGGTGGTGATCGGCCTCGGCATGACCGTCGGCAATTTGCTGGGCGGCCGGCTCGCCGACCGCAGCGTGATGCGCACGATCTTCGGCTTCTTCGCACTCTTCGCCGTATCGCTGGCCGGCCTCGCGCTCACCGCACAGACCATCGTCGGTTTGTTCATCTTCGTCTTCCTGGTCGGACTCGCCGCAGCAGGCATTTCGTCGGCCATCCAGACCAGGCTTATGGATGTCGCGGGGGACAGCCAGACGCTGGCCGCTGCCGCGAACCACTCCGCTCTGAACCTCGGCAACAGCATGGGCGCCTACCTCGGCGGTCTCACCATAGCGGCAGGCCTCGGATATATCTCACCGGTGTGGATCGGCCTGATGCTCTGCGGCCGGGCATCGCTCTCGCGCTCTGGAGCGTACTCCTGCAGCGCAGCCGTGGTGGCAGTCTGGAGAGCGGCCGCCGACGTGAACCGATAGCGCCCCTCAACGCCGAGTAGCCGTCCCTCTAGGTTCTAGAAACTGTTCGGGGCGTCCGTGGAGAGCAGGATGCCGTCCTGGATGGCCCGCTTACGCAGTGCCACCTTGGTGCCGACGTCGATCCCGGCCACCCGATACTTCTCACGGATGCGCTTGAGGTAAGACTTCGCGGTCTCCTCGGAGATGCCGAGCTGGTACGCGACAGCCTTCACCGGCTCCCCGCCGCCGTACAGGGCCATGACACGGCGTTCCTGTGCGCTGAGCTTGGGCGACCCGCCGACATCGCCCGCGTTGAGCGCCAAGTCGAGCTCAGCAGAGATATAGGATTCGCCCTTCGCCGCGGCACGGATCGCTTCGACGATCATCTCGGCATCCTCACTCTTCACCAGGTACCCGAGAGCCCCGGCGGCGAGGGCCTCGCGCACGACGTTCGGCTCGGAGTAGGTGCTCATGAGCACCGTCTTGACCCCGGTGGTCTTGAGCGTCGAGATCTTGAGCGAGATCGGGATGTTGTCTTTGAGGTCGAGGTCGAGAAGCACCACGTCGACGGGGAACTCGGGATGAATGAGCAGCTCCGGCCAGGTGGAGAGCGCCGCGACCATGTTGATGTCACTCGCGGCATTGCGAATCCACTCGGTCAACGCCCCGAGAAGCATCTTGTGGTCGTCGACGAGGGCTAGGCGGATGCGGTTGTCTGCTTCGGTCACTGGTCATTCCATTCTCTGGACTACTTGTCCAGCATGCTATTGGTCTGCCGGATTGTTCACTCTGCACTCGATCTCGACACGCAGGCTCGAGTTGTGGGTCGAATCGATGAAGCGTCCCACCTTTCCGATCGCGTCCCAGGTTGCTGGATCGACGCGATTTCGCGAAATCGCTGTGGTGGTGATCACCAGCGGCACCGTGATGGTTCTGGAGCCCGGTTCCGGCGCGGTGGTGACCGGCCCGAGGGTGAGCGATGCTGTCGGGTTCGACTTCTGGTCGTTCACGAGCAGCCAGACGGCGGCGAGGAGGCCGTCACGTTGTTGGGGTGCGAGGAGGCCGGCGAGGCTTCCTCGGTCGACCAGTGTCACCGATTTGCCGAGCTGTTCCGACTCGGTGATCGCGTGATAGAGCCAGGTTTCCCGGCGGCCCTCGATCAGGTGCAGTCGCAGCTCTGTCGCGAGCGAGGCGGCCACCGACGCGGTGCGCGGTGTGAGCGGCAGACGAATGCGGCCCATGGCTACGGAGTCGAGCAGTTCCTCGGCGGCGAGGTCGAGTCTCGCGAGTTCCTCAGAGGCGAGCATGCCCACCGCGAAACGCGGGGCGGAGACCGTACTCTGCACAAGCACCCTGTCCAGTTCGAGCTGGACGATGCGGCGGAACCGACGCACGATATAGAGCCCGACGAGAGCAGGCATTACGGATGTCGCCACCAGCAGCAACTGCGCCGGGATCGTCTCTGCGGTGAGGGGTGTGGTCATCACGACCGCTACGGTGAGAACCACGCCGAGCACGATCGCGGCCACGAGGATCTCCCACTCCCGTCGCAGGGTGAGGGCTGCGAGAAGTCCGAACCCCGCAGATGCCGAGGCTGTGGCGTATCCACCAATCTCGTGCAACGGCCAGATCGCGACGAGGTCGAGGGCGACCACGCCGGCGAGCATAATCAGGAAGGCCGCGAAGAACAGATTCGACATTCGTTCACCGCGGGCAGCGATGGACACGGCAACGCCGACGAGGGTGAGCGCGTAGAGCAGCCAGGCGACCACAACCGGCAGCAGGCTGGGATAGGTAGCGGCATGGCCGGCGAAGGCCAGTAGGCCGTATATCGCCTGGACAGTAGCGATCACACTCGCTCCGACGCCGAGATATCCGGTGCCGAGGCTGCCGCCGCGCGCACTGGCCTGCCGCATCGCGCGCCCGGCGGTCGATCCTGCCGGGACACCCGCACGGTTGCGCTTGCCGAGGATGACGCCGAGAGTGTTCTCGTCTGGCCTTGAGTACCCGCTCACCTGGCTACCGCTCATTTCGGCACTTCGAGTACAACAGTCGTTCCGGCGCCGGGGGAGGAGAACAGGCGGGCGTTCCCGCCGACATCCCTGAGGCGCGCGACGACCGAGTCTTTGAAGCCAAGGCGCGCCTCGTCGATGTCTTTCAGATCGAAGCCGACACCGGCATCCGTGACCATCGCGCGCACTGTCGTTTCGTCATCCGTGATGGTGACGTGGGCGTCGGTCACGCCGGCGTGACGGCGCACATTCTCGAGACATTCGGCCAGCGCGAGCAAGAAGGCGTCGAGCACTTCGCTCGGCAGCAGCACCTGCCCCGTGCCGTGCCAGCTGACTTCGAGCCCCATACGACCGAAGCGCTGTTTCACCGACTCGAGGGTGGTTCCAAGTGCCGACTCCTCGACAGGTTCGAGGTTGTAGTCACCGGATGACTGCGGCATCGGCGTGCCACCGAGCCGGAGTTGCCTGAGGAGGCGGGCATCCTCGCCGGCCTGTTGCTGCATGGCCGATACCGTCACGCCAACGCCGGAGTGGGCCAGGAGGGTAAGGGTGGCCAGCACGGTGTCGTGCAGCAGGCGGGCGCCCTGTCGCCGCTGGGCCTCCGTCTCACTCGCCTGACGCTCAGCACGGTGGGCGCGTCCGATGCTGTAGATGCGGCGTGCTGCGCGCGGAATGCTGGCCGACAGCCAGTAGCCGAGCACGGTCGCGAGGATCCAGCCGAGCACCACGGCCGCACCCTCCATCGACACCAGGAAAGGGCCGGGAATCGCCAGTTCGGTGAGCACCACGGTCACGACGAATCCAACGGCCAGAATCACAATGCGTGATACCGCTGTCGTGAGCACGATCGCGAAGGATCCGATCGCTCCAGCGGCCAACGGAATGAGAGCGGCACCGATAGCCGGCCCTGGTGGGTCTCCGACGGGAACCTGTACGACGACGAGGATTCCGAGGCCGGCAGCCATGCCGAGGCACACCCAGACCACCGACTGGTTGATGCCGAGCCGGAACAGGCTGAAGGCGAGCACCACGAACAGCGGCAGTGTTGCGAGGTACGTCGTCCCGTCCAGCACCCCCGGCACGCTGAAACAGGCAAGAGCGATTACCGTCGAGCCGAGCCCGATCACCCGGGTGGAGCGCTGGAGAAGTCGATCGCGCTCTTTGGCGATGAGTTCCACGCTAGTAATAGTCACACACTGTGACCTTTAGTGGGGGTGCAACACTGCTGCTGTTCCGACAGGCCGTCACTGTCGGAGACGAGAAACCACCCTCGATTCCGGTTGACTTTCCGCCGCGGGCGGCTTCTTTGGCACTAGTTCACCGACTGATCGCGAAGAGCCCTCCGATGCCTATCAGGTACAAAATGACTACGGCAATTGAATCGATGCCCATGCCCAGCACTCGTCGCTTGGGTCGAAAAAGCAGTCCGAATGCGTAGACGGCGGTGAGCAGCGCGGCGATCGCGGTGAGATAAATGTCGGCCGATCCCGCTTGGGGAAGTACCGCCTGACCGCTTATCAAACCGGCAATCAGAAACAGCACGGGCAAGAAAGCGTTCCCCCCAAATATGTCGCTGATGGCCAGGCTTTCATCGCCTTGACGCATGGATTGCAGGCCCGTCGAGATTTCGGGAAGCGAGGTCGCTAATGCCAGCACGGTCGCGCCAAACAAAATACCGGACAACCCAATCTGGGAGGACGCCGCGTCCCCGCTCTGTTCCAGAAAGAAGCCAGCCACCAGTGTTGCGCCAGCCGCGCCGAGGAAGATCCCGACAGTGGCGGCGAGACTGTGCTGTTGCTTGCGTTCACCGGTCTGAGGGGCCTGTTTCGGAGGCCCGGCATCGGGGGCAGCCCCATCCCGATCCCACGGCAAGTGTCGCCCTGCTTGACGGACGAGGAGCAGTCCCAACACCCAGGCGGCAACAATGAGAAGTGCTTGCGGGGTGACTCGGAACAGATCCAAGGTCTTTGGCAGCTGTGTCCCCGCAACGACTAGCGCCAAAATTGCGACCACCGTTAGCGCCTCAACGACGAGAGTCAATGATGCCGCCCGATATGTGAGCGGGGGCGCACCTTTTTCTCGTTTCCCGAATCTGTCGAGGACCGCGATCACCACGGTTTGTATCGCGATTCCACCCAGGATATTTCCGACCGCGATTCCGACCGCCCCACTGGCGGCAGCCGTTACCGTGATCGCGATCTCGGGGAGATTCGTGGCAATCGCAAGCAATATCAGGCCACCCAGTGCGCTGCCGAGGTGTAAGCGTTTATCGAGCCGATCAGTCGACTTCGACAGCTGGATTCCGGCAAACCAGATCACCGCGCCCGAGACGACGAAAACGAGAACGAGCAACCATAGAGGCAAGTGAGTGAGCACAGTCCATTTAAGCGCTCACACACCGTTTCTGGGAGGGCAGCCTTCGAAATCGATAAGCGCCACAAATCTGTCTCCGTCAATATCGTCAAGTTGCTCCGGCGATGATCGTCCCTCTCTCGGGCGGCTTTAGGTCTCCCGCCGCATAGCGACTCGTTCGTCTACGGCTTCCCGGATCGCGCGGCGGATCTCGTCCGCAACGACGTGCTGGTCGCTCCCGAGTGGCTGGACGGCCGCTGGACACGTCGGTCGAGCTGTCCGGACGGGATGACGCGGCAACGCCTTACTCCGGCGTCAGCCATCCCTCGCGGATACCGTGACGGCGCAGCAGGATTTTGGTGCCGAGGTCGATCCCGATCTCCCGGTACTTGCGTCGTCCGCGCTTGATGTAGGACTTCACTGTCTCCTCGGTCGTTCCCATGTCGCGGGCGACTTCGCGGATCGAGCGCCCTGAGGCGTAGAGCACGAGTGCGCGGCGCTCCTGTTTGCCGAGGCCGGGATTCTCTGAGGCGGTCGGTTCCGACAGCGCGCGCAGCAACGGGCCATTCTCGTACCGCTTGCCTGCGGCAGCCGCCTGGATCGCTTTGACGAGTTCGTCGGCAGGTTCCGTCTTGGGAACGAAGGCGAGGGCCCCCGCTTTGAAAGCGCCCTGCACGGACGAGGGGTCAGCGTGCCTGCTCATCACGATGGTGCGCGTTCCGGCCGCGTTCAGCGCACGAACCTTCGTATCGATCGCGATGCTGTCGTCAAGGTTGAGATCGAGAACCGCCACATCGACAGGAAACTCGCTGTGGGAGAGAAGCCCGACCCAGGTGGGTTCGCCGATCACCACTTCGATACCGTGGCGGCGGGCAGCGAGGTGCGCAACGAGTCCATCGATGACGAGCCGGTGGTCGTCGACGATCGCTACGCGGATGGCGCTCGGGCGCGCCCGTTTGGTCGTGACAGTCACCGCATCCCCCCGAATGGATCCTTCGACCTAATTGCCGTAACAGACCACTCTGTGCACCAGCATATCCAAGCTG
Source organism: Glaciihabitans sp. UYNi722 (assembly GCF_040549465.1). Classification (NCBI taxonomy): domain Bacteria; kingdom Bacillati; phylum Actinomycetota; class Actinomycetes; order Micrococcales; family Microbacteriaceae; genus Glaciihabitans; species Glaciihabitans sp. UYNi722. The sequence goes on along the minus strand of NZ_JBEPTL010000009.1, from coordinate 43,601 downwards.
ATAGGAACTCGCGTGTACGGTTACGAATTGAGAAGGCGGGCGAGCTGCGGTCCGACGAGATCATCCTCAATGAGAAACCCGTCGTGACCGAACTCCGAATGAATAACGACGACCTCGCCGTCGTCGATATTGTCGTCGAGGCGGCTGGCGATCGCCGCCTGCTGTGCCACAGGAAAGAGCCTGTCGCTATCGATGCCGAGAACCAGGCTCTTCGCCGTGACACTCGCGAGGGCCGCAGCCACTCCGCCACGGTCCCGACCGATGTCATGGGAGTCCATCGCCTGCACGAGTACTACGTAACTGTTGGCATCGAAGCGCCTGGTGAACTTGTTGCCGTGAAAGTCGAGATAGCTCTCTACCGCGAATTTTCCCGATGCTCCGAGCGGGCTGATACTGCTCTGCCAACTGCGTTCGAAGCGGTCGTTCAATTCGCCGGGCGAGCGATAGTTGAGCAGCGCCATGCGCCTCGCCAGTGACAGGCCACGGTACGGCCCTTCGCCATCCGCTGCCTCGTAATAGTCGCCGTCCGCGAACTGTGAGTCCATGCGAATTGCCTCGATCTGCACAGAGTTCAGGGCGATCTGGTCGGCATTGCTGGTTGAGGGTGCGGCGAGAATAGCAACACGCTCCAGGCGATCAGGATGCCCGATGGCCCACTCGAGCGACTGCATGCCACCCATGGAACCGCCAACCACGGCCGCCCACCTGCCGATGCCGATGGCATCGGAGAACGCCGCCTGCGCCGCGACCTGGTCGCGGATCGTCAGGTAGGGAAAGCGTGGACCCCACTCGCGGCCGTCAGGAGCGAAGGAGGCCGGACCCGTAGTTCCCTGGCAACCGCCGAGCATGTTGGGTGCGACGACGAACCAGCGATCGGTGTCGATGTGTTTGCCTGCGCCGATGATTCCGGACCACCAGCCGGCAGTCGGATGCCCAGGCCCCGGTGCGCCGATCAGGTGGCTGTCACCGGTCAGGGCGTGCAACACCAGGATGGCGTTGCTGGCGTCGGCGTTGAGGGTGCCCCAGGTCTCGTAGGCTATGCGCACCGAAGGCAGCGAGCCGCCACGTTCGAGATCCTGTTGGCCGATCGATACGAAGAGGCGATCCCCCGGATTATCACCCTCACGCCAGGCCCCTGTTGCTCGGGGTTTGCCGATGATGGCTCGCGCGTTGGCCTCGGTTACGAAGCTCGACGGGACCGTGTCCTCTGGTGTCTGCCAATCCATCTCTAGGCAAGTATCTCAAGATCGCGAGTGACCCGACGCGATTGTTACACTCTCTCCCGATCAGCGCAGCATTAACGGTCTTTCGCAAGGGTGGTCGGTGTGCGAAAGGGGATGTCGATACACACCAGGACCGACACGACTACCCACAGGGCGCCGGCCGCCACAGCTTCGAGCACCGTCGACAGTGGGCTGACCATCCGCGGCCAGACGATGGCCGTGGTCAGGCTGGCAGTGACGACGAGGCAGCCGGCGATACTCGCCTGTTCGAGCAGCTGGATGATGAGAAGCGATCTGCTCGACGTTCCAGACATGCGGTAGGCGGCCCACTCACCGGTACGGAGGCGTCCCATCGCCCCGGCGGTGATGGCCCCGGCGAATGCGAGGAGAAGAGGAAGGAAGCGGTCAGGTCGAACGAGGTAGGTTTCGATAGGGTCGCGGGGTTCGGAGAACTGATCATCGGCTATCAGAGCGCCGCCGGTCGATTCCAGTTCTGCGACGAGACGGTCGGAGACGGCGGCTGCCCGGGCCAACGGATCGAGGACGACGAAACACCGCGTGGACTCCGTGACATCCGGTGAGAGGCCCACGGCAACGCTCGAAGCGGTGCCGATCACGTCTGGCTGGGTAGTGCCGACCGCCGCGGTCTGTACTGTGCCATCTGGCATCACCAGGTGGAAGGGTGGACCGGTCTTTCGGATGGCGTTCCCGACGACCGCGCCATAGTGGCCGAGTTCGGGTAGCAGCGTCACGCTCACGGCCGTGACGGGAATCAGGGTGCCCAGTTGAGAAAAGTCACTCGTGCCCTGGCTCTCACGTACTCCTGCCCGGAGTACATCCGAATCATGCGTCAGGCCCTCACACGACCTGCGGCTGATCTCGGCTGGCGACTTCTGATCCAGAGCGGAAATGGTGAGTACGTTGCGGCCCTGGTTCGCTTCCTCGTGAAGTTGGGTGAGTAGTTGTCCGGATTCCCAGGCCGAGTAGAGCGGGATCGCAACGCCGATGAGCACGGCGACGACGAGCAGACCATAGAGACGGGAGTGCGTATCGAACACGTTCTTCGTCGCCTCGCGCGCCAGTTGCGGAAACACCCAACGGTCACGGTGCATGAATGTGTTCCGATCGCAACCGGACGACCGCTTCGGCCGCGTCGATGAGGATGGGGTCGTGCGTGGCGACGACGATCGTCGCGTGCGAACTCAACCCGGCGAGCAGTGCGCCAAGCAACTCGGTGTTTGCCCCGTCGAGACCCGCCGAAGGTTCGTCGGCGAAGATAATCGGTTTGGATGAGGCGAGCGCTCGCGCAAAGCTGACCCGCTGCAGTTCTCCTCCAGATAGTTGCCGCACGCGTTGGTCAGCGCGGTCGCCGAGGCCGACATCGACGAGGGCTCGTGTGGCGACTTCGCGCGCGTCATCCGGCGCACGACCCTCGCTGAGCGGGGCGATCATCACATTATCCAGCGCGGTGCGGGTGCCAAGCGCGTTCGAGCCCTGCGGAACCCAGGCGATCAATCCGGAATCCGGGGAGAGCGAGCGTTCGCCGTTTCGGTATGAAATGTCACCCCTGTCGAGTTGCTGGTATCCCGCCATAGCTGCCAGCAATGTCGATTTGCCGCTCCCGGATGGTCCGACGAGAGCGGTGATCACACCGGATTCGAAAGTCGCCGTCATCCCGGTGAACACGACTCTGCTGCCGAACGAGACGCGTGCGTCGCTGATGTCTATTTGCACGACCGAAGTGCCTTCGAGGAGAGCGCCGTCGGATCGCGCACAACGGACTTGCCGACGAGGGATGACGGTACCGATACGGAACCGAGTTCGCCGGTGATGAGCTCGGGGTGCGGAAGGGTCACCGCCCTGAAGCCAGCCCGCGATGCGGTGAAGACACATGTGTGGCCACCCGCGGTCGCGTAGAGCGCACTACTCGGTACAACGGCAACTTTCGAGGGTGCGGCAGCCGAAAGGATAGCGCCCGTATAGGTGATCGTCCCAGTGTCCGCCGTTGTCTGCTTGGCGGTGACGCCACCGGCGGTGACGGCAGCAGTGAGGAAAGCCTGGATGCTTCCCCCCTCGTCGGCGGTGAGCGTGAGGGACGCGAAGTCGACCTGCGCTTTTCCGGAACGAAGGCGAAGTACACCCTTCGGAGCTACCGGGCGCCCGCCCGTGTCGCCGGTACGGACAAACGTGACTGATGTCGATGCACCGCCGCCAAGCACGAGTGCCGCGCCTGCGGCCAGGCTGTCGCCAACGCTCACCTTCACCGTTCCCACCGCCGCTGTTCCGGGGGGCACCCACGCGACGAAGCCGACTTGGAACACCCCATCCACGCCGGCTCCGATGCGTTTTTCCAATGCAGAAACCGCTTTGGCGAGAACTGGCCCGTAAACCGAGCTGACATCGCCCGCTCTCAGCAGCCCAATGTCCCTCAGATATGTGGAGAGCGCCTCGACATCAGCACCTCGAATGCCCGCACCGAGATCGCGGTACAGCGGTGACGGCGCGGCGTATGCGAGGATTGCAACCCCATTCACCGAAGCCAGCTTGGTACCGCTAGCGATGGGGCTGCCCGCTTTCACATCTACGGATGTGACCAATCCCGATGCCGCAGACTTCACCTCTGCGGGGGGAGGGCCCGTCAGCGTCACATCGACCGCCTGAGTTGCGGAGTCGAGACGCGAACCAACCGATACTGTGCGCACTGCGCCAGGCTGCAGGCTAATCGCTTCCTGGCTTTGTGCGGCGGGCACAAGTAGGACGAAGATCGCCACTGGCACGATCCACAGTGCGAGGAGGGGCAGGACGAAGAGGAATCCCGGCCGTCTAACCATGCGGGTAGAGCCTAACGTAGCAGTCCGAAGGATCGATGTGCGCCGCCTCCAACTGGGCGTATTTGGCATCTTCGGTCTTCTTCGGCGTGATTCCTTTTTCTTTCAGGCACACTGCATAGGCCTTCGCCTGGTTGGACGTATCAGCGCGGCTGAGCTGCCAAACCGTTTCCACCCACTCGAACTCTCGGCTAAGACACTTCTCGTACAGATCGCCCGCTTCGGCGGGAACTCCATATTGGAGAACTTCGTTCTTGTCGGGTAGAGCCATGACGGTATATCCGCCTTTGGCCAGGCACGCGGAGAATCGACGAAAGCCTTCGTGATACTCGGCGCTCGTGACCTTGCCGTCCGCCAAGGCGGACCGCTGCGCGGAAGCCATCTTCGTGCCTGCCGGAATCTCCAGACCCCACAGCGGCTGGGAAGACCTCGGTTTATCTGACACCGATGACTGCGAGCAGCCCACGACAAAGAGCAGCGTCAACATTGACGCGGAAATCGCGAGAAACCTTCGCATGCGATGACGCTAGCACTGCCCTCCTAGTGGGGCCCGGTGGTGCCCGGTGGTGCGGAGCTAGGCGCCTTGCGACGTTCTTGTGACCCGCTGCGCGGCGGCGAGACCGGAGCTCAGGTCGGCGAGGATGTCGTCGATGTTCTCGAGGCCGACCGAGAGACGCACCAGACCCGGCGTGACACCGGAGGTGAGCTGCTGCTCGGGAGTGAGCTGCGAGTGCGTGGTCGATGCGGGATGGATGATCAGGCTCCGCACATCACCGATGTTGGCCAGGTGGCTGAACAGCGTCACGTTGTTGACCAGGGCGCGCCCGGCATCCACACCGCCCTTCAACTCGAAGGACAGCACGGCGCCGACACCCTTGGGCGCGTACTCGTTGGCCTTGGCGTACCACGGGCTCGAGGGGAGCCCAGAGTAGTTGACCGAGGCGACATCCTCATGGTTGTCGAGCCATTCGGCCACGGCCTGGGCGTTCTGCACGTGGCGCTCGATGCGCAGGCTCAGCGTCTCGATGCCCTGGATCAGCTGCCAGGCGCTCGCCGGGGCGATGGAGGAGCCGAGGTCGCGCAGCAACTGCACGCGGGCCTTGATGATGTAGGCGATGCCGTCGCCGAGCACCGTGGTGTAGCTCGCGCCGTGGTACGAAGGGTCGGGCTCGGTGAGGCCGGGGAACTTCTCGACGTTCTTCGACCACTCGAACTTGCCGCCATCGACGATCACCCCGCCGATGACTGTTCCGTGGCCGCCGAGGAACTTGGTGGCCGAGTGCACGATGATGTCCGCTCCGTGCTCGAACGGACGGATCAAATACGGGGTGGCGATGGTGTTGTCGACGATCAACGGGACACCGTTTTGGTGCGCGACATCCGAAACGCTCGTGATATCGAGGATGTTGATCTTGGGGTTGCCGATGGTCTCGGCGAAGAAGAGCTTGGTGTTGGGGCGTACCGCGCGTGCCCACTCTGCAGGGTCGTCCTGGTTCTCGACGAAGGTTGTCTCGATGCCGAGCTTCGCCAGCGTGTACTTGAAGAGGTTGTAGGTACCTCCGTAGATCGACGAGGAGGAGACGATGTGGTCGCCGGCCTGGGCGATGTTGAGCACGGCGAAGGTGGAGGCCGACTGGCCGGATGCCACCAGCAGGGCCGCAGTGCCGCCCTCGAGCGCCGCCACGCGCTCCTCGACGACGTTCTGCGTCGGGTTCTGGATGCGGGTGTAGATATTGCCGAATTCGGCCAGTGCGAAGAGATTCTTGGCATGGTCGGCGTCGTTGAACACATAGGAGGTGGTCTGGTAGATCGGGGTGGCGCGGGCATTGGTGACCGGGTCGGGAGAAGCGCCGGAGTGGATCTGCTTGGTTTCGAACTTCCAGGTTGCAGCGGCATCGCTCATGGCGTGGTTCTCCTCGTGAAAATCGGGTGCGGGCGGGGCGTTCGCCCTCGTTCAAACGAGCCTAGGCAGCGGACCTGCGAGAGGCAATGGCGCACTGACATATGGCGTAATGGCAGGTTGACACACAGAACTAGTCATGCAAGAGTAGTCGCGTGTCATCCATTCGTCTCTTCATTCTCGGCTCACTCGACCAGCGGGGCCCCATGCACGGTCATGGTCTGCTGCTGCTCGCCGAAGAAGAGCACATCGACCTGTGGACGGACTTCGCCGCGAGCGCCGTCTACGGGGCGATGAAACGGCTCGCCGCTGAAGGACTCATCGTCGAAGACCGGGTCGAGAGGCAGGGCAACTATCCGGAACGCCAGGTGTACCGCATCAGCGACGCCGGGCGTATCGCACTCCACGATTTGCGCAGGCAAGGCCTCGTCGAAATCGTGATCAAGCCCGACCCTGTCGACCTCGCACTCGCCAGGCTCGACCCTGAGGGGCTCGACGAACTGCCGGTCATCATCGAGGAACGTCTCGCACGACTGCGTACCCATCTCGAGGAGTACACCACTCACCTCGAAGAGGTCGACAAATACCTGTCGGTCGCTGAGGTTTGGTCGATGCGGCATCAACTCTCGCGCTGGCGTGGCGAGGTCGCCTGGCACGAAGAACTTCTCACCGCACTTCCCGACATCATCACCGACGAAAAAGAATTGTCCACGAAAGGACACGACTAATGAGCGATCAGGCACAGGCCAGGGTGGGGCAAGCACCCGCGTGGGTGGCCCCAGAGGGCGTCACCGACAAGCGGGCATGGGGAACACTGGCGGTGTTGCTTATCGGCATGTTTATGTCGCTGCTCGACACCACCATCGTGAACGTCGCACTGCCGACGATTCGCGACAGCATCCATGCCGACGAAGCGACCCTCGCCTGGATCATCTCCGGATACGCACTCGCCTTCGGCCTCGTACTCATTCCTGCCGGCCGCATCGGTGACCGTTTCGGTCACAAGTGGGTCTTCTTCACCGGTCTCGCGATCTTCACCGCAGCGAGTCTTGCGGCAGGTTTCGCCCACGACCCGACCCAGCTGATCGTGGCCAGGGTCGTGCAGGGCCTCGGTGGCGGAATCTTCTTCCCGCCGGTGACGGCATTTATCCAATTGCTCTTCCCGCCGATGAAACGGGGGAAGGCCTTCGGCATCATGGGTGCGGTCCTCGGCGTCTCCTCGGCGGCGGGGCCGGTGGTGGGTGGCCTCATCATCCAGGCATTCGGTGAGAGCAATGGATGGCGCTACATCTTCTTCGTCAACATACCGATCGGTGCCATCGCGCTGGTCGCCGCAGCCATCGTGCTGCCCAGGGTTGTCGCAGGGCAGAAGGCCACGATGGACGTCGTCGGCCTCATTCTGCTCGCGGGCGCCCTGGTCGCGATCCTCGTTCCACTAATCCAGGGACAGGATCAGGGCTGGCCGCTGTGGACCTACCTGTCGCTCGCCGGCGGTGTGGTCCTGCTCGTGCTGTTCGCTCTCTGGGAGCGGTTCCTTGCAGCACGCGGTTCGTCGCCGCTGGTGCCGCCGCACCTGTTCTCGCACCCGGCCTTCACCGGGGGCACCATCCTCGCGCTTGTCTACTTCGCGGCCTTTACGAGCATCTTCTTCACGATCTCACTACTGTGGCAGGCCGGTCTCGGGCATACGGCGCTGGAATCGGGCCTGGTGTCGATCCCCTTCGCCATCAGCAATATCATCAGCGCATCCCTGAGCGACCGCCTCGCGCAGAAACTCGGTCGAACGGTGCTCGTGCTGGGCACGGCCATGGTGACGGTGGGGTTGGTCGGACTGTGGTTGATCCTGCTCAATGTGGCACCGACCGACCTCAACAACTGGATCCTGCTGGCACCACTCGTCGTTGCAGGCTTCGGTAACGGCCTGTTCATCGCACCGAATGCGCGCTTCATCGTCGCCACCGTCGATCGTTCGGAAGCCGGTGCGGCCAGCGGCGTCATCGGCACCATGCAGCGCATCGGCAGCGCGATCGGTATCGCCGTGGTCAGCAGCGTGCTGTTCGGCATCGCCAACCTCAACGGACTGAAGGGCGAGGTCTCCACCAAAGTCGCCGCTGCGATGAAGGACGGGTTGTACAACTCGCCGGAACTGGCGGCCAAGGCGATCTCGAAGGCATCGCTCGCCACTCACTTCGGTGATGCGGCGACGATGGCGCTTCTCGTCAGCGCAATCTTCGCGGTGGTATCCCTCGCGCTCGTCTTCACGCTGCCGAAGCGGGTCAACCTGCACTAGTCAGCTGCGTCGTGAACCGGTCGGGTCTATTCGTGATCGCATTCTGGGCTGCGGGCAGGGTCGTCACGCGTCCACCATAGCCGCGCTACGGTTGATGCAGACTGGACTGAGGGAGTGGAACGTGGGAGCAAGGCGTGTCGTCGTGACCGGGGCGAGTTCGGGAATCGGAGCGGCGACCGTGCGGCTCTTCCGCCAGCGGGGCTGGGATGTGGTGGGCGTCGCTCGCCGCGCCGGCAGGCTCGAGGCGCTCGCCGCCGAGACCGGCGCGGATGTCTTCGCCGCCGACCTCACCGACCAGGCCGAGGTGGATGCCTTGCGCGACTACCTCGCCGATCTGGGGCCGATCCATGCCCTGGTGAACAACGCAGGGGGAGCCTTCGGTCTCGCCTCGGTCGAGGAGAGTTCCGCCGACGACTGGATGCGGATGTACGACATCAACGTCGTCGCCGTGAAGCGGGTGACGAGCGCGCTGCTCCCGTTACTGCGCGCCGCATCGGAGGATGACGGCCACGCCGACATCCTCACTGTCACCTCGATCGCGGGACACGTCGCCTACGAGGGCGGCGGGGGATACAACGCCGCCAAGTTTGCCGAGCACGCTCTCGTCGCCGTACTGCGACTCGAGCTCGCCGGAGAGCCGATCCGCGTGCTCGAACTCGCGCCGGGCATGGTGAAGACCGAAGAGTTCTCCTTGGTCCGTCTGGGCGGCGATCAGGAGCGGGTCGACGCGATCTATGACGGCATCCCGAATCCGCTCTCGGCAGAGGATGTGGCGGAGAGCATCGTGCACACGATCGAGCTGCCCGGGCACGTGAACCTCGACCTGGTCACGATCAAGCCGGTGGCCCAGGCTGCGCCGCACAAACTGGTGCGAGGCGAGCTCAGACCGAAGGCCTAGTCGTCCCCGCGCGGGACGCCTCGTCGAGGCGGGCGAAGGCCAGCGCGGCGAGGTAAGCCGCTGCATCCGGCAGCACGCTGTCGTCGAAGCGTGCGAGGTTGGAGTGGTTGTAGGGTGCGGTGCGCGGGTCGAGCTCGGGCGGGCAGGCACCGACGAAGACGAAGCTGCCCGGCACCGCACGCAGGATCGCCGCGAAGTCCTCCGCGCCGCCAATCGGGGTCGGCATGGTCATGAATCGCTCCGCACCGAACATGCCGGTGGCTACAGCCTCGGCGCGCGCGACGTGTTCCGCGTCGTTGATGACCGGCTCGGTCACCGAAAGGAAGGTCACGTCGGCAGTGAGACCGTGAGCTGCGGCGATCCCCTCGACGAGTTCGCGGCTGAAGCGTTCGACATCCGCGAGGCTCTCGTGGGAGAAGGTGCGCACAGTCGCCCCGAACGACGAGGTGTTCGGGATGACGTTGTTCGTGCCCTCCTGGCCACCGCGAATCCAACCGACGGTGATGATCACCGGATCGAAGGCGCTGAAGCGGCGGGTGACCATCGTCTGCAGGCCGGTGATGATTTCGGCCAGGGCCTGGTTGGGGTCCAGTGCGAGTTGCGGCGCCGAGCCGTGACCGCCCGCGCCACGCACCGTGACATCGAGGGTCGCAGAACCGGCCATGAGTGCGCCTGGCCGGGTCGCGAAGACGCCGAGCGGCATAGACGTCGTCACGTGCAGCGCGTAGGAGCCGACGAGGTCGCCGCTCGCCAGGTCGAGTGCGCCCTCCTCCAGCATCAGGTCGGCGCCGTTGTCGCCCTCCTCGCCGGGCTGGAACAGGAAGAGCACTTCACCCGCCAACTGGTCTCTGTGCGTCTGGAGGAGGTGGATGGCGCCGACGCCGATCGCGGCGTGCAGGTCGTGGCCGCAGGCGTGCATCCGGTTCGGGATCTCCGAGCTGAACTCCTCGCCGGTGTCTTCCTGCAGGGCGAGCGCGTCGAGGTCAGCGCGCAGCACGACAGTCGGTCCTGGCAGATCACCGGTGATACGCAGCACCGCCGATGAGATGGTGTCGGAGAGGTGAGTTTCGAGTCCGAGTTCGCTGATCGAGGCCAGAACTCGCTGAAGCGTATTCGGCAGCTGGAGCCCCAATTCGGGCTGCCGGTGGATGTCGCGGCGAACCCCTCGCAGCACGTCACGGTATTTCGCAGCCTCGCCGGCCAACTCACGCAGATCCATGAGTCCAGTCTCAGGCCTGAGGCTCGGAGGAAGAAACCGGGGCCTCCGTCTCCGGCTCGACCACATCGGCGAAAGCGAGCTTCGGCACGAAGAAGAGCAGTACCGCGGCGGCGAGCGCGCCCGCTCCGCAGATGATCCAGACTGTCAGATATCCGCTGAGGCTCGAGGCGGTGCTCGCAGTGGCAGTGACCACGCCCATGGCCAGCACGATGCCGAAGATGGCCGAGGCAAATGAGCCGCCGATGGTTTTGGTGGTGTTGGTGAGTCCGGTCGCGATACCGGTCTGCTCTTTCGGAGCGGCGGCCGCAGCCGCGGCGGGCAGTGCCCCGACGAGCGCGCCCGATCCGAGCCCGACGATGAACATGTTCATGAAGACCTGCCAGGTCTCGAGGTGGAACGGCAGGAAGAGTAGGAATCCGATCGCAACGAAGAAGGCCGCGATGATCAGGGCCACGCGTGGCGACCTCCATTTGGAGATCAGCGGGAAGAGGAGAGCCCCCGCGATCATCGAGATCAGGTAGACGCCGATCAGTGTCGAGCGGTCGCCGGAGTCGAGTCCGAGGCCGTAACCGTTGCTCCGCGCGGTGCCTGCGTAGGCACTGAGCGGTGCCTGCGCTCCGAGCAGGCTGATGCCGATGAGGCCCGCGGTGAGTTGCACAGGCCACATGTTGGGTTGCCGAAGGACGCGCAGGTCGATGGCCGGATCCTTCTGTTTCAGCTCGTAGATGCCGAAGGGGATGAAGACCAGCAACCCTGCGACGATCAGGATGTAGACCCACCACGCGCCGAGCCCGTTGAGCCGCAGGAAGGTGAGACCGGAGGTGATCAACAGCAGTCCGATGGTGAGGATGCTGAAGCCGACGATGTCGAGGGAACGTCCGCGCATCGGCGTCGACTCCGGTACGCCGAAGAGGATCACGAAGAACGCGAGCGTGACGGCGATGGCCGGGACCGCGAGGGTGAGGGGAACATTCTGGCCGAGCCATCCGAAGACCCGTCCGCCGAGGAGCGCTCCCACGATCGCCCCAGCTTCGAGGGCGACGACGAGGAACCCAGCAGCCCGTCGGGTCTGGGAGGCGCCACGGCCGGTGCGACGTCCACGATCGAAGATGAGCGCGACCTCAAGCGGCAGCCAGACGACGTAGAAACCCTGCAGCGCCCAGGCGATGAGAAAGAGCGCGAAGTTGTCGGCGAAGACGAGACCCCAGCTGGCGAGCGCCGTGAGCACCGTGGAGATGAGCAGGATGCGCTTGTGCCCGAACATGTCGCCGAGCTTGGCCAGCACCGGCACCACCAGCGCCGAGAGAAGCAATTGAGCGGCCTCGAACCAGTTGAAGTCGGCATCCTTGATGTGCAGGTATTTCACCAGGTCGCTGATCAGCGGAACGTAGTAGCCCTGCAGAATCCCGCTGACGATCTCGACGAGGAAGAGATAACCGATGAGGCCGAAGGTGATCGCGCCAGCTTTGCCGCGGAGTGTCGTCATGAACGGATGCTAGTGGCGTTCTTCGGCGGATGCGCGATGCTGCGTTGCTCTCGTGCCGCGTTGCGCGAATTTCGCGTCCCATTCTCTGACGTGGTGGCGTCATGCGCTATCGCGACGGGTCGTTGCCGCGGGATCACCGCGACTCTGCGGCGAGTAACTCCGTGGCGGGTAATTGGCTAGCGTTGGGGCATGGCGGATGAGAAGCAGGAGATTCTGGGCTGGGACGAGTTCGGTGGTGCCGCGCGGGAGTTGGCTGCGTCGGTGCACGGAAGCGGATTCACTCCGGATGTCGTGGTCGCGATCGCCCGTGGCGGCCTGCTGCTCGCCGGTGCCATCGCCTACGCACTCAACGTGAAGAGTTGCGGCGCCCTGAACGTGGAGTTCTACACCGGCGTTGACCAACGACTCGAAGCGCCGGTGATCCTTCCGCCGATGCTCGACGTACCGGCGATCGCTGGCAAACGCGTACTGCTGGTGGATGACGTATCCGACTCCGGACGCACCCTTGCGATGGTGCTCGAACTGCTCACGCGCACCGGCGCCGAGGTGCGCACGGCGTGCCTCTACTCGAAGCCCGCGACCGTGCTCGAACCCGACTACATCTGGCGCAAGACCTCGAAATGGATCGCGTTTCCCTGGTCGTCGCAGCCGCCCGTGACTCTCTAGGCTCAGTGCATGAGCGCGCCCAAACCTCTCACCGAACTGATCGACCCCGGATGGGCGAAGGCCCTCGAACCGGTAGCCGGCCAGATCGCAGCCATGGGTGATTTTCTGCGGGCCGAGGTCGCCGCGGGCCGAGGCTACCTCCCCGCCGGGCAGAACGTGCTGCGCGCCTTCATGCGTCCGCTCGCGGATGTGCGGGTGCTGATCGTCGGCCAGGATCCGTACCCGACGCCCGGGCACCCCATCGGCCTGTCTTTCGCCGTCGAGAAGCACGTGCGGCCGGTGCCGCGCAGCCTGCAGAACATCTACAGGGAGTTGGGCGACGACCTCGGCGTCGTGCCTCCGCCGCACGGTGACCTGAGCGCGTGGTCCGATCAGGGTGTGATGTTGCTCAACAGGGTGCTCACGGTGCGGGCGGGCGCGTCGGGCTCGCATCGCGGCAAGGGCTGGGAGACGGTGACCGAGGCGGCCATCCGTGCGTTGGTTGCCCGTGGTGGTCCTCTGGTCGCCATCCTCTGGGGTAAGGATGCGCAGTCACTTCAGCCGATGCTCGGCACCACGCCGAGCGTGAAGTCGGTACATCCGAGCCCGCTGTCGGCATCCGGTGGGTTCTTCGGGTCGAAGCCGTTCAGCCGATCGAACGCTCTCCTGGTCGAGCAGGGCGGAGAGCCGATCGACTGGTCGATCGCACCGTAGTCGAGCGTAGGCTTGGCGCATGCTCGAGGAGGAATACCAGGCCACTCATCGTCCGCGTGAGGCGCAGCGCAACCTGCCCCCGCTCGAGACGCCCTTCGAGTACTCGATTCGGGATGCCAGGCTGCAGGATATGCCCGACGTGCGAGAGATCTACAACCACTACGTCGCCAACTCCACGGTGACCTTCGACGAGGTCGCCATGAGCCTCAAAGAGTTGCGCTCGAAATTCCAGCACGTGACCAAACTGGGCATGCCGTTCATCGTCGCCGAGAGCGCCAGCGAGCAGATCCTCGGCTACGCCTATGTGTACCCGTGGAAAGAGAAAGCCGCATACCGCTTCACCGTGGAAAACTCGATCTATCTTCGGCCGGCGTCCACTGGCAAGGGGCTCGGCAAGGTGTTGATGGCCGAACTCATCGCCCGCTCGAAGGCGGCGGGCCTCAAGGAGATCATCGCCGTGATCGCCGACAAGGGTGCTGAGGCATCCATCCAGATGCACAAGAGCTTCGGGTTCAAAGAGATCGGCCATATGGGAAAGGTCGGGTTCAAGTTCGACCGCTGGCTCGGCACCGTGCTCATGCAGAAGTCGCTGAAGTAGCGGACCGGCTGCGACTCACAGCTGACTGCTAGGTGTCGACTGCGCGGCGTTTTGTTATCCGCGCGCCAGTTGTAACCTCCGCGCGGATAACAAGAGCCCGCGCGGATGCGGCAGGGACGACCTCAGCCCAGGATGTCGCGCAGGTCCGCTTCGATGTCGGTCACGGTCGAGGGCTCGCCACGCCACAGCATCCACAGGAGCAATACTGGCGCGATGTCTCAGCGCTTCTTGGGCGCCCCGCCGCGTCCGACGATGTCGAGCACCAGCCCGCGCGGCGCGAAACCCACGCCTTTCGCCTGCACCGCGTTCATCCTGCCGCTGATCACGCTGGCCGGCGACCGGCGGCGATCAAGAGCCTTCATGGCTGTGGCGATCACCTGTTCTGCGGTTTCGAATTTGCCGAAAACGGCGTCCTCGTTGTGGGCCACATCGAAGAACTCGGTGGAAGCCGGGCCGGGGCACAGGGCGAGCACCTTCAGCCCTGTGCCTTTCGTCTCGTACCAGAGCGCCTCGGTGAAACTCAGCACGAAGGCTTTGGTCGCTCCGTAGACCGCCATCCGCGGTATCGGCTGGAACGCCGCTGTGCTGGCGACGTTCACCAGTGCACCGTTGCCGGCTTCGATGAGTTGCGGCAGAAAAGCTCGGCTGAGGGCGACCAGCGCGGCGACGTTGAGCTGGATCTCCGCCAGTTCGCGCTCCGGGGCGAGCTCCGCGAAGAATCCGTGGGTTCCGAACCCAGCGTTGTTGACCAGGGTGGAGATACGGATGTCCGCGTCGGTGAGTTTCCTCACCAGCATGGCCACGGCATCCGGCCCGGTGAGATCGAGGGGTATCACCGTGCACACGGTGCCGTAGCTGGTGCGGAGTTCTGTCGCGAGCGCTTCGAGGCGATCCTCGCGGCGTGCGACGAGCACCAGGTCCGCACCGCGTTCGGCGAGTCGATGAGCGAACTCCACGCCGAGTCCGCTGCTCGCTCCGGTCACGAGTGCTGTGGTGCCCATGGGTTCAAAAGTCATAGCTCGAGGCTACCGGCGCTACAGTCGTTGCATGCCTGAAGCACCTCGCGAGCGCCCAGGGAACCACACTCTGTTGCACTCCTTCGCCGGTCACGTGCTGGCACGGCCGAAGGCTGTCTTCGACGCGATCGACGGAAGGCTTCGCCCCTCGGAGGGCTCGGAGAGCCTCTACACCGCTGACTCCTCGGCTTTTTTCATCATCTCGCAGGGTGGCTGGTGGTATCGCGGCGAGTACCGGATCGTGCCCGACGAGAAGGGTTCGAACATCGAGCACTACATCGTCAACGTCGCCCAGAAGGCCCACAGGCTCGGGCCGGTAACCGGTCGCAAGGTACTCAGGCACGCTCCGCTCGCATTCGAGCGCCTACTGAGGCAGCTTCGGGCGGAACTCGAGTAGCTAGTGCGCGCTGGCGCGCTGGCCCTTGGTGCAGGTCTGCTGTGCGGCGGTCTGGCCATGCACGGTGCTCGGCAGCTGCACCGTTGCGTCGCCGGTCGCGTTCGGATTCGGAGTCGCACTCGGGACGGTGACCGGCGGCGGGGCATTCGGATCGCTCTCCGTGCCTTCGCCCGTCGTACCCGTCAGCGCGATCGGCTGGTCGGCCTTGATCGCGGTGAACAGTGTGTCTGCCGCGCTGGTGATCGGCACCACGCCATCCAGCCCGTTCTTCGAGCCGTAGCTGTTCGGATACTGCACGAACACGACCTTGTCGAAGGAGATATCCTTCACGGCCAGCGCCATTGACGCCATCGTGTTGATGTTTTTGAGGCTATTCGACAGAGACATGTTCTTTACCACGGCCTTGGCGAGTTGGTAATCCGTGACCGGGTTGCCGAGTGTCTCCGGCGTCTTGATCTTGCGCACGAGGGCGGAGAGAAAGAGCTGCTGGTTGCTCACCCTCGCGAGGTCACTCCCGCCGTCGAGACCGTATCGCGAGCGAAGGAACTGCACGGCGTCAGTTCCGACGAGAGTGTGCTGCCCGGCTTCCAGGTCGAAATGGATCTGCTGGTCGTGGATAGCCTTGGCGACGCAGACCTCCACGCCCCCGACAGCGTTGGACATGCCGACCACGCCCTGGAACTCTGTCAGCGCCGCGTAAGGAATCGTCATACCGGTGAGATTCGCGACGGTCTTGACGATGCAGGGGAGCCCGCCGTAGGTGAGAGCGGTGTTGATTTTGTTGATCTGGGCCGGGTAGTTGCCACCCTTGCCGTTGGGGCAGGAGGCGATTGGAACGATGAGGTCGCGCGGAAAGCTAATGACAGTCGCCTGTTTGTGATCGGCCGAGACATGCAGCAGCATCGTGACGTCATTGAGGCGCTCGCCGCGCTTGCCGTAGGTGGCCACGTCGCCGCCGCCGCTGTCGCTCGCCGCGACGAGCACGTTGATCTCGCCCTCGGCGGCCGAAAGGGTAGGGGGCTTGCTCGAACCATCGGCGGCGGGGAGGAGGTCGACACCGCCGTTGGCGCTGCTGGCGACATCCCACACGGCCACCGCAGCGATGGATCCGGTGCTGACCACGGCGACTGCGACGATAGCCGCGAGGAGCTTGGCAATCGTCGCCCACGGGCCTGAACGGCGGAGTCGGCCGTGTCGGGCGAGAGGTTTCGGAGCAGTGCTGGGCATCAGGGGATACTAACCGACGTTGGTGAAAGAGTCGTGAAACAGATGTTGTGAAGAACGCCGACGTTCTCTACGGGGGAGGCGCCGAAGACGTTGATGCTGCCGGAGCTCAGGAAGTCCCAGGCCGGCGAGCAACTGCATGAGCGTCGTCTTGCCTGCCCCGTTGCCTCCGAGCAGGCCGTAGATTCTGTTCTCTTCCACGGTGAACGACACATTGTCGACCGCTGCGAGGTTTCCGAACTTCTTGCTGAGGTTCTGTACATCCACGACGTTGGTCATGACCTGTCCTCCCTGGTGATCATGTCCGACAGCTGCGCCTGGGAGATGCCGAGTTTCGCGGCTTCGGTAACGAGCGGTCGTACGAATTCTGTCTGGAACTTGTCGCGACGTTTCGCGACAAGCGTGGCCTGTGCCCCTTCGGCGACGAACATGCCGATCCCTCTCTTCTTGTAGAGGATTCCCTCGTCGACGAGCAGGTTGACACCTTTGCCCGCCGTGGCCGGGTTAATGCGATAGAACGACGCAAACTCGGTGGTCGAGGGAACCTGGGTTTCTTCGGGTAGCGCGCCGCCGATGATGTCGTTCTCGATCTGTTCAGCGATCTGAACGAAGATCGGCCTGCCCTCATCCATGGAAACCTCCGTTCGTTGGCTAGTTACTCAGTTGGTTCATTACTTGTGTAACTAACCAACCAGCATTAGCCGGTCATGTCAAGCCCGATGTGGAAATTCGATCGGTTCCCGGCGCCGCGTAGGCTCGACCCGTGGCTTTCGAACTGCATCACCTGACCGCGCACGAGCAGTGGGATTGGCTGCAACGCGGCAAGATCACCCCGCTCGAACTGACAGATCATTACCTGTCACGCATCGAGCGACTCGATCCGAAACTCGGGGCGTTCGTCACCGTCACGGCGGATGCTGCGCGCGCCCGTGCGACCGATCTCGCGACGATCATGCCGAAGGCCGCCGCTCTCTGGGGACTCCCGATCGGTGATAAAGACCTCACAAATCGCGCGGGAGTGCCGACCGGCTACGGTTCGCGACTCATGACTGGCTTCGTGCCGGAGGAGTCCGACGACCTCGTCACCGTGCTCGATGACGCGGGGGTGGTGAGCCTCGGCAAGACGAACGCACCGGAATTCGGACTGCCGTCCTACACCGAGACGCTCGTCGCCCCGCCGGCCAGGACACCATGGGACACCTCCCTCGGTGCGGGCGGATCCAGCGGGGGAGCTGCGGTCGCTGTTGCCGCAGGCCTGCTGCCGTTCGCGCCAGGATCGGACGGCGGGGGATCGGTGCGCATCCCCGCCGCGGCCTGCGGACTGGTCGGCATCAAGCCATCGCGCGGTCTCGTGCCGAGCGGTTCAGGGGTCGACAAGCTCGCCGGTCTCGTCGTGCCCGGCCCGCTCGCCAGGACAGTGGCGGATGCCGCGATGATGCTCGACGCGATGGTGGCCGGTGGCGATTATCCGTTCACCCTGCGCGCTCCACGATGGGATGGTGGCGCGCTCCTCAACGCGGCCGTGCGCGGCGAAGGCCGCTTCCAGCTGGGAATGATGACCACCTCGCCATGGGATGACGCTTACGACATCGAGATCTCGGAGGAGGCATCCGCCGCCCTGGCGCTCGCCGTATCGGAACTTGATGCGATCGGCCATGGCATCGAAGAGATGGCCCTCGAACCGGATGCCAGCTACGGGCCGAACTTCCGCACGATCTGGCAGGCCAGCGCCGCCGGGATCCCTGCCGAGGGCGAGGATCTGGCCAAACTCGAGCCGCTCACCCGCTGGCTGGTCGAACATGGCCGTGAGATATCGGCGCTCGAACTCATGCGCGCGCTCGCGGCTCTCAGCCTGTTCGAGCGATCCGTCATCCGTCAGTTCAGCCGCTTCGATGCGGTGATGACGCCGTCGCTCGCCATGACCCCGCGTCCGATCGGCTGGTACGACAACACGGATGCCGAACGGAATTTCGAGCAGCAGGTGCAGTACACGCCGTTCACCTCCTTCGCCAACGTGTCGGGGTTGCCTGCAGTCACGCTTCCCGTCTACCAGACCGATGGGGGGCTACCGATGGGAGTGCAGCTGATCGGCCGACCTGGCGGCGAGGCGACGCTGCTCGCCATCGGTGCGCAACTGGAGCGCCGGTTGCAGTGGCAGCGACGGCACCCGCCGCAGTGGTGAGTGCGGTGCTGGGTCAGTTGGCGTATTTGGGGAGATCGCCCACATCGCTCGCGTAGCGCCAGCTACCGGATTCGAAGATATAAACCGGTGTCAGGCCGAGATAGCCCTCGAGATCGACGGGGCTCCAGCGTTCTTCGCCACTACCCGATTTCGTCATAGCCCAGCCGGATCCACTCAGTTGCTGCTTCTGAAGCGTGCTGTCAGAATCGGTGATCGTGGAGTAGGCGAGCACCAGCCCGGTGTCCGTGTTCGGGCGACCCCACTGGCAGAGAACGCCTCCGTAGTCAAGGAACGCTTCCAGGCTGTCGTGCGATTCACGCATTCTGTCGGCAAAATTCGGGAAGTAGATCGAGCCGTCCGACGTCCAGGCGACCGACGCTTCCGTCGTCATGAGGTTGTCGCAGGTGACAGGTCTTGTTGTCGGCGTGCTCGAGGGAGCGGTCGAGGAACTGGAGGGTGACGGAGTTTTTGCTGTCGGCGTGAGCAGTGTGCATCCGCTGAGCCCGATGGTCGCCGTAGACAACGATGGCCGACATCCTCGTAATTGATCTCACAGCAACTCCCGACTCGACAGTGAGAATAAACCTACTGTGGGTGGCGTCCTTCTCCGGTCGTCGTTATCACACCGATAGGTCGGCCTGATCCGTCGGCGTACTCAGCATGATCACAGCCATGCGGGCTGGTTGAACTTAGGTAAGGCATGCCATACTTGATCTGTGGCAACCTCCGACTCCCTCACCGCTTCGATCGCGTGGAATCCCGGTGTCAAAGATCGCCTGCTCATCGCGGGTGACGAGTCGAGTCTTCCCGCCATCCAGACGCTCCTCGCCACGCTTCCCTCCGCAGCCCGCGGCCAGGTCTTCGTCGAGGTCGAGACCTCGGATGACGTCGCGACCCTTCTGGCTCCCGGTCGCGTGGCCATCTGCTGGCTGGTTCGCGATCGCGGACAGTCGCTTCGCCGCTCACTCGACGCATGGCTGAGCGAGATGCTCCCGACGGACATCACGCAGCAGCACACCGTCTACTCCTGGATCGCCGGCAGCGGCGCCGCCCGCGCCCTCAGCTCGGACTAGAGAAGCTCGGACTAGAGCCAGGGGCCGAGCAGCCCGACAGTGTTCTCCCAGAGAGTCCGTGCGGTCGCCTCATTGTTCGCCAGGGGATGCGTGCGCCCGTTGGGCCGACTGCGGCTGAAGTAGGCGCCGCTCGGCGCGCCGACATCGTTCGTCGATGCGAGGAAGACCAGTGGCTCCGCGCCCTGTTCCGGCCTGAGCCCCAGATGACCCGCGCTGATGAACTGCGCGAAATTCATGATTGGGATGTTTACTCCGAAGTTCGACGCGACATAGCCGGGGTGGAAGGAATACGCGTCGACTCCGCTGCCCACCGTGCGGCGGGCCAGCTCGCGGATGAAGAGGATCGTCTCCAGCTTCGTGGTGCCATAGGCGCGCCATCCGCCCATCCACGGTTGATGCGCGAAGTCGAGGTCGTTGAGATCGAGGTGGGCGATGGTGTTGGAACTGCTCGCCGTGGACAGGACGCGGCCGCGACTCTCGGTGATCCGGGGGAGCAGCAGATCGGTCAGCAGGAACGGCGCGAGGTAGTTCGACTGGAAGGTGCGCTCAAAGCCATCCTTCGTCGTCTCACGACGGCTGACCAGGCCGCCGGCGTTGTTGGCGAGAACGTCGATCCGATCGAAACGGGAGAGCAGGGCATCCGCCAACTCGCGAACCTGGTCGAGATGGTCGAAGTCGGCGACGAAGGCCGTGCCGCGCGCGAGCTTCGCGACATCAGCGGTTCGTTCGGGATTGCGGCCCACGACTGCCACGAACGCGCCTCGTCGTCCGAGTTCGATGGCGGCTGATCGGCCGAGCCCGGAACTCGCGCCGGTGATCACGATCGACCGGCCCTCGAGCGTGCTCTCCACCTGGAACGAACCCTTCGTCAGAGTCCGACCAACTCGGTGCTCCTCGTCCACAATCTAGCGGCGACCTCTTCATCGTGCGCGACGGCCGGGGTGCGTCCGTTCGGTTTCAGGCCGTCGAAGTAGGTGCCGCTCGGCGCGCCGACATCCTCGGTGGACGCCAGGTGGATGAGCGGTGCCGCACCCTGCTCAGGGCTGATGCCGAGACTGCCGCGGCTCAGAAATTGGGCGAAGCGGAACATCCCGGAATCGGCGCCGAAACCTGTCGAGACGAGGCCAGGGTGGAAGGCGAAGGCGTCGATGCCCGTGCCGTCAGTTCGCCTGGCCAGCTCCTCGATGAACAGGATGGTCTCCAGCTTGCTCGTGCCGTAGGCACGCCAGCCGCCCGCATAGACATGCCTGGTTCGATCGAGATCGTCGAGGTCGAGTTTGCCGAACAGGTTGGCGGCACTCGCGGTGGAGATGACCCGACCGTTGGCCGCGGTCAGCCGGGTAAGAAGCAGGTTGGTGAGTAGGAACGGTGCGAGATGGTTGTGCTGGAAAGTACGCTCGTGGCCGTCTTCGGAGAGTCCGCGTTTGCTGACAAGACCGCCGCCGTTGTTGGCGAGAACGTCGATGTGGTCGTAGACGGTGAGCAGGTCATCCGCGAGTCTTCTCACGTCGTCGAGGCGGTCGAAGTCGGCGAGGAACATCCGGCCGCCCACCTGGGCTGCCACCGCGTTGGTGCGCTCCGGGTTGCGGCCGACCACCGCGATCTCGGCTCCGCGATCGGCGAGAGCGACGGCTGCGGCTCTCCCGAGGCCGGAACTCGCACCGGTGATCACGATGGTTGCGCCATCCAGATCTTTATTGCCTTCGGTCATACGTAGCCGCCATCCTCTAGTCCTGCCTCTACTTCGAAGCGATTGAGTTGTGCGAAGGCCCCCGCAGCCAGATAGAGCGGGATGAAGGCCAGCCCGTAGTGTTTCCACTGTGCCCGGTGCACGGCTTCGTGCCGCAGAACGGGAAGCGAAACGTTATCGTGCGTGAGGTAGACGGCACCGATGGTTGTGCCGCCGCGCCCGAAGGCCCAGCGTGGGCAACCCTGGGCAACCACGACTCCGCCCTCGCTGCGCAGTTGTCCACGGCTGAGGATACCGCCCCAGACGACACCTGAGACCGTCGCAAACCAGTATCCGGGGCGCGCGATCACGGCGGAGATCAGTATGCGACGGAGACCCGGGACGGCGGAGCCCCAGTGCACGAGACGCTGCATGCCACGATCCAGGCCGGAAGAGGGTTCAGCGGGCATGACGCGAGGCTATGCGATCCCGGTCGGATTTCCCAGGAATCGATCGCGGACCCACCTGACGAACACGGCCTCGAGTGGGGAGCGCTCAGCGGCCGCAGGGGATGTGCCAATACAGTGGCAGCATGGCGAGTGCGCTGGAGCGAGTTGCGATGGTGTCCATGCACACCTCGCCGCTCGCCGCACCCGGCACGGGGGATTCCGGCGGCATGAACGTCTCTCTGCTGTCGATGGCCGCCGAGGTGGCCAAGCGCGGCGTCGAGGTCGACCTGCTGACGCGAGCCACCGGTGCACCCGGCATGCGGGAGATCGGTGATGGCGTGACGCTGCACGAACTGGCGGCCGGCCCACCGGGGATTCTTGAGAAGGAGCGCCTTTTCGAGGTCGCCGACGAGTTCGGTGAAGCGGTGGCAAATCTCGCCGGACGCCTGCACCCGCGCTACGGACTCATCCACGCCCACTACTGGCTGAGCGGCCTGTCTACCCTTCCTGTCGCCCTCGAACTCGGACTGCCTTTCGTGCAGAGTTTCCACACCGTGGCGGCGATGAAGAACAGCGCACTGGCTCCCGGCCAGGCGCCGGAGCCCGAGCAGCGCGTTCGCACCGAAATGTACCTCGCCAACCAGGCCAGCGCGATGGTGGCGGGGTCGGCGGCCGAGGTGGGCATGCTCATCGACGAGGTGCGCGCTCCGGCCGATCGCATCTGGGTGATCCCGCCCGGCGTCGACGTCGACCTCTTCACCCCGAGGCGAGCGGATGCCGCTGGCGCTCGTTTGCGCGACGAACTCGCGATAGCCCCTGGACGCCCCATCCTCGCCGTCGTCGGCCGGATCCAGCCCCTCAAGGACCAGGAGCTTGCCATTCGTGCGCTCGCCGAGTTGCACGCCCTGCGCGGGTGGGCACCAGTGCTCGTCATCGCGGGCGAGGCCACACCGGGCGAGGACCAGTACGCCGTGTCGTTGCGCACGACCGCCACCGAGCTCGGGGTCTTTGCCGATGTTCGCTTCGTCGGTGCCCTGTCTCGCGAACGGCTCGCCGACCTGCTGGCGGCGGCGACAGTGACGCTCGTGCCTTCACATTCCGAGACCTTCGGTCTCGTTGCTCTCGAGTCGGCATCCAGCGGAACACCGGTTGTAGCATTCCGCGGGGGCGGGCTCGTGGAGTCGGTGTCGGCCGGCGTCTCAGGCCAGCTCGTCGATTCGCGTGATCCGCGGGCCTGGGCACGCTCCATCACCGAGATGCTCGACGACAGCGCGCGGCTCGAACAGTTCTCGGCCACGGCGCGGCATTACGCAGAGGGCTACACCTGGGCGGCTACCGCGACGGCGCTGCTCGGGGTGTACGCGGGCCTGTAGTGGTTGCGCTCAACCGTCGGTTGCGCTGTTGTTTCGGCGTACCGCTGTCGTAATTGCGCCAGCATTAGGCCGAAACGACAGCGCACGCGGGCTAATCCGGGCGGCCGTAGGTCTCCAGCAGGCGTAGCCATATCTCGTTCATCGTCGGGTAGGCGGGCACGGCGTGCCAGAGCCTGTCCAACGGCACCTCGCCGACGATGGCGGTGGTGGCCGCATGGATGAGTTCCGACACATCCTGGCCGACGAAGGTGACCCCGAGGATCACCGTGCGCTTCTCGTCGACGATCATGCGGGCCTGACCTTCGTAGCCGTCCGCCTGCAGCCCGGCACCGGCGACCCAGCCGAGGTTGTAGTCGATGACGCGGGTCTCGTAGCCCGCCTTCTGCGCGGCGGCGGCGGTCAGTCCGACGGATGCCACCTCCGGATCGCTGAAGGTGACCTGCGGAACCACCTCGTGGTCGGCGGTCGCCACGTGCGTGCCCCACTTGCCGTCGGAGACCGGCTTGCCGAGCGCACGGGCGACAATAACGTCGCCAGCGGCGCGGGCCTGGTATTTGCCCTGGTGGGTGAGCAGGGCTCGGTGGTTGACGTCGCCGCAGGCGTAGAGCCAGTCGAAGCCCTTTACGAGGAGAGTGTCGTCGACATCGAGCCAGTCACCGGGGGTGAGGCCGATCGCGTCGAAGCCGAGGTCCGACGTGCGCGGAACCCGCCCCGTTGCGACCAGCACCTCCTCAGCCGTGAGGGTGGAGCCATCGTCGAGTTGCAGTTCGACGCCGGCATCCGTGCGCTTCGCGGAAGTGGCCGAGACGCCGACCTTCACCGTGGCGCCGAGCTTCTCCAGCGAGGCGGTCACGGCCTCGCCGGCGAACGGTTCCTGGTTGCCGAGCAACGCGGTGCGAGCGAGCACGGTGACCGCCGTACCGAAGCTGGCGTAAGCCGTGGCCATCTCGACGCCGACCACTCCACCGCCGATGATCGCCAGGCTCTTCGGCGCGACCTTGGCGGATGTCGCGTGCCGACTGGTCCACGGACTCACATCCTTGAGGCCCCGGATGTCGGGCAGCAGCGGGTCGGATCCGACACTCACTGCGATGGCGTGACGCGCCGTGTAGACGGTGTCGTCGACGGTGAGCTGTTTCTCGCCGGTGATACGGGCGTGACCGCGAACCAGGTCGATGCCCGCACCCTTCACCCAGTCGACCTGGCCCTGGTCGTCCCAGTCGCTGGTGAACCCGTCGCGGCGCTTGAAGGTGGCTGCGACATCCAGGTCTCCGGTGACAGCCTCGCGTGCACCGCCGACGGCTTTCGCGGCCCGCAGGGCTATTCCGCTGCGCAGCAGTGCCTTGGAGGGCATGCAGGCCCAGTATGAACACTCGCCGCCGACCAGTTCACTCTCGACCAGCAGCGCAGTGAGGCCTCCTTGCACCGCCCGGTCGGCGATGTTCTCGCCCACCGCACCTGCGCCGATAACGATGAGGTCGTAGGTTGTCTCGGTCATCTCTGCTCCTCGTTGTTGTGCATACGGTTCTCGAACTCGGGGGACGCAAACGGCTGGCTGTTGCGCGTCGGACGGACCATTCGTGCCCCCTCAGGCATCAGCGGCCGACGAACGTCGCCGGCTGGCGGCTGATGAAGGATTCCATGCCGATCCGGGCATCTTCACTCGAGGCGAGCGCCACCAGATTGGGCTGCAACGATGCTTCCGCGGCCTGGTCGCCGTCTCGTACGGCGAGGCGCGCGTTGGCGAGTGCCGCTTGCACGGCGAGCGGCGCCTGGGAGGCAACCCGGTGCGCGAGCTCAAGACCTCGTTCGTACTGAGCGCCATCCGTGACGACCTCCTGCACGAGACCGATGCGATGCGCTTCCGTAGCATCGAAGCTGTCGCCGGTGAGGATCCAGCGCATGGCATTGCCCCAGCCGACAGCGCGGGGAAAGCGGATGGTCGCGCCGCCGAACGGTAGGATGCCGCGAGCAACCTCGATCTGCCCGAAGGTCGTCGACTCCGCAGCGACGGCGATATCGCTGGCGAGGATCAGTTCGATGCCGAGGGTAAGGCAGGTGCCATGCACCGCGATGACCACTGGCTTGCTGAGTTGTGTGCCGGAGACCTGCCACGGGTTGATTCCGTCCTCCGGCGCGATCTCCAGACCTTCGGGGCCGATCCGCGGGCCGACGTCGGCGAGGTCGAGTCCGCCTGTGAAGTGGTCGCCGTGGGCGAAGACGAATCCCACACGCAGTTCGGGGTCGCGTTCGAGCTCCCCGTATGCGAGCGAGAGCTCCTGCAGCATCCGGAAGTCAGCGGCGTTGCGCTTCTCTGCGCGGTTGAGACCGATAAGCAGCACGTGCCCGTCACGCTCGACGGTGACTCGCGGGCTGGGAGATGCTTCGGTATTGGTCAACGCTGGCCTTTCCTGGCGGTCGGGGACGTCTCCATGCTACGACCACGCCGCCGGCGAAACCTCGGCGGTTTCAGCTGCGCGGGTTCAGCTACTCAGCGCGCCGATGATGCGCAGGATGCTGCCGAGGTCGTCGCCGGCGGCCGCGGGTGACGCAGGAGCGAAACCGGTGATTCCCGCCCCCGCGAGCGGTAGCGCGGCTTTGGCGGCAGCGATGGCCTCGAGGAGGGTTGCCAGCGGAAGGCCGAAGGGCATCGGGTCGCCGACGCCGTCGAACTCCGAGGGGTCGAGCACATCCAGGTCGATATGCACGTAGACGGATGTCGCCCCGCTCGACGCCAGCACCTCGCCGATCGATTTCGCACTCACGTCCTGTGCGTCGAGCGCACGAACCGCGCTTGACTCCAGGTACTCGTTTTCGCCATCGTCGGTATTGCGGATGCCAACGAGGATCGTGCGCGACGGCTCCAGGGGCTTCGCCGGCACCAGGGTTGGGGTTCCCTCGCCGATCAGGGTGCGCAGGACCATGCCGGTGAAGGCGCCGGACGGTGACGACTCCGGTGTATTCATGTCGGGGTGGGCATCGAACCAGAGCACAGCCATGGCGTCCTGGGAGAGATTCGCGTGTTCGATCGCGGCCAGTTCCACGCCGCAATCCCCGCCGATGGTCACCGCGAGCCCGGAGGCGGTCGCGAGAGCAGCCAGTTGCGCGTCACGCACCGTTTGCAGCGAACTCAGCCGCTGTACGGTGGTTCCCTCGTCGCTTCCCGCACCGAGAGGCACGTCAACGGTCACGGTCGCGACGCTGGGAAGGTCGCCGCGAATAGCCTCCGCTCCGTCGACGAGGCGCATCGCACGAGAGGAGCCGGAGCCCTGCCATTGGGGAACGACGAGAAAGGTGGCAGCCACAGGTCAATTATGGCCGCCACCGGAGGTCGAGGTGACTCAGATGGTGCGCGGCGCCTTCGCCAGGTTGGCCTCAAGCTCCGCAACGTTCTGACGTATCCCATAGGCCGGGCGGTCGCGCTCGACCCGCCAGCTCTCGGAGAGCGGACCGATGTTCACGGTGTCGAAGCCGAACTCGTCGTAGAGCTTGGTCACGTACGCGGCCGCTTCGTCGCTGTCCGAGGCGGTGGCGAGTGCGCGGCGGCGGGGATCTCCCGCTGGATGGCCATCGTCGGTGATATCGCCGGACTGGATGTGATTGAAGCCCTTCGCTACCTTCGAGGTCGGCAGGTGGCCTTGCAGCTTGCCCGAAACGGTCGCGGTGCCGTTGTCGAGATCCTCGTAGTGGCCGTCACGTTCGAAGTAGTAGTTGTTGGTGTCGATCACGATTTTGCCGGCCAGAGGTTCAACGGGGATCGTGTCGAAGGCCTTGAACGGCACAGTGACAACAGCAACGTCGGCAGCCTGAGCGGCCTCGATGGCGGTCGCCGCCCTGGCCTTCGGGCCGAACTCGGTCACCAGGTCCGCGAGGGTCTCGGGCCCGCGCGAATTGCTGATCACCACGTCGTATCCGTTTTCGATCGCTTTGCGTGCGACCTGGCTGCCAATGTGTCCTGCACCGATGATTCCGATAGTTGTCATGGCTGACCTAACGACAACGGGGCCTCGGATGTTCCGAATCCCTGCTGTGATTTGGGTGGGAGTTACTGGTTGATC
Source organism: Glaciihabitans sp. UYNi722 (assembly GCF_040549465.1). Classification (NCBI taxonomy): domain Bacteria; kingdom Bacillati; phylum Actinomycetota; class Actinomycetes; order Micrococcales; family Microbacteriaceae; genus Glaciihabitans; species Glaciihabitans sp. UYNi722. Next base: position 16,359 of record NZ_JBEPTL010000009.1, on the reverse strand, counting down.
GCCGGCGGGGTGGGAGCGCCCATCTTCAGGGCGGCGAGGCGCGCGTCGAGCTCCACGGCGTTATCCGAGGCATCCAACTGCTCGAACTGGGCGTCGAGGCTGGATGCCGCGAGCTCCTGCTGCCCCAGAACCGTGGCCTCCTGACGCCGGATCTTGTCTTCGAAGCGGCTGATCTCGCTGGTCGGATCGGTGAGGTCGATCGTCTTGACGGCATCCTGCACCTGCTTCTGGGCATCCGCAGTCTTCGAGCGAGCGATGAGCTCGTCACGCTTCGATGAGAGCTGCGCCAGCTTGGTGCGCATGGAGTCGAGCCCTTTCTTCAGCTGGTCGACCACACCGGTCTGCGAGGCAATGGTCGGCTCGGCCTCTTTCGCCTCCTTCTCGGAGGCGATCTGGCGACCGATGGCGACCTTGGCGAGGTTGTCGAACTTGTCGGCGTCGGCGGTGTTGCCCGCGGCTCGCAGCTCGTCGCCTTTACGGCTCGCGGCGAGTGCCTTGTTGCCCCAGTCCGAGGCGTTGGCAACATCTTCCGTGTGGTCCTGTTCGAGCAGGCGCAGGTTGCCGATTGTCTGCGCCACTGCACTCTCCGCCTCGGCGATGCTGTTCGTGTAGTCACGAACCATCTGGTCGAGCATCATCTTCGGGTCCTCGGCCGAGTCGAGGAGTGAATTGATGTTGGCCTTCGCCATCTGCGCGATCCGCCCGAGGATTGACTGCTTTGCCATTGTTCTTCCTTCCGTTGTGGAACCTGACTGATGAGAAAACTAGAACCTGCCGCCGCTGCTGGTGCGGCCGCCGCCGCCCGATGAGCCGCCTCCGCGGGAACTGCCGCCGAAACCTCCGCCGCCGAATCCGCCGCCCCCGCCTCCGAAGAGACCCCCGCTGCTGCGGCCGCCTCCACCGCTGAGGAGGCCGCCGATCAGGCCGCCGAGTACGGCGCTTCCGATGCCATCCATGCCGCCGCCTCCGCCGATGCCGCCACCTCCGCCGCCGAAGCCCTGCACGTCGTTCTGTGCAGCGGAGAGTGCCTGAGCGGAGAGCGTCTGCGCGGCGTTGGCCTCGGTGAGCGCCTGCACGGGATCGCTACTGGCTAGTGACACGGCCAGCTCCAGATGACGGGTCGCCTCGGAGACTCGCGTGCGGGCTTCTCTTCCGACGCCGCCACGACGGGTGGTGATGAAATCGTTGGCGGCCGAGATTTGGCTGCTGGCGGCGCTGATCGCGCCGTGCAGCTGGGATGTCGCGACCCGCACCTTCTCTTGCTCATCGCGCGCGTCATCCAGCACGCTGTCGAGCCTGGTGTTGGCCTCACTGAGGTGGGCGAGCCTGGCCAGCGGATCGCCGCCGTCCGTCGTATTCGTGGCCGCGGCCAGCGCGGACTCCGCGGCGGCGATCGTGGGCGCCAGTTCTGCCGACGCACCGGCCGGCAGTGCCTTGGCCGCCGCGAGGTCCTGTCGCGTGTCGGCCACGGCGGCGTCCAGCTCAACACCCGCCTTGGAGAGGTTCGCAGCGACCGAGTCGATGGCGTCGAGTAGTTGCCCTGCCTGAGCGATGCTCGCCTGCGCCGCCCTCACGTTGATCGCGGCGGTGCCGGACTCGCCACTTGTGATGGCGGCATCGGCGGTGCCGCCGGCGGCTCCGACGAAGGCGAGAAGCTTCTCCGCCTGATCGGCGTTCTCGGCGACCGAGGAGATGGCGGATGCCGAATACGACGACTGCAGGCCGGCGATGGTCTGCTTGGCCGCGGCTAGCCGCGCCTTCACTGCCTCAGCATCCGAGACGACGGTCACGAGCGCCTGTGGTGCCGTCTTCTCGAGCTCTCGCAGGTCGTCGAAAGCGTCGGCCTGCTCGTCGAGACCCTTGTCGGCGGCCTCGCACAGCTCGATGATCCTGATCGTCATCGCACGCTTCTCTTCCGGCGTCTCCGGGATTGCGTCGTCGAGTTTCTGCCTCAGCTGGAACGCTTCGGCGACCTGCGCCTTGGCCGTGGCGAGCGTCGTGCTGAACGGCGTCGTCGACTCCGTGCCGAACTGGGCGATTGCAAAACCGAGTTCCTGCTCGCTGGTCTTGAGCGAGTCATCGAGCTGTACCAGCAGGCTTCCGGCTCGCTGGTCGAGCTGTTCCTGGGTCAACTTCTCGGGGGCGGTCGCGCCTGAACCACCGGTCTTCTTGCGGCGCGAACGCACCACCAGGAAGATAACCACGGCGATCACCAGGATCACCAGGATGCCGATCAGCACGGGTGCGACGGAGAATCCACCCCCGTTGGCCGCACTGTCGTAGCCGCGAGCCGCAGCGATGGCGGCATCGGCCCACTTGTTGTCACGGAGCGCCGGCACGATGTCGTTCTGTTCGACATCCTGTCTCTGGCCGGTGCTGAGTTGGGTGTCATTCGCGTAGGAGACCGTGTAGTTGCGATCCTTGGTCGCCACGGCGAGCAGGATGTCGTTCGCCCCGAGTCCGTTCTTGGTCGCTGTCTCGTTCGCCCAGTCCTGTGGGTCGGTCACACCGGTGAAGCTGTCGACGTAGACCACGAAGAGCTGGAGCTTCGTGTCGTCGTAGAGCTTGTTGACCGCGCTGGTGACCGCACTCTTCTGCGACCCGAGCACATTCGAGTTGTCCAGCACATAGGCGCCGTTCAGATCGACCGGCGGCTCGGCGAGAGCGGCTGATGGCGCCATCAGGGCGAGGATGCCGGCTACGGCAGCCGTCGCTAGTACGGCACGGATATGTGCGGCTGCTGAGTTACGAATTGCAGACTCCCTTGACCACTCCGGTAGTCCTCGGATTCTAGCGACTCAGGGTGTCGAGAGGGGAGTGCCGCTCAACGATGGCTTTGTCAACCGAGTTTCAGAGGCGCCACCGGGCCGCTCACGAGATCGTTCGACGCGAAGCTGCCGTCCGCATTCTCGCGCGTGAGATCGATCGCCGCCGAGACCTGGTACTCGCCGGGTTCCACGTGGGGAAGATCAGCCCGGAAGCCGTCGCCGGTCTCGTCCTCCGCGCCACAGGCCACCGGGGTCACAGACGCCTGGTAGGTCATCGACGCTCCAGGCGCGAGATCCACCGTCACCGCCATCATGATCATCGGGCCGTTGCTATGCCACAGCGTGACACCGCCCTTCGACAGGGTGATCGCGGGTATCGCGGCTGTCGTACCGACGATCCGCTCGCTGCCGGAGTTGGTGAGAGTGACGATTCCCTGGATGCTGGAATCGGATGCCGATGCGGCGGGGAAGTCGGCCGTCAGCGACAGCCCCTGAGGGTTCGGTGCAATCTGCGCGAGTTCGCCACCACAGAGGTTGATCTTCTCTGCCGGCGCGCGCTTCTGCCCATCCAACGGAGAATCCGACGCCTTCATCGGCCCGGCCGACGAGGCTGCGGGGCCGGCGGACATCGACTGCTGTCCGAGCCCGCGGACGCCGAACACACCGGCGACGCCGATTCCCGCAACGGCCAGGGTCGTGACCCCGCCGACAGCCACCTGGTTGCCCAGATGGCGACGTCGGCTGCGGCGGATCACCTTCGCGAGATCGATGCCATGCTCGCCGGAGACTTCGGCCTCGGCCAGTCGTTTGAATTCAGATTCGATGGACATGGGGGGATTCCTTTGGATCGGTGTCGTTGTCGGGCGCGAGTGCGACCGCCATCTTCGCCAGCCCGTCGCTCAGGTAGCGTTTGACGGCGCCCGCACTGATGCCGAGGGCGTCGGCGACGTCGTCGACTTTGAGATCTTCGTAGTAGCGCAGCACGAGACAGGCGCGTTCCCTCGGCGTCAGCTTCTTGAGCTCTTCGCGGAGGTCGAGGCGGCCGTCCGTGGCAGAAACCGCCGAATCCTCGGTCTCTGGAACCACCACGAGGTGCGCGATCCGGCGCCAGCGGCTCGACCTGCGTCCACCGTCCAGGTAGCTGTTGAGGATCGCCCGGCGCACATACGCTTCCCCGCTCGTGACGGTGAAGCCGTTACGAAGGCGACCGAAGGTCTTGACCAGGGCGTCCTGCACGAGGTCGGCCGCGTCATCCGCGCTCCCGCAGAGCAGCCGGGCGTAGCGCACGAGGGAGTCACCGCGCTCTTCGACGAGCGCGGTGACAACCGCCTGCCAGCTCTCGCCGTCCTGCCGTGCTGTCGCCTGCGCCGCCAATGGATTCCCCTCGTGCGTTCTTCTTTCTATCCTCTAAGACGCACGGCGGTGGCGAAACGTTGTGTCTGGCTGTGGACTAGTTCTCGATCGAGAGCTTAAGGCGACGACGGATGTCGGCCAGCTGGGTGGAGAGCTCGGCAGGGAGCTTCTCGCCGAAGCCACCGAAGAAGGTCTCGGTCGATTCGAGTTCTGCCAGCCAGGCGTCCGGATCGACCTCGAAGAGTTTCTCCCGCTTACGCGTGGTGATCTGCAGTCCTTCGAGGTTGATGCCGTCATCTGCGGGCTTCCAGCCGAGTGGCGTATCGACCCCGCGTGCCCGACCGTCCACCCTGTCGAGGATCCACTCGAGAACCCGCGAATTCTCGGAGAACCCCGGCCAGAGGAACGATCCGTCGTCGTCTTTGCGGAACCAGTTCACCTGGAAGATGCGCGGGGCCGTACCGAGATTACCGAGTTTGCGGCCGATGGAGAGCCAGTGCGACCAGTGGTCGGCCATGTTGTAGCCGCAGAACGGCATCATTGCGAAGGGGTCGCGGCGCAGCTCGCCCACCGTTCCCTCAGCGGCCGCGGTGCGCTCGGAGGAGACTGTCGCGCCGATGAAGACGCCGTGCTCCCAGTTTCTGGCCTCGACGACGAGCGGCACGTTGTGAGCACGGCGGCCACCGAAGATGATGGCGTCGATCACCACGCCGTTCGGGTCGTCCCATTCACTTGCGATGGTCGGGCACTGGCTGGCGGCCACGGTGAATCGCGAGTTGGGGTGGGCGGCGGGGGAGCCGGATGCCGGCGTCCAGTCGTTCCCCTCCCAGTCGACGAGATGGTCGGGCGCCGTGTCACTGAGGCCCTCCCACCACACGTCGCCGTCGTCGCGCAGCGCCACATTGGTGAAGATGGTGTTGCCCCAGAGCGTCTCGATGGCCGTGGCATTCGTCGCGGGACCCGTGCCGGGCGCCACTCCGAAGAACCCCGCCTCCGGATTGATCGCGCGGAGGCGTCCGTCGGCCCCAGGTTTCAGCCAGGCGATGTCGTCACCGATCGTCTCGACTGTCCAGCCAGGAATCGAAGGCCTGAGCATGGCGAGGTTGGTCTTACCGCAGGCGGAGGGGAATGCAGCGGCCAGGTGGAAGACGCGTCCGCGCGGATTGGTGACCTTGAGGATAAGCATGTGCTCGGCGAGCCAGCCTTCGTCGCGAGCGATGACCGATGCGATGCGTAGCGCGAAAGACTTCTTGGCCAGCAGCGCATTGCCACCGTAGGCCGAACCGAAAGACCAGATCTCCCTCGTCTCCGGAAAGTGCGAGATGTACTTCGTGTCGCTGCACGGCCACGGCACGTCCTTCACGCCGTCCATCAACGGTGCCCCCACGCTGTGGACGGCCGGGACCCATTCGGTGTCCGCCGTGATGAGGCGCAGGGCATCCGTTCCCATTCGCGTCATGGTGGTCATGTTCGCGACGACGTATGGCGAGTCGGTCACCTGCACGCCCAGCTTCGACATGGGGCTACCGAGCGGGCCCATCGAGAAGGGGATGACGTACATGGTGCGCCCGCGCATGCTGCCCGCGAAGAGCTCACCGAGGGTGGAGCGCATCTCGATGGGATCGCGCCAGTTGTTGGTCGGCCCGGCATCGTCCTCATTGATCGAGCAGATGAAGGTGCGGGCCTCGACCCTGGCGACGTCGCTGCTGTCGCTACGGGCCAGAAAGCTGTAGGGGCGGTGCTCCGGATTGAGGCGGATGAGGGTGTCGCTCTCCACCATCTGGCGGGTGAGTCTGTCGTATTCGGACGGCGATCCGTCGCACCAGACGATCTTGTCCGGAGTGGTCTGTCGAGCGATCGACTCCACCCAGTCCGTGACACGTGGATCGGCTCCGTCCGGTACATTGCCGCCTGTCGGAGCAGGTGCCGGAGCCGAGGAGGTGGTTCGCGTGGGGGTGATAGTCATGGTTCATCCGTCCTCGAGTGGGAAAAACTGCCGCTTGACTCCAGCATTGCCGTGATCTGACCGAATTTGTTTGACGGTTGGGTGGAAAAAATGGCTGATCTTTCACTAGTGTCAAATACATGACCGATCTCGCCACTCTTGGCCAGCGCATCCGCCACTACCGCAACGTCGCGGGTATCACCCTCGACCAGCTCGGCGCCGCGGTCGGGATCGCAGGCAGCCAGCTCTCGCTGATGGAGAACGGACGGCGCGAACCGCGGCTCTCGCTGCTGCAGGGGATCGCGAGTACTGTCGGTGTGCAGGTGTCGGAGTTGCTCGACGAGCAGCCGCCCACACCACGGGCCGCACTCGAAATCGAACTCGACCGGATGCAGAAAGCAGCGGTCTACCAGGGCCTCGGCCTGCCGGCCATCCGGCCATCACGCACCATTCCGGAGGACACTCTCGAATCCTTGGTCGGCCTGCACCGGGAGCTCGCGCGTCGTGCTCGCGAGGCGATCGCGACGCCGGAGGAGGCGAGGCGCGCCAACACGGAGCTTCGCCAGTACATGCGCACCAAAGACAACTACATGCCGGAGATCGAGGAGCTTGCGGAGGAGACCGTGCGCGGCGTCGGCCACGTCAATGGCGCCCTCACGCACCGCTCGGTCAACAGGATGGCGCAGAAGCTCGGATTCGAACTGATCTTCGTGAACGACCTTCCACACTCGACCCGCTCGGTGACCGACCTCGAGAACGGACGCATCTACCTGCCGCCATCCTCCATTCCGGGTGGCCACGGTTTACGATCGATGGCGCTGCAGGCGCTCGCCCACCGCCTGCTCGGCCACAAGGAACCGGAGAGCTATGCGGAATTCCTGCGCCAGCGCCTCGAGATCAACTACTACGCCGCAGCCTGCCTCATGCCACTCAGGCAGTCGGTCGACTTCCTCACGGCGGCCAAGTCCGACCGCAACCTCGCCGTCGAGGACTTCAGAGATGCATTCGGGGTGACCCACGAGGCCGCGGCCCTGCGCTTCACCAACCTCGCGACGTCACACCTCGGCATGACAGTGCACTTTCTGCGAGTGGGTGAGGACGGCGCCCTCTACAAAGGCTACGAGAACGACGGCCTGCAGTTGCCCACCGACGTCACCGGGTCAACGGAAGGGCAGCTGGTCTGCCGGCACTGGAGCGCGCGCAACGCTTTTACCCGCTCGAATCGCACCACCGAGTTCTACCAATACACCGACACCCCGACGGGCACCTACTGGTGTTCCACCCAGACCGGAAACGCGTCGAGCGAGGAGTTCTCCATCACCTTCGGCGTGCCGTTCGCCGACGCGAAATGGTTCCGCGGCAGGGAGACCACCAACAGGGCGACCTCACGCTGCCCCGACGAGAGCTGCTGCCGCCGGCCGGCCGGCGAGCTGTCGGACCGCTGGACCCACAAGGCATGGGCAAGCGCCAAGCTGCATGCCCACATCCTGTCGCCGCTGCCCTCCGGCACGTTCCCCGGCGTAGACGACACAGAGTTGTACGCCTTCCTCGACTCACACTCGGGGGAGTAGCCCCGGCTGTGTTTGGCCGGCGACTGTTCCCTTGTGCGACTTCTGTTCCCGCTCGACGACGAACAGAAGTCGCACAAGGGAACAGTCGCAGTGGAGCCGTCGCGGAGTGGTTCGGATGCCGCTACTCGCCCAGCGCGCGGGCGGCGGCGGCCCCCGCCTCGCGTAACCAGCGCGCGGGTTCGGCTATCGCGGCACCCACGGATCCGGCCAGGTCGACCAGCGCGGCGGACCAGAGCGGCGTTCCGTCGGACGAGACCGGCTGGGCGGTGACCTGCCCCGCGACGATGCCGATGCGTGCGTCATGCCTCTCGGCGAGGCCGATCAGCTGCCCGACGAGTTTGCCGGTGCCGGAGGTCGCATCGAAGCGTCCTTCGCCGGTGAGCAGCAAATCCGCCGACGCGATCGCCCCTGGCAGCCCGCTGAGCTCGGCCAGGTAGTCCGCGCCGGGTTCCACCTCGGCGCCCCAGGCGGCGATGAATCCGTAGCCGGCGCCGCCGGCCGCGCCAGAACCCGGCACCTCCGCCCCGTCACCGAGCAGGGACGCGAAGTGCGTGAGAGCGGCATCGAGCTGCTCGACCTGTTGGGGCGTGGCACCCTTCTGCGGGCCGAACACCGCGGCAGCCCCCGACGGACCGAGCAGGGGAGCGTCGACGTCGCTGAGCAGCACGACTCCTCCGGCTGGCGCGGCGAGCAGGTCGCTCCGGTCGAGGCCGCCGATGGTGCGCAGCGCGGCACCTCCGAGAGGAAGCTCCGACCCGTCCGCCTGTCGGAGTCCCAGTGCAGCGAGTGCGCCCGCTCCGCCGTCGGTCGACGCCGAACCGCCCAGCCCGATGACGACCCTCTGCGCGCCGGATTCCACAGCGGCGCGGATGACCTCGCCGAGTCCGTAGGTGCTGGCGCCGAGCGGGTCGAGGGTGTCCATCATCGGCAGCCCAGACATCTGCGCGAGTTCGACGACGGCGATGCGCCCTGGCAGCTCGAGCCAGACACCGGAAGTCGGTTTCCCGTCGGGGCCGCTGACCGGTCCGACCTCGTGGCGGATCGCCTCCGGCACGGCTGCCTCGATCGCGTCGAGAGTGCCCTCGCCGCCGTCGGCCTGGGGGAGCAGCGTGATGTCGTCGTCGGGGCGCACCGAGCGCCACCCCTCGGCGAGTGCTGCTGCGACATCCAGGGCCGCGAGCGATCCCTTGAACGAGTCCGGCGCGATGACGAGGGACGGGCTCATGGGTTCCTTAGCGTGGGGGGCCAGTTGATTCGCGCACGATGAGTTCGTGGCTGAAGGCTTTGCGACGCGGTCGTGATGCAGGATCGAGCATAGTCAGCCGCAGGGCGGCGGTACCGATCTCGGCCATTGGCAACCGTGCCGTCGTGAGCGCGGGGGAGAGGTCGGCGGCGACCGAAATATCGTCGAAACCGGCGACGGAGACGTCTTCTGGCACCCGGATGCCACGCTCTCGGAGCGTAGCGAGCACGCCGATCGCCATCACGTCGCTCAGCCCGACGATGGCAGTGACATTCCGATTGAGGGCGAGAAGTTCGGCGGCCCCGGTCGTGCCTCCGGCCCTACTGAAAGCCTGATGGCTCACCGAGACGACGGCGTCGCCAAGCACCTCTCGCAGTCCGGCAAGGCGGTCGGCCACGGTGTTCAGGGTGGCAGGCCCGGCGACCAGCGCTACCCGACGATGGCCGAGTTCGAGCAGGTGTTGGCCGATCGATCGCCCGGCGGCGACGTTGTCGGGCAGCACGGCATCCGCGGCGATGTGATGGCGGCCGACAACAGCGACGCGGCCACCGGATGCCTGGAAAGCTGCAAGCTCCGCGTCCGCCGCCGCATCCATGGTGGGGTCGATGTGACCGGACCCGGCGAGCACGATCGCGCCCACCCGGTAGGCACGCAGCAGACGGATCTGGGCGAGCACGGCCGCCGGATCGGCGGCATGGCTGATCTGCACCATCCGCTGGTGTTCGGCCGCCACCCCGATCACCCCGCTCGCGATCTCGGCGAAGTACGGGTCGCCGATCTCGCTCACGATCAGGCCGATCGAGGATTCTCCTCCGCCGGCGAGCGACCTGGCGTGCATGTTGGTGACGTAACCCATGGAGGTAGCGACCTCGCGCACGTGCTCCGCGAGTGTGACCGAGACACCCCTGGTCCCGGTGAGAGACCGCGATGCTGTCGCGAGGGACACCCCCGCGCGCTCCGCGACGTCGGCGAGACGGATGGTCGTGCCACGCGCGGCCATGCTTCCCTCTCGTTGCTCGCGGAACCGCCAGTCGCTTGCGGAATCGTCTTCTCGCACTATAGATTAACGTAAGCGCTTACGTAAACGCTTTTGCCTGTGCTGCAACGCGTGCCACCACGGGTGTGTGTATCTGCTCGCCAATCGAAGAGGACCGCCATGGCCGCCCGCACCGTACGAATCATCATGAACGGCGTCACCGGTCGCATGGGCTACCGCCAGCACCTCGTGCGATCGATCCTTGCGATCAGGGCCGACGGCGGCATTCTCATGCCCGACGGCTCACGCATCCAGGTCGAGCCGATCCTGGTCGGCCGCAATGCGGAGAAGATCGCGGAGCTCGCCCAACTGCACGATGTCGCCCAATACACGACTGATCTGGATGCCGCACTCGCCGATACCACTGCGACCATCTACTTCGACGCCGCACTGACCAGCGCCCGCAAGGAGGGCATCCTCAAGGCGGTCGCCGCGGGCAAGCATGTCTATACAGAGAAGCCGATCGCCGAATCCGTGCAGGACGGTCTCGACCTCGCGCACGCCGCCCAGGAGGCAGGCGTCATCAACGGCGTCGTGCACGACAAGCTCTATCTTCCGGGGCTACTCAAACTCAAGCGCCTCATCGACTCTGGCTTCTTCGGCCGAATCCTCAGCGTGCGTGGCGAGTTCGGCTACTGGGTCTTCGAGGGCGACCTCATCCCCGCGCAGCGTCCGAGCTGGAACTATCGCAAGGAAGACGGCGGCGGCATGACCCTCGACATGTACTGCCACTGGAACTACGTGCTCGAGAACCTCTTCGGCACAGTGCGGGCGGTGACCAGCAAGTCGGTCACCCACATCCATGATCGTTGGGACGAGCAGGGCAACCACTACACGGCGACGGCGGATGACGCGGCCTACGGCATCTTCGAGCTCGAGGGCGACATCATCGCGCAGATCAACTCGAGTTGGGCCGTGCGGGTGGATCGCGGCGAACTGGTCGAGTTCCAGGTGGACGGTACGCACGGCTCTGCCGTCGCCGGACTCTTCGGCTGCCGCATTCAGCCCCGGGTCTCCACGCCCAAGCCGGTCTGGAACCCCGACCTCAAGACCGACCAGGATTTCCGCGCCCAGTGGAAGCAGATCCCCGACAACCAGGAGTTCGACAACGGCTTCCGCTCGCAGTGGGAGGAATTCATCACAGACGTGGATGCCGGTCGGCCGCACGCCTACGACTTCATGGCCGGTGTCAGGGGGCTTCAGCTCGTGGAAGCCGGACTACTCTCGAGCGATGAGGGTCGCCGGGTGGAGATCCAGCCATGACCATCGCTATTCCGACGGCCTCCGGCTGGGAGAGCATCGAGCTGAAGCCGGCGCGGGACTGGGTGCGTCATCCAGAGCCCTATTCGTCTCGCGTCGCCTTCGCTGCGGCGCATGTGGTGGCCGACCCGCGCGGTGAGAACGTGCCGGGCGCTCCTGCCGTGATCGACTGGGATTCGACCCTCGCTTTCCGTCGCGGCCTCTTCGAGTACGGCCTCGGCGTGGCCGAGGCGATGGACACCGCCCAGCGCAACATGGGCCTCGACTGGCCGGCCGTGCAGGAGCTCGTCTCCCGCAGCGCCGACCAGGCCAGGGACTTCGGCGCTCGTATCGCGAGCGGCGCTGGCACCGACCAGCTGACCTCTGTCTCGACCATCGACGATGTGACGAACTGCTACCTCGAGCAGGTCGCCTTCGTCGAATCCACCGGTTCCCAGGTGATCGTCATGGCCTCACGGCACCTGGCGGCCCTCGCCGCCGGCGCAGAGGACTACCGCGTCGTCTACGAGTCGATCCTGTCCCAGGTGAGCGAGCCGGTCATCCTGCACTGGCTCGGCGACGCCTTCGATCCGCAGCTCGCCGGCTACTGGGGCAGTACGGATGTCGCGGCAGCGACCGATACCTTCGTCGAACTGGTCGCGGCTCACGCCGACAAGATCGACGGGGTCAAAGTCTCCCTGCTCTCCGCGGAGCACGAGACCGGCCTGCGTGCCCGGCTGCCCGAGGGCGTGCGCATGTACACCGGCGACGATTTCAACTATCCGGAGCTGATCCGCGGCGACGACACGGCTGATGGCGACACCCATCATTCGGATGCGCTGCTCGGAGCCTTTGCGGCGATCGCGCCGGCGGCATCCGCGGCGCTCGCCGCCCTCGACGCCGGTGACCTGGCCGGGTACGACGCGGAGCTCGCGCCGACCCTCGCGCTGTCCCGGCACCTCTTCGAGAAGCCCACCTTCTACTACAAGACGGGGATCGCCTTCCTCTCCTGGCTGAATGGCTACCAGCCAGGGTTCACCATGGTCGGTGGCCTGCAGTCCGCTCGCAGCGTGGTGCATCTTGCCAGGGCCTTCTCGCTGGCCAACGATGCCCAGTTGCTGGTGAATCCCGATCTCGCGGCGAAACGCCTCGGACTGCTGCTCGGCACGGCCGGAGTGGAACGATGACCGCCGTCGATGTTCCGAGCGGTCTACCCGCACGCGTCGAGACTCCGGCTCCTGGTGATCCGCGCCTCGCGCGCCTCTCGCTCAACCAGCGCACCACGGCCAACTGGTCACTTCCCGAGGCCGTTGCGGGCACCGTGAAGGCGGGCCTCGGCTCGATCGGCGTCTGGCGCGAGCCACTCGCGGAATACGGTCTCGAAGCTGGCAGGAGACTCATCGCCGAGGCCGGGATACGGGTTTCGTCGATCTGCCGCGGCGGGTTCTTCACCGATCCGGCCACCATCGACGCGGCCATCGAAAGCAATCGCGCGGCCATCGACGAGACAGAGTTACTCGGGGCGAAGACGCTGGTGCTCGTGGCGGGAGGGTTGCCGGATGGGGACCGCGACATCGCGGGTGCCCGGTCCCGTGCCGTCGACGCGATCGCGCGCCTGGTGCCCTATGCGCGAGAACGCGGTGTCACCCTCGGCATCGAGCCGATGCATCCGATCTTCGCCGCCGATCGCGGGGTCGTCTCCACCCTGCAGCAGGCGCTCGCCATCGCAGAGCAGTTCGATTCCGCGGATGTCGGGGTCGTCGTCGACACCTTCCACGTCTGGTGGGAACCGGATGTACTCGGCCAGATAGCGCGTGCGGCAGGCCGGATCGTCAGCTACCAGTTGTGCGACTGGATCACCCCGCTGCCCGCCGACACGCTTCTCTCTCGCGGCATGGTGGGCGATGGACACATCGACTTCGCCTCGCTGACGGCCGCAGTCGCTGCCGCCGGTTACGCAGGCGATGTCGAGGTCGAGATCTTCAACGCCGAGGTCTGGGCGGCCGACGGCGACGCCGTCGTCGAGACCATGGCGAGGCGTTACGTAGAGCTCGTGCAGCCGTACCTGTAGCTACGCCCGGACTTCGTCCAACTGCGCGAAGGTGCTTGCAAGCGCGGCGCGGGCGGCATCCTCGTGCTCCGCGCTGGCTCCGGCGGCCTCGAGGGTGAGCAGGGCGGCACCCACGATCGGCCGCTCGCGCACGAGCGAGATGTGCGCTAGCGGTGCGACCTCGGCGAGACCGTTTTCGACCAGGGAGAGAAGACGCGCGTTGCCGGCCGCGAGAACACCGCCGCCGAGCACCACGGGAACCGGGGTGTCGAGAAGGTCGAGCCGGGTGATTGCCGCTCGTGCCAGCGCGACGATCTCCTGCGCCTGTCGATCCAGGATGCCGAGAGCCACCGCGTCTCCGCCGTCAGCGGCCTCGAGCACCACCGGAGAGAGTGTGGCCAGCGCCGAATACGGCAGTCGCCCGAAGTGGAATGCCTCGGTCACGGCCCGCACGTCGGGAAGGTCGAAGTGAGAGGGCACGGTGCCGGTGAACACCGTCGGATCGCCGCGTCCGTCCACGGCGCGTGCTGCGTACCAGAGCGCCTGCTCTCCGAGCTGCGATCCACCGCCCCAGTCGCCGGAGATTAGGCCGACCGCGGGGAAACGCGCTGTCGTGCCATCCGCTCGCACCCCGATCGCATTGATGCCCGTGCCGCAGACGACGGCGACCGCATTGGCCTCTGTCGTACCGCTGCGCAGGAGCGCCAGCATGTCGTTGTCGAAGACGACAGTGCCGGCCGAAGCCCACGGCAGGTCGGCCACCGCAGCGCGGAAGGCCGTGACCTCAGCTTCGAGGTCGAGCCCCGCCAGGAAGACACCGACTTTGGCAAGAGGGCGTGCGGTAGCTTCCAGTACCTCGGCGATGAGTGCATCCACCACGGCGACGGCCGGCGCCAGTCCCTGGGTCTGCGGGTTCGAGGCTGGGCCCCTGGCGTGGGCGAGAACGTGGCCGTCGAGGTCGACGGCCACGGCATCCGTCTTGGATCCACCGCCGTCGACGGCGACGATCCCGCCGGAGGTCACTGTGCCCATGCGAGATGCTTGCTGTTCTCGGCGAGCAGCAGGTCGGTGAGCTTCTCGGCACGGTCGTACTGCAGCACCAGCGGATGCGCGAGCATCGCGTGCAGCACCCGCTCGCGCCCGCCGTTGACGGCCGCGTCGAGGGCAAGCCGCTCGTATCCCGCGACGTGACCGATCAGGGCGGCCAGGTCGTCCGGTAGCGGCGCAATCGGCAGCGCAGTGAGCCCCGAAGCTCCGACGGTTGCCGGTACCTCGATCACGTGGTCGTCAGGCAGGAACGGCATCGCCCCATTGTTGCGGATGTTCACCACCTGCACGTCGCCGCGATCGGTGGTGAGCGAGGCGATCAGGTCGACGGCGGCCTCGGAATAGTAGGCACCGCCGCGCTTCTCGAGGATGGCCGGCTTGGTGTCGACGTGCGGGTCGGCGTAGAGCTCGAGCAACTCCGCCTCGACCTCCATGACGGCTTGCGCGCGGGTGGGGGAGCCGAGCTGCTCACGCAGCACCTCGTCGTGGTCGTAGAAGTAGCGAAGGTAGTACGACGGCACGGAGCCGAGCATCGAGAGAAGGGATGCGGGGAGCTCCACCTCTTCTGCCAACTCGCCGAGGCGCGATCCGAGGAGCTCAGGCAACACGTCGCGGCCATCGACGGTGACCCCGCGCTCCCAGGTCAGGTGGTTGAGACCCACATGATCGAGTCGCACGGTGCGGAAGTCCACGTCGAGCAGGTTCGCGAACCGACGCTGGAAGCCGATCGCCACGTTGCAGAGTCCGACGGCGCGGTGGCCGGCCTCGAGCAGCGCGCGGGTGACGATACCGACCGGGTTGGTGAAGTCAACGATCCAGGCGTCCGGCTTGGCGTGACGGCGCACCTGTTCCGCGATCTCCAGCACCACGGGCACCGTGCGCAGTGCCTTGGCGAAGCCGCCAGGTCCCGTCGTCTCCTGTCCGATCACGCCCGCCTCATGGGGCCAGGTCTCGTCACCGTGACGGGCGGCCTGGCCGCCGACACGAAGCTGCAACAGTACGACGTCGGCGTCCGCGACACCGGCCACGACATCCGAGGTCGCCACGATCTTTCCCGGATGCCCGGCGCGCGCGAACATGCGCCGCGACACCCCAGACACCAGTTCCAATCGCGTCGGATCGGGGTCGACGAGCCACAGCTCCTCGATCGGCAGCAGCTCGCGCAGCCGGGAAAACCCGTCGATGAGTTCTGGCGTGTAGGTCGAACCTCCGCCGACAACTGTCAATTTCATGTGTTTCCCTTTACTCCGGCTAGCCTGTGACGCCGGTTAGTGTGATTCCCTCGACAAAGACGTTCTGGGCGAAGTTCCACGAGTTGAAACAGTCTGGTCGCTCGAGTTGCCGCCGCTGCAGCCAGCCAGCGTGAAGACCGCGGCGGTGGTGATCGCGGCGAGGGCCGTGACACGACGCCTGGGGAGATGGTGTTCAACGTGCTACCTCACTGTTCTGAATGGTGCTGATGGAACTCTTCAGGCGGTGCAGTGGTGCCGACTAGGAAAACGAATCGATCTCAGTGAAGAGGAGGTCGCGCAGGCGGTGCATGAGCACCTCGCGCGCACCTCGGAGAACCGGATGACCCTCGACGGCGGATCCGGCGACGCGAGGCCGCCAGAGGTGGTCGCGCTCGATCTCCCGGCGCACAAGATAGGCGAGCGCGTCGCCGCCCGCAGCCCCGATCGGGCCTCCGAGCACGATGACCTCTGGGTCAAGGATGGCGAGCACCGGGATGACACCGTGCGCGATCCTCGGGGCGAGCTCTGCGAACACTTCGGCTCGCTCCGGGTGGCCGACCATGGCATCCGCGATGCTTCTCGCATCTGTGCCCTCGACACCGTGGCGGTGCGCGATGTCGACGACCGTCGAACCGCCGATGAGGTCCTGGAGGTCGGTGGCGTCGACGTCGATGCTGGATGCGGTCTTGGGAACGGGAAGGTAGCCGATCTCGCCCGCACCGCCAGATGCCCCGCGGTGCACGGTGCCCCCAAGGTCGAGTGCCAGGCCTAGGGCGTGTCTCCTAACGGTTTGAGCCAGATTGTGATGGCCCGAAGGACGACTCCGCCGCGGTAGGTGAGGGCGAGTTTGTCGTATCTGGTTGCGATGCCGCGCC
>NZ_JBEPTL010000008.1:0-153838 GCF_040549465.1 Glaciihabitans sp. UYNi722 | reverse complement strand
AAGGCCGGAGGCTCCGCCATACCCACCCCCGGAAACCTCAAATCGAACCCAACCGAACCTGCTCACCAACGCGGACCGGTGGATCGAGGCTAAGCGGAACGTGAGTTAGCGGCACAGGGCATTTGGTCCCGAATCTTAGGTACACGGATCAGGCGGCGCCGGGCTCCGCCGCAGCCACTTCAATATGAGATTCGGGGACGTCGACCAGGTAATTCGGGAGAAGATCACCAAACACCGCGCACAGCGGCTGGGACGTAGCGGCTCCGCCTCGCGCTGCCGTATGAACTGCACTGCCAGACCATGGGTCTCTTCACCCGGGGTAGCGACACCACCCGCGTGCCGTCCGTTCCCGCCGGTTGCGTAATGTGACGCTCCGGTTCGCCTGCTTCATGCGCTGACGGAAGGATCGAAGGCAGTGGTTGCGACACAGTCGCGCCAGCCACCGATACGGAGCGCAGATGACGAAGCAGATCTCTTTCAACCTGTTCGAGATGAATACGGTTGGACATATTTCTCACGGGTTGTGGGTGCATCCGGAGAATACCCGGCACCGGTTCAACGACCTCGATTTCTGGGTGGAGGAGGCGAAGCTTCTCGAGGAGGGCCTCTTCGATGCCGTGTTCCTCGCGGACGTGATCGGCACCTATGACGGGTATCGGGCGGGGCCGGAGACGGCGTTGCGAGAGGGGGTGCAGATTCCGTCGAATGATCCGTTGTTAGTGATTCCGGCGATGGCTGCGGTGACGAAGCATTTGGGATTCGCGGCGACGTTCTCGACGACCTATGAACCGCCGTTCGCTTTTGCACGGCGGGCGTCGACGCTCGATCATCTGACGAAGGGGCGGTTCGGCTGGAACATCGTTACCTCCTATCTGCCGAATGCGGCTCGGAACTTCGGGTTGGCGGATGAGGTTGCTCACGATGACCGGTATGGGATCGCGGAGGAGTATCTGCAGGTTCTGTATAAGTTATGGGAGGGGTCGTGGGATGACGATGCGGTGATCCGCGACCGGGAGCACCGCATCTACACGGATCCATCGAAGGTGCGGTATATCAACCACGTCGGCGCGAACTATCGGGTTGCTGGTCCACATTTGAGCGAACCGTCCCTGCAACGCACCCCCGTGCTCTTCCAGGCCGGCAGCAGCTCCCGCGGCAAGGCTTTCGCCGCGCGGCATGCCGAGGGAGTGTTCGTTGGGGGTACGACCATCGAGTCGTACCGCAAGAATGTGGCGGACATCCGCGCCCTGGCGGAAGAGAACGGTCGCGGCCGGGACAGCGTCAAGACCTTCGCCAGCGCCGTGATCGTGGTGGACAAGGATCGCGAGAGCGCCCTGGCCAAGGCTGAAGAGTACAAGCGACTCTCGAGCGCCGAGGGATACCTCGCGCACGCCGGTGGTGGTGGCATCGACCTCGCCGCCTACCCGAAAGACGCACTGATCTCCGACATCCTTGCCGCCGAAAACCGAAGGGGACGCGACAACTCTCCGGAGAACCGTCGGTACGCGCCAGGGGCGACGGTGGGGGAGGCCCTCGAGACTCTCACGCGTTTCGATCGCAGCGCTTTCTTCGTCGCCGGATCGCCCACGGATGTCGCCGACGCGATCGAAGGCTGGGTGCGCGACACCGACCTCGACGGCTTCAACCTGCGCCAGTTCCTCACGCCTGGTACCGCCGAAGACTTCATCGAATACGTGGTGCCCGAACTCCAGCGCCGCGGCCTCTACCGCACGAAGTACGAGGAGTCGACACTGCGCGAACGACTGTTCGGCACGGGACACGCGCGACTTCCCGAGACGCATCCGGGGGCGCGCTACCGTGGCGGTGCCCACCTCGACGACGGACAGTCCGCTTGAGTGCCGCGTCGTCGGATACCGAGCTCACCGAACGCTTCCGCCCGGTCTTCGCGCGTATCGCCGAGGGCACCCTCGAGCGTGAACGCTCTCGCCTGCTGCCCTTCGAACCGATCGATTGGCTGAGGGAGGCCGGTTTCGTTGCCCTGCGGGTGCCGCTCGGACGGCTTCGGCCAGCGGATGACCGGAAGCGGCACCACGGTGTTCGATGCCGCACGCGTTGACCCGGCCCACATCATCCGCCTCGTCGATTCTGAGGCTCATGAGCACGCCAGCGTCACCGCCCTCTTCCAGACCGTACTGATGTCGGCGCTCTGGGGCATCGGTCGCGCCGACTTCAGCGCCGACAGCCTCACCCTCGCGGTGGCTTCTCGGCTCGACGCCATCGACGCAGCCCGCCAGGCGGGAACCGATGGCCCTGAGCTGCACACCGCCGCCCAGATCGCAGCCTTCAAGGCGCAGCAGATCGTGCTGCCGACAATTCTCGAGGCGGCGACCCTGCTGTTCGAGGTCGGCGGCGCATCAGCGACCAGCACTGCCCGTGCCCTCGACTGCCACTGGCGAAACGCGCGCACGATCGCGAGCCACAACCCGTCGATCCAGCGTGAGCAGGCACTGGGTGACTACGCGCTCAACGGCACACTGCCCGTTGCTGCCTGGGTGACGTCGACGATCGAGCAGCACGCTGCGGCATCCGCTCTCTGATCCCCACCGGCGCAGTCCCTACCGGCGCAGCGCCTTGCGGGCCAGCCAGTTGCCGAGAAACTGCACCAGTTGTACGAGTACCACGATCACCACGACGACCGCGAAGGTGATCTCCCAGTTGAATCGGGCGTAGCCGTATTGGATGGCGAAGTCACCGAGCCCACGCCCGCCGATCACGCCCGCGATCGCGGACATGTCGATGATGGCGATAAAGACGAAGGTATAGCCGAGGATGAGCGGGCCGAGTGCCTCGGGCACGAGGAGCGTAAGGATGATGCGCCACGGCCCTGCGCCGACCGCCCGTGCCGCCTCGATGGTGCCGGGGTCGATGGTCACCAGGTTCTGTTCGACAATGCGGGCGATGCCGAAGGTCGCACCGATGATCATGGCAAAGATGGCCGCGTTCGAACCGATCGTCGTGCCGACGACGACCAGCGTGAGAGGTCCGAGAGTGGCGATGAGGATGATGAACGGGATCGGCCGCACGATGTTCACGACCACGTTGAGAATGTTGAAGACGACGACGTTCTGCAGGATATTGCCCCTGCGGGTCGTATAGAGGAGCACGCCGAGCACCAGGCCGAGCAGCCCTCCGACAATCAGCGTCACGATCACCATGTAGAGGGTGAGACCGAGGTTCTCGACGAGCAGCGGAAACATCTGCCCCCAGTCCGTGATCACGGCGCGCAAGATGCCTGTCATGCGCTGACCTCCTCGACGGCGGTGACCGATCTCAGCTGGGCGATCAACCCGTCCACCGATTTCTCCGGCCCGTCGAGTTCGAGGGTGAGGCTGCCAAACGAACGCTCCTGGATCGCACCGATCCCGCCATAGACCACCTCGAATTGCACGCCGTGGTCGGAGAAGGCGTGCGACAGAATGGAGCCGATGCGCAGTGACTCGTGGATCTCCACGTTGACGATCCTGCCCGTGTGCGCCTTCTGCAGGCGGTCGAGGTCGTTCTCGGTCGGTTGGTTGCGGATGACGGTGCTGATGAAGCGGCGTGCGGTCTCCGTCTGCGGGTTGGAGAACACGTCGAAGACAGCACCGTGCTCGACGACCTTGCCGCGTTCGAGAACGGCGACCCGGTCGGCGATGGAGCGCACCACATCCATTTCGTGAGTGATGACAATGATGGTGACGCCGAGTTCTCGATTGACCTTCTTCAGCAGGCGCAGCACCTCCTGGGTGGTCTCGGGGTCGAGGGCGCTTGTCGATTCGTCGGCGAGCAGCAGTTTGGGGGAGGTGGCGAGCGCCCTGGCAATGCCGACGCGCTGTTTCTGGCCGCCGGAGAGCTTGTCGGGATAGTCGTGGGCCCTGTCCAGCAGGCCGACGAAGTCGAGAAGCTCCGCTACCCGCCTGTCGCGTTCCGGCTTCTTCCATCCGGCCACTCGCAGCGGGTAGGCGACATTGCCGGCGACGGTGCGGGACTGAAACAGGTTGAACTGCTGGAAGATCATGCCGATGCCGAGGCGCACTGTACGCAACTCGGACTCCCGCATCACACCGACATCCTGGCCGTTAACCAGGAGGCGACCCGACGTGATGCGCTCGAGTCCGTTGACCAGTCGCACCAGCGTGCTCTTGCCGGCGCCTGAGTAGCCGATCACGCCGAAGATCTCGCCCTCCTCCACCGACAGGTCGATGCCGTCGATAGCCGTCACCGTCTGCTGCTTGGTCTCGAAGGTCTTCGAGACCGCTTCGAATTGCACGATCGTTGACACTGTTCTCCCTCTGCCGCTCAGCGCGATGCGATTCCGATCCACAGAACCGACATCGCCTCGGGTACTCCCGCGCGACTATTGAGCAGCTTTGACTTCGGACTCGATCTTCTTCAGTAGGGCCCGAAGCTGTTTGCCCGAGTACCCGTCCACGATCACCGCTGTGCCGTTCGACGATTCGACGACCGACTTGAGTACCTCAGGGTCGTGGTACAGCTTCGCGAATTCGAGGTAGGCAGGGTTGTCAATGTCGGCGACGCGAGCCACGATCAGGTTGATGTAGGGCTGCGCACCCGGTGACTTCGGGTCATCGGCGAAGATGGCCGATTGGGGGTCGATCTTGGCATCACGCACGAAGTTGTTGTTGATGACCGAGCCGTCAACCGAGGGAAGCGACAACGCTGTCTGCGCGGCGTCGACAGTGGCGACCGTGACGCGAGACTTCGAGGCGTCGATGTCGGCCGGAGTCGGTGCGAACTTGTCGCCCTTGAGCACGATCAGCTTGGCGGACTGCAGCACGAAGAGTGCGCGAGCCTGGTTGGACGGGTCGTTCGGGATGGCGATGGTGCCGCCCCGGGGGATGTCGTCGACCGACTTCCACTTCTGCGAATACAGCCCGAGAGGCACGATGAGAGTCGAGGCGATCGGTTCGAGATCGTTGTTGGTGTCGACGTTGTACTGGGCGAGGAAGCGCAGGTGCTGGAAAGAGTTGAGATCGGTCTGCTTCTGCTGCAGCGACGGGTTGGGCTGCTGATAGTCGGTGAAGTTGACAGTCTCGACGATGATGTTCTTCTTCGCAGCCTTCTTCTTCAGGATGTCCCAATAGGGCTGGTTCGCATCCGAGGCGCCGATCTTGATGGTCACCGTCTTTACGCTGTCGGCCGACGCCGTCTTCGGGGCGGAGAGGTTCACGATGATGAGTGTTGCGGCCACCGCTACGACGATGACTGCGGCGATAACGCCGGCGATCCAACCGGTCTTGCTCTTCTTGCGCTGGGGGAGCTGTGGCGCTCCACCGGCGTTCACGGTGTTAGACAATGGGGCCTCTTTCGAACGGACTATGGGAACTCAGGGCGCATCTCCTGCGCCCTCTCAGCATCCGGTTCCCCGCGTCAAGGCCGCAAACTGTGTTCCGAAGTGTGACCGCTCGTGACGTCACATTTCACTCGATTTGGCTGCGGGTACAACCACCGTCTCCTCACCCCGTATTGGGTTAATACCACGGAGAGACATCACAACGCCGCTCTGTTAGCGTTGAGGCAGATACAGGGGGACTTCGTCTTCTTCTGGGTCTCCTGATGGTTGTTTGTCGGGCGCGGAGTTCTCGATCGCACCGGGCACCCCGCTGTTCCACCTGGAGCGCGTGCGCCTGCTCAACAACGTGCCGATCGCCATCGACCTCACGCGAATACCTTCCGAGCTGGTTCCAGGATTCACCGAGGTCGACTTCGCGACCGACTCGCTTTACGAGAGGCTCGCCGAGGCAGGCCTCGAACTGCTGCGTGCCGACTCGACCATCGAGGCTCGCCAGGCCGACGAATATGCTGCGAAGCATCTCGTGCTCAAGGTGGACAAGCCGGTGCTGGTGATGAAGCGGCTGGTGGTGGATAACGCCGACAAACCGCTCTTCACCTCCACGATCCATTACAGCGGCGACCGCTACCGGCTGCGTACCTTCTTCTCCCGGTCGAACGCGCTGTCGCGGACGAAGCGCGGTCGCTAGATCGGCGTCAGGGTGCGGGCGTCAGGCTCGCCAGCATCCCGGTGACGGCGGCGGCGTCATAGCGATGGCCGTGTACTGCGGCTAGACCTCAGGCGACGAGCTGCTCCGAGGAGTGCTGGCTGTGGTGCTCGTCGATCTCCGCCGCTGGCGGGTCCATTTCGACGGGTTTAGTGGTGGGAGGAGCGAAACGTGCCCACTCCGGCGGCGCGACATATTCCGCTACGAGAATGCTCTCGGTATCGACGGATTCTTCGATGATCTCGTCCACAGGCTGGGCGGAGTGCACATTGGCGACGGGCTGGTGCGGTGCGATGTGCGCGGCAACATCCCAGGCGAGCCGCTCCGCGACGGTTTCGCTGAAGACGGCGTTGTTGTCCGTCGGCTTGCGGAAATCAATGCTCCACATTCCGCCGACGCCGATCGCTGCCGTGAGGCGCTCGCGGACGAGTTCGTAGACAAGCTCCTGGAGCTCTTCGTACTCCGCCGGGCTGACCTCGCGGGTGCGCTTTCCTGCATCGGACATGTGTCGACCTTCAATCACGCGGAACGATTGTTGCCTCATTATCGATTGCGTCCCCTGTTCGGGGTGGCAGGACACGCCGCAGGTCCTATTGCGGCAGGGAAACCGTCGCGCGACCGTTCGCGGTCTCCTATCGACGGTGACCGCGACGCGGGAAGGCTGGCAGGGGCAACGACTAGCTGGTGGGCGGCGTCCTCGGAGTGCGCGGCTTGGAGGCGGGCTTCGTCAACGGAGCGGTAGTGGTTGGTGTTGTGATTGCGGCAGGCTTCGTCGCAGCCGGTTGTGCTGATGCGACCGGCTTGGTGGTCGCAGGTTTTGTTCTTGCCGCTGCGGTTGCGACTTTCGGGGCCGGAGGAGTGGTGGCGACCGGAGCAGTGCGCGCCGCAGGCGCGGTACTGGCGGGAGCAGTGCGCGTGGCAGGTGCCGTGCTGGCAGGAGCGGTGGTCGCAGGAGCGGTGCTGACTGGTGCGGTGGTCGCGCGTGCGGTCGGTGCCGCTGCCGTCGCGGGTGCAACCGGAGGAATGGGCGGAGCGTCCGGTGTCGCCGGACGGGCAGCCGCGGCCGGGGCGGGTGGCGCCGGAGGAGCGGCCGCGGCCGGTGATGTCGGGGCGATCGGTGCAGGCGGTGCGGGGCGGACCGGCTCGTTCTTGGCGATGTAGAGCTGGGCAGCACGTGTGCCGACCAATAGGAAGCGCACGAGCAGGAAGATGAGGCCGATGAGCACAGCGAGACACAGCAGGGAGATGAAGCCCCCGATGATGAAGCCGAAGAATCCGGCGATCTGTGGTCCGCCCGGGAAGTATGGTCCGTTCATGGTTACACTCCTAGTTCGTCGAACTCGTCGGCATCCTGCGACTGCTTCACGATGGTACCGACGGCTATGGCGACGCTGGCAGCCCAGCTGACCCACATCAGGATCAGTCGCCAGTCACGCGGACCTTTGCGGGTGGTCTGGAGGGTGCCCCAGCCGCCGAGAACAGCACTGATCAGGCTGCCGCTGAAAATGAATTTGCGCACGTTGGTCTCCCGCGATCGGTAGATTCAACGCTACCCCGTCGCGACGCAAGCTCGCAGCCCGGCACGGCGGCGGGATCATTGGGGTTCGCGCTGATGCACCGGGGAACCTGAGCGGAAGCTGCCAAGCGACTGGCAAACTGACCGATCGGACAGTCTCTGACCGATCGGTCAGTTACTGTCGTCTCCATGTCCACCTCTGCCGAAGATCTGCGCGCCATCGCGCTCGCCGAATTCTCGACCGCCGGCTACGCCGCGACCTCGCTCCATCGCATCGCTGACCTCGCCGGCCTCTCCAAATCGAGCGTTCTCTATCACTACGCGTCGAAGGAGACGCTGCTCGAAGCGACAGTCGCTCCGGCCATTCATCGGATGGAGGAGATCCTGAATGCCCTCGAGGCAAGTGCTCTCACCCCGGCAGGCCGCGCGGCCTTTCTCAGCGAGTTCGTGGACTTCATCCTGCTGTACCGACGCGAAGTCAACATGTTCATCAACCAGGGACCGTCCCTCGTCGACGTTCCGGTGATCGATGAGGCGAACGAGATCGTGCACAGGCTGGCCGACTTCTTCGCGGCCAACACGGCGTCGATCGAAGAGAAGATGCGCTTCGGCATCGCCCTCGGTGGCGCGGCCTACATGCTCTGTTCCCCGGAATCCATGGCCTTCGACACCGACCAGGTCGATGAGGCGCGTACCGCACTGCTCACAATCCTTACCGAGCTCCTCGCCCCCGTCACCGCTCCCGCCGTGATCGGAGAATAACCATGGCGACCCTCCTCTACCGTCTCGGCCGTTTCGCCTACCGCCGGTCATGGACTGTCATCGGGGTGTGGCTGCTGCTGCTGCTCGGCATTCTGGGTGGCGGCATCGCGCTCGGCGGCCAGACCCAGGAATCCTTCGCGATCCCGGGTACGGAATCGCAGAACGCGCTCGATCGACTCGACGCGGTGTTCCCCGCCGTCTCCGGCGCGAGTGCGCAGGCCGTGGTGGAGGTGCCGGCAGGCGCATCCGTCAACGACCCCACCTACAAGGCAGCGATCGAGAAGATGGATGCGGCGATCGAGAAGATCCCCGGAGTCGACTCGGTCCTCAGCCCGTTCTCCGAGTACGCCGGCGGTTCCATCAGCGCCGACACGCAGATGGCCCGCACCCAAATCCAGTTCACTGGCGCCGTTGCGGATGTCTCCAACTCCACGATCGCGAAGCTGAAAGACACGGCATCGATCGGCACGGACGCCGGCATGACTGTCGCATTCGGGGGACAGGTGTTCTCCGACAACTCTTTCGGGATCACCGTCACCGAAGTCTTCGGCCTGTTGTTCGCCGCCGTCGTGCTGCTCATCACATTCGGTTCGCTCATCGCCGCCGGCATGCCGCTGCTCAGTGCACTCATCGGCGTCGGCATCGTCATGGGCGGCATCACCGCGATCTCCGCTTTCACGACGGTGTCGAGTTCCGCACCGCTGCTCGCCCTGATGATCGGGCTGGCCGTCGGGATCGACTATTCGCTCTTCATCCTGTCCAGGCATCGAAACCAACTGGCCGCGGGGGAGGACCCTGAGGAATCGGCAGCAACGGCCGTGGGTACTGCCGGCAGCGCCGTCGTCTTCGCCGGGGTGACCGTCATCATCGCCCTGCTCGGCCTGCTCGTGGTCGGCATCCCCTTCCTGAGCGTGATGGGAGTCGGTGCGGCGTTCGCCGTGCTGATCGCCATCGGCGTCGCCACGACTCTCGTGCCCGCCCTCCTCGGCCTCGCCAAGGGACGACTGACCCCGAAGCCCGGCTCCCGCGCCTACCGTCGCGCCATGGTGCACGACGAAGGGAGCAAGCCGACCATGGGCCTGCGCTGGGTCAAGGGCGTCATGAAGCGTCCCATCCTCGCGACGGTCGCGGTCGTCGCAGTGCTCGGCACCCTCGCCATCCCGGCGCTCAGCCTCGATCTCAACCTGCCGGACGGTGCATCCGAGCCGAAGGGATCCACCCAGCGCCAGGCCTACGAGATGATCAAGGAGGGCTTCGGAGCGGGCTACAACGGTCCGCTAATCGTTGCCGTTGACATCACCCAGACCACGGACATCCAGCCAGACCTCGCGGCTATCGCCTCGAAGTTGACGGGGCTCGACGACGTCAGCGGGGTGAGCCAGGGAATCCCGGATGCCGCGCTCGACACCGCCATCATCCAGGTGACGCCGGCCAGTGCCCCTGACGCTCCTCAGACCAAGGCACTCGTGCAGTCGATCCGCGATCTTGGCCCGGAGATCGAGAAGCAGTACCACACCCCGATCTCGGTGACCGGCGCCACGGCCGTCGGTATCGACATCTCCAACCGACTCTCCAGCGCGCTCATCCCCTTCGGTGCGATCGTGGTCGGCCTCTCGATCATCCTGCTCATGATGGTCTTCCGTTCCGTGCTGGTGCCGCTCAAGGCCGCGCTCGGCTTCCTGCTCTCGGTTGTCGCATCGTTCGGCGTCGTCGTGGCGATCTTCCAGTGGGGATGGCTCGGCGACCTGCTCAACGTAGAGAACCCCGGCCCGATCCTGAGTTTCATGCCGATCCTGCTCATGGCCGTGCTCTTCGGGCTCGCGATGGACTACGAGGTCTTCCTCGTCTCCGGCATGAGGGAGGAGTTCGTGCGCACCGGCGATGCCAGACAGTCGGTTGCGAAGGGCTTCGCCAACGGCGCGCGTGTGGTCACCGCGGCGGCGCTCATTATGTTCTTCGTCTTCTTCGCCTTCGTGCCCGAGGGCTCTGGCACCATCAAACCGATCGCGCTCGGTCTCGCCGTCGGCATCGCCTTCGACGCGTTCCTGGTGCGGATGACGCTCGTCCCGGCCATCATGACGCTGCTCGGCCGCGCCGCCTGGTGGATGCCGAAATGGCTGCAGAGGGTGCTCCCGAACATGGACATCGAGGGCGAGCACCTGCGCAAGCACCGCGAGGCTGTCGTCTGGGCCGTCGACAAGCACGGGGAGGCGATCAGTGCGGAGGGGCTCTACGCGGGCTCCCCCGAGCACAGCGTCGGGCCGATCTCGCTCGGCATTCCGGTCGGTGCGCTCGTGCTCGCGAGCGGTGACGCGGGCGACCGCAGGCTCGTCGCCGCTACCGTGGCCGGCCGTCTCGACCCCGTGGCCGGGCGGCTGCAGGTCGCGGGGCATCCGGTTCCCTCCGAGTCCGGAAAGGTGGCGCGTCTGGTCGCCATGGCGGATGTCGGCGGTCTCGAGCGCGCCGAGACCTCCGTCACCCTGGGCGAACTGCTCGACGAACGGCTGCGCCTGACCCAACCGTGGTATCGCGTCTGGCGGGGGCCTCGCCGTGCGCAGCGCTGGATCGCCAGCATCAACTCCGTGCTCGCCGAGGTCGCGCCATCGGACGGAGTCCCGGTGCACGCCGACTCGACCCTCGACGAGCTGCCGCAGCGGGAACGCGCCATCGCACTCGCCACCATCGCGCTGGCCGAGGGCACGCCGGTCGTCGTGCTCAACCAGCTCGACACCTTCGCGAGAACGGATGACGAGACCGCCTTCCTCAGCGCGATCTGCCGTCTCGCTCCCGCCACCACCACCCTCGTGATCGGTACGCCGCTCGCCATCAGGTCCGCGCCCGCGGTAACCCGTGGTGGTCGCCCGATCGCCACCATTGATTTCGCCTCGCTCGACGCCAGAGGAGTACTCCAGTGAGCCAGCCCAGCACCCCGGTCACCCGCGCGAAGTGGCTACGTCGAACCGCGATCGCCGCAGTGGTCTTCATCCCGCTCGCCTTCGCCGGCCTCTTCGTGGGAGCGCTCGCCCAGGCCGACACCGCCACGGCCCGCATCCCGGCGGCGATCGTCAACAGCGACAAGCTCGTATACCAGACGGCCGCCGACGGCACCAAAAATCCGGTGTTCGCCGGCCGCCAGCTGGTGACAGAACTCACCGGCGGCAGTAAGGGGTTCGACTGGACGATCAGCAACAAGGTTGACGCTGACAGGGCGCTCGCCGACGGTACCGTCGATGCGATCCTCACCGTGCCGAAGGACTTCTCCTCGTCGATCCTCTCCCTCAGTTCCTCCGCTCCCAGGCAGGCCGACCTCGCCATCCACACCGACGACTCGCACAGCTACCTGACCGGGGCTGTCGCGCAGGCCGTCGGCGACGGCATGGTCAACGCCTTCGGCAAGACGATCACCGAGCAGTACATCTCCGGCATCTACGCGAGCGTCGGCCAGCTGGGCGGCTCGCTCAGCACAGCCGCGGATGGCGCCGGCGGCATCGCGAGCGGAGCGACAGGTCTCAGCGGCGGCCTCTCGACCCTCGCGAGCGGAGCGGCCTCCGCGTCCACCGGTGCGGCCTCGCTCTCTGGCGGCATCGCCAAGTACACGAGCGGTGTCGACTCGCTCAGCGGGGGCCTCGCAACCCTCAGAGGATCGGCCGGCAACCTGACCCCACTGAGCCAGGGCATCGCTGCGACCTCGGCGCAGATCGCGGCACTCTCCGCACAGCTCCAGACCGCCAGCCCGCTCGAGGTCCCCGCGATCAGCGACAACCTGGCCAAGGCCTCGGCTGCGCTCGCTGGCCTGAGCGCCCAGAACTCGGCGCTCGCCGCGGGCGTGCAGGGCGGGGTCGCGCAGAGTGCTTCCGGTGCGTCGCAGCTCGCCGCGGGATCTGCGGGGCTGCGCTCGGGCGCGAGTTCGTTGGCCGGCGGAGTGGAGCAGCTTTCTGCGGGGGCAGCCGCCTCGGCATCCGGCGCATCGCAACTCGCATCTGGTGCCGGGGATCTGGCTTCAGGCCTCAAGTCGGGGGCGGACCAGCTGCCGCCGAGCGACAGTGCCGCCAGCGCCAGGTCTGCGAAGATCGCTGCCGACCCGATCGGTCTCACCGTCACCCGCGACAACAAGATCGCCGACATCGGCCAGGTGATCGCCACCTTCTTCGTTCCGCTCGGTCTCTGGGTCGGTGCGCTCGCCGTGTTCCTGGTGCTGCGTCCGGTGAGCCGTCGCGCACTCTCCTCGACCGCGGGCAACGGACGTCTCGTGGCATCCGCTCTCGCCAGGGCCAGCGCGGTCACCGCCGGCCAGGCTGTGCTGCTCGTCGCGCTGCTGCACCTCGCCGTCGGTGTGCCGTGGTCGTCGCTTCCCGCGACCTTCGGCTTCTCGCTGGTGATGTCGCTGGCTTTCACCGCCTTCCACTACCTGCTCACCATCGGACTCGGACGCGCGGGCCTCGTGGTGTCGCTCTTCCTGCTCGCGGTGCAGGTCACCTCGACCGGCGGTCTCTACCCTGTGCAGCTGCTGTCGCTGCCGTTCCAGTGGATCAGTCCGTTCCTTCCGCTGACCTACGGAGTGCAGGGGATGCAGGGCATCATCGCGGGCGGAGATCCAGGCCCGGCGATTATCGCGGCCCTCGCCCTGTTGGCTTTCGGCGTCGGCTGCGTGCTGGTGGCACTTCTCGCCATCCGGCGCACGAGGCGGGCCCAGGCCCTCGGACTCACGACCGCCACGGCGCCGATCCGGCAGCTGCGTCCGGTGCGGGTAGCGCCCAGCGCCAGCTGAGCTGCAGCGCAACCATCCTCGAGTTGGCAGTTGTGGCGGCTTGGGCGTCAACCCAGGTCACCACAACTGCCAAGTCGGCAGCGGTGAGAGGGCAGCCGCGGCGGAGGGCGGCAGCGGTGAGAGGGCAGCCGCGGCGGAGGGCAGCAGCGGTGGGGACAGCCTCGTCAGGAGTTGCGGCGGATCGAACCCATGGCCTTGCGGGACGCCCGGCGGATGATGCCTGGATAGTTCGTCTCCGAGCCAACCGAGGGCTCGGTGCTGCGCGCGGAGCCGAGCTTGTCCCGAGCGAAATCGAGAGTCTCGCGCAAGAGGTCGAGCCGCGCCTGCTCTGACTTCGCCTTGCGCGTGTTCACTTCGGCGACGACGTTGCCTGTCCAGTTCTGGGCGGCGAGATATTCGAGAACCTCGGCGACGGGTTCCGTGCCGCGGCCCGGAAGCAGATGCTCGTCGAAGATCTGGCCCTCGTCCTGCGATCCGGAGCCGTCGCAGAGGTGCACGTGGCGGAGCTTGTCGCCCATTGCCATAGCCAGTTCGAGCGAGTCGCGGCCGGAGAGCGAGGCGTGCGAGAAATCGAGGGTCATGGCGTCGCAGTCCATGAGCGTCGGGTCGTAACCGGGGGAGTAGGCCTTGAGGCTTCTGCCCTTCACCTTCCACGGGAACATGTTCTCCACGGCGATCTCGACGGCGTAGGCGCCTGCGGTCTCGCGTACGATCCGCAGAAAATTGTCGGCGTAGGTGGCTTGCCAGCGGAACGGCGGGTGGACCACGACGGAGGTCGCGCCGACAGCCCGCGCCAGTTCGGCTGACTTCTCGAGTTTCACCTGCGGGTCCCTGCCCCAGACGAAGTGGGTGAGCAGCAGCACGGGAGCGTGGATGGAGAGGATGGGCATCTCGTACTCTGTCGCCAGCGCGAGCAGGGCATCCGGATCCTGAGTGACCTCGTCGTTGGTCACCATAATTTCCACGCCGTCGTATCCCGCCAGCTTGGCGAGCCGAAAGGTGTGCTCAGTAGCCAGGGGATAGGCGCAGGACGTGCTCATGCCGACACGGATCATCACTGCCGAGTTTAGGTGCGCTTGCCTGAATGGCAGATGTCTAGATCCAGTCGCGCTTCTTAAAGCTGAGATACAGCGCGATCGAGACGGCGGCCATCAGACCGAGAGAGAACCAGACTCCCCACACCGTGCCGTAGCCGAGGAATTTGAGGTTCTGGCCGAAGAATCCGGTGATGGCAGTAGGGATGGCGATGATGGCGGCCCAGCTGGTCACCTTCTTCATGATGAGGTTCATGCGATTGCTCTGGATGCTGAGATTCGTTTCGAGAATCGTCGAGACGAGGTCGCGCAACGACTCCGTCGACTCTGTCGCTCGCAGCACGTGGTCGTAGACATCCTGGAAGTAGGGCTGCATCTCGGGATCGAAAGCGTTCAGGTCGCGGCGGAGAACGGTGTTGACCACCTCGCGCATCGGCAGCACCACGCGACGGAGTTCGACGAGGGATTTGCGGAACTCGAAGGAGCGGCGCTGCACCTCCTTGTCGCGCGGCCTGTCGTCGAAGAGCGCATCCTCGAGGGTCTCCATGGCGGTGTCGAGCTGCTCCACCACCTCGAAATGGCCGTCGACGACCTCGTCCAGCAACCCCCAGAGCAGGAAGGAGACGCCGTGCTTCGCCAGGTCGGAGACGTTGTCCCAGCGAGCGACGACCTTATCCATGTCGAACTCCGGACCGTGCACCGTGATCAGTGCCCGCTCGGTGATGAATGCCTTGACCTCTGTCTTGCTCAGTTCGCCGGTCTTCTCGTCGAGCTTCACGGCGTAGGCGGCAAGGAACAGGTGGGTGTCGTAGCGGTCCAGCTTCGGTCGCTGGTGCTCGTGCACGGCATCCTCGACGGCCAGGGGGTGCAGGCTCAGTTCCTCTTCGATGACCGCCAGGTCCTCCTCTGTTGGCGAGATGAAGTCGGCCCACACTGTGCAGTCCTTCTCGCCGATGTGGTCGGAGATCTTCTCGACGGGAAAGTCCGTGGTCTTCAGCGAGCCTTTGCTGTACAGCCGGGTAGTCACCATGTGGGCAATGCTAGTTGTCCCCCGACTGGTAACGTGGGGAGGGCTTGCCGAAGAGGGTGCGCGGCATCACGACAACGGAGTAAAGCAGTTCTATGAACAGCACGGTGAAGCCCAAAATCAGCGGAAAATACGACTTTGTGGTCGTCTCCAACCGCCTGCCCGTCGACCGGGTGATCGAGGCTGACGGCTCCGCCAGCTGGGCGCGTTCCCCCGGCGGTCTGGTTACCGCGCTCGAGCCCGTCATGCGTCAGAACGACGGCGCGTGGATCGGATGGGGCGGGCAGCCCGATCTGGAATTCACGCCGTTCGAGAGCGAGGGCATCCATGTCGTGCCGGTCGCCCTGAGCGCGGCGGATCTGAAGTACTACTACGAGGGCTTCTCCAACGACACGCTCTGGCCGCTCTATCACGACGTGATCGCGCCGCCGAGTTTCCATCGCGAGTGGTGGGAGAGCTATGTCGAGGTCAACCAGCGGTTCGCGGATGCCGCTGCTGCCGCCGCATCGCCCGGCGGGGTGGTGTGGGTGCAGGATTACCAGCTCCAGCTGGTGCCCAAGCTGCTGCGCGAAATCCGGCCGGACCTCACCATCGGGTTCTTCAACCACATCCCCTTTCCTCCGTACGGCATCTATTCGCAGTTGCCGTGGCGCACGCAGATCATCGAAGGGCTCCTCGGGGCCGACGTGATCGGTTTCCAGCGGGTCGCCGACGCCAGCAACTTCCAGCGTGCCGTTCGTCGGCTCAAGGGATACGTGACCAAGGGCTCCCAGGTCGAGGTGCCGCTGGTCGACATGTCGCCAGGGGTGAGGGTATTCGGCGAGATCAAACGCCAGGGCTCGTTCCGCACTGTCGTCGCGCGTGCCTTCCCGATCTCGATCGACGCCTCCAGCTTCGAGGAACTCGCCCGTACGCCGGCGATCCAGGAGCGGGCGAAGCAGATCCGCGAAGAGCTGGGAAGTCCGAAGACAATCATGCTCGGCGTCGACCGCCTCGACTATACGAAGGGGATCGGCCATCGTCTCAAGGCCTATGGTGAGTTGCTTGCCGAAGGCAAGCTGAGCTCGGAGGACGTCACGCTGGTGCAGGTCGCGAACCCCAGCCGCGAGCGGGTGCAGGCCTATATAGAGCTGCGCGACGAGATCGAGTTGACCGTAGGACGCATCAATGGCGACTACGGAACGATCGCCCACGTTCCGATCAGCTACCAGCACCACGGGTTTCCTCGTGAGGAGATGGTGGCCCTGTATCTCGCTGCCGACGTGATGCTCGTGACGGCCCTTCGCGACGGCATGAACCTGGTTGCCAAAGAGTACGTCGCCTGCCGTTTCGACGACGACGGTGTGCTCGTGCTCAGCGAGTTCGCCGGCGCTTCCGATGAGTTGAAGCGCGCCCTGCTCATCAACCCGCACGACATCGATGGGATGAAAGAGAAGATCATGGAGGCGATCGGGATGCCGAAGCGCGACCGTGCCGCCCGGATGCGGTCGATGCGCAAGCGAGTTCTCGAGCACGACGTGTCCCGCTGGTCGGCCGACTTCCTGAAGGTACTGGAGAGCCGCGCGCACCATGGTTCGCAGGGTCATCTGCTCTAATGGTCGACCTCGACACGCCGCCCAATTCTTCGCGCCTGCCGGAGTCGTTCATCAGGGCGCTCAGCGAGTTGGCGCGCACCAGGCGCCTGCTGGTGGCCCTCGATTTCGATGGCACCCTCGCACCCGCGGTGGATGATCCGGAGCAGGCCCGTGCGCTGCCCGAGGCTCGCGAGGCCATTCTCCGCCTGCTCGCGATACCCGACACCAGAGTCGCGCTGGTTTCCGGTCGTGCCCTCACGAGCCTTATCCAGGTGTCGGATCTCCCGGACACCGCCCTGCTGGTCGGTTCGCACGGCATCGAACTGCGGCTCGATTCGCCCGACGACCAGGTCTTGCTCGACACCGCCGAGTTCGCGCGCGTCGACGTTCTCCGCGAGGTGCTGAGCGAGGTCGCCGATTCTTTTGACCAGGTCTGGCTGGAGCCGAAGCCCGCCGGTTTCGCGCTGCACACCCGCCTTGCCACCGAGCGGAACAGCAGAATCGCCCACCTCGTCGCGCGCAGTGAGACCGCGGCGCAGCTCGACAACCTGACAGTCCGCAGCGGCAAGGACGTGCTCGAGTTCTCCGTGCGCTCCACCACGAAAGGCGAAGCCGTGGAGCACCTGCGCGAGTACACCGCAGCGACGGCGGTGTTTTTCGCCGGCGACGATGTAACAGACGAGGATGCCTTCGCGGCGCTCGGGGCCGGCGATGTCGGTCTCAAGAGCGGCGAAGGCCCGACCCTCGCGAACTTTCGGGTCCCCGGCCCGACCGACGTGGCGCGCGCGCTCAACCTCCTGGCCGACCTCCGCGAGGGCGACGTTCACGAGCGGTAGCGCCGATCGTCACTTCTGGCGTTTAGGTCCGGTGGGCGGCTGCGGTGAGGGAATGAATCTCCCCCTCCACCCGGCGCACCGCGGAGGCGCGGATTTTCGACACGCGAGGAAGTTCTACACTCGTAACATGCCGGAAACGCCGTCCTCGCTGCCCGATATCAAACCTCGCTCCCGCACCGTCACCGACGGTATCGAAGCCACGACCTCGCGCGGGATGCTCCGCGCGGTCGGGATGGGGGACGCCGACTGGGAGAAGCCGCAGATCGGTATCGCCAGCTCGTGGAACGAGATCACACCGTGCAATCTCTCCCTCGAGCGCCTCGCACAGGCGTCGAAAGAGGGCGTGCATTCCGGCGGCGGCTACCCGCTGCAGTTCGGCACCATCTCCGTCTCCGACGGCATATCGATGGGCCACGTCGGCATGCACTTCTCACTCGTGAGCCGCGAGGTCATCGCGGACTCCGTCGAGGTCGTTATGGAGGCCGAGCGCCTCGACGGCTCCGTGTTGCTCGCCGGATGTGACAAGTCGCTGCCCGGCATGCTGATGGCTGCCGCACGACTGAACCTGGCATCCGTGTTCCTCTACGCGGGATCGATCGCCCCCGGCTGGGTCAAGCTCACCGACGGCACGGAGAAAGACATCACGATCATCGACTCCTTCGAGGCGGTCGGTGGTTTGAAAGCCGGCACGATGAGCGCAGAGGATGCCCACCGCATCGAGTGCGCATTCGCGCCTGGTGAAGGTGCCTGCGGAGGCATGTACACCGCGAACACCATGGCCAGCGTCGCCGAGGCGCTCGGGATGAGCCTGCCGGGCTCCACGAGTCCGGCCGCGGCCGACCGCCGTCGCGACTACTTCGCGCATCGCAGCGGCGAGGCAGTGGTCAACATGCTTCGCCTCGGGATCACCACCCGCGACATCCTGACCAAGGACGCTTTCGAGAACGCGATCACCGTGGCGATGGCGCTCGGCGGCTCGACCAACGTCGTGCTGCACCTGCTGGCGATCGCGCATGAGGCCGAAGTGGACCTCACCATCGACGACTTCAACCGCATCGGCGACAGAGTGCCGCACATCGCGGACATGAAGCCCTTCGGTAAGTACGTGATGAACGACATCGACCGCCACGGCGGTATCCCGGTGCTGATGAGAGCACTCCTCGAAGCCGGGCTGCTGCACGGGGACGCTCTAACCGTCACTGGAAAGACCGTCGCCGAGAACCTTGCAGAGCTGAAGCCCGACGAGTTGGACGGCACCGTCCTGCGCAAGCTCGACAACCCGATCCACAAGACCGGCGGACTCACCATCCTCAAGGGCTCACTCGCGCCCGATGGTGCCGTCGTGAAGACCGCCGGTTTCGACGCCGATGTCTTCGAGGGCCCGGCACGCGTTTTCGAACGCGAACGCGAAGCCATGGACGCTCTCACCGAGGGCAAGATCTCGAAGGGCGACATCGTCGTCATCCGCTACGAGGGCCCGAAGGGCGGCCCTGGCATGCGCGAGATGCTCGCCATCACCGCGGCCATCAAGGGCGCAGGGCTCGGCAAGGATGTACTACTCTTGACTGACGGCAGGTTCTCAGGCGGCACAACCGGACTGTGTATCGGCCACATAGCACCCGAAGCAGTGGACGCAGGTCCGATTGCCTTCGTGCGCGATGGTGATCTAATACGGGTCGATATCGCAGTTCGCTCCCTCGACCTACTCGTCGAGTCGGCTGAGCTCGCAGCTCGCCAGTCCGGCTGGGCTCCACTTCCCCCGCGCTACACCCGTGGCGTTCTCGCTAAGTACTCGAAGCTCGTGCACTCGGCCGCAGAGGGCGCCATCACTGGTTAGGTACAGTACCGGGTAACTCCGCGCTCACCATTCGTGACTACTACTCCAAGGAATATCTGATGTCCACGGAATCGATCCCCATGCCGAAAGGTGCGCCGGCCAGGTCGGCAGAACTGCCGAGGCCGGCCGAAACCTCTAAGCCAGAACTGCTCACCGGTTCCGGTGCCATCCTCCGCTCACTCGAAATGCTCGGCGTCAAGGATGTCTTCGGACTCCCGGGCGGTGCGATCATGCCGTTCTACGACGAGTTGATGTCGTCCACCGCCATCCGCCACATCCTGGTGCGCCACGAGCAGGGTGCAGGCCACGCGGCAGAGGGTTACGCTTCGGCCACCGGCAAGATCGGTGTCGCCATCGCGACCTCCGGTCCCGGTGCCACCAACCTCGTGACCGCGATCGCCGATGCCTACATGGACTCGGTGCCGCTGCTCGCGATCACCGGTCAGGTCTTCTCCACCCTGATGGGCAGCGACGCGTTCCAGGAGGTCGACATCGTCGGCATCACGATGCCGATTACCAAGCATTCCTTCCTGGTGACGCGCCCGGAAGACGTTCCGGCGACCATCGCCGCCGCCTACCTCATTGCCACTACCGGGCGTCCAGGCCCGGTGCTCGTCGACGTGACCAAGGATGCGCAGCAGAACACCGCGCCGTTCATCTGGCCGCCTAAGGTCGACCTGCCGGGCTACCGTCCCGTCACGAAGGCGCACGGCAAGCAGATCCAGGCGGCGGCACAGCTGCTGGCCCGGGCCAAGCGCCCGGTGTTCTATGTGGGCGGCGGAGTCATCCGCGCCAAGGCGTCGGCTGAGCTGCTCGAGCTCGCCGAGGCGGTCGGCGCTCCGATCGTGACGACGCTGATGGCGCGTGGGGCCTTCCCCGACTCGAACAAGCTCAACCTGGGCATGCCGGGCATGCACGGCACGGTTCCGGCGGTGCTCGCCATCCAGGAGTCCGACCTCCTCATCTCGCTCGGTGCGCGCTTCGACGACAGGGTCACCGGCAAGCCAAGTGAGTTCGCGCCGAATGCCAAAGTCGTACACGTCGACATCGACCCGGCGGAGATCTCCAAGATCCGCGTGGCCGATGTCCCGATCGTCGGCGATGCCAAGGACGTCATCGCCGATCTCACCGTCGCGTTCGCGGATGCCACAAGGGGAACGAAGCCGGACCTCAGCGAGTGGTGGGTGCGCCTCGACCAGCTGCGCGCGCAGTATCCGCTCGGCTACGACGAGCCAGACGACGGCCTGCTGTCGCCCCAGTACGTGATCGAGCGGATCGGGCAGATCACCGGGCCGGAGGCCATCTACGCCGCCGGCGTCGGCCAGCACCAGATGTGGGCCGCGCAGTTCATCAAGTACGAACGGCCAAACGCCTTCCTCAACTCCGGCGGAGCGGGAACCATGGGCTACGGGCTTCCGGCTGCCATGGGCGCGAAGGTCGCAGAACCCGATCGCACGGTATGGGCGATCGACGGTGACGGATGCTTCCAGATGACCAACCAGGAGCTGGCCACCTGCACGATCAACAACATCCCGATCAAGGTCGCGATCATCAACAACTCCTCGCTCGGCATGGTGCGCCAGTGGCAGTCGCTGTTCTACGACGGCCGCCACTCCTTCACCGACCTCAACACCGGTCACGGTACCGCCATGATCCCCGACTTCGTGAAGATGGCTGACGCCTACGGTGCCCTCGGCATCCGCGTCACCACGAAGGAGGAGGTGGATGCCGCGATCACGCTGGCCAACGAGACCAACGACCGTCCCGTCGTCATCGACTTCATCGTGAGCCGGGATTCGATGGTCTGGCCGATGGTTCCGCAGGGCGTGGGCAACTCGTCGGTGCAGTACGCGCGGGAACACGCGCCGGAGTGGGAAGAGGAGTAATGCTGATGAAGGGATTCAGGCGATGAGCCACGTTCTTTCCCTCCTGGTCGAAGACAAACCGGGTCTGCTGACCAGGGTCGCCGGCCTTTTCGCCCGTCGCGGATTCAACATCGAGAGCCTCGCCGTCGGTGCCAGCGAGATCGCGGGACTCTCCCGGATCACGGTGGTTGTGGATGTCGAGGAGCTTCCGCTCGAACAGGTCACCAAGCAGCTCAACAAGCTGGTGAACGTGATCAAGATCGTGGAACTCGACCCTGCGCAGACCGTCGAGCGTGAACACATGCT
Organism: Glaciihabitans sp. UYNi722; assembly: GCF_040549465.1. Classification (NCBI taxonomy): domain Bacteria; kingdom Bacillati; phylum Actinomycetota; class Actinomycetes; order Micrococcales; family Microbacteriaceae; genus Glaciihabitans; species Glaciihabitans sp. UYNi722. The sequence goes on along the minus strand of NZ_JBEPTL010000008.1, from coordinate 132,293 downwards.
CATTAAAGTGCGGGTCGATAACACCACGCGCAGCCAGGTCCTCGAGGCTGCGACCCTGTTCAGGGCGCGGGTCGTGGATGTTGCGACCGACGCCCTCGTGATCGAGGTCACTGGCGACACCGCCAAGGTGCAGGCGCTGCTCAGGGTGCTGGAGCCGCACGGCATCAAGGAGATCGCCCAGTCCGGTCTCCTCGCCATCGGACGCGGTGGCAAGAGCATCACCGAACGCGTCTTCAAGAACTGACTCAACGGTCCCTGAGCTTGTCGAAGGGACCGCAGCAATCCGGCTCCCTTCGACAAGCTCAGGGAGCAAACCGAACAGAAAGAACAGGCACAGTGACCGAGATTTTCTACGATAAAGACGCAGACCTCGCGCTCATCCAGGGCAAGAAGGTCGCCGTCATCGGCTACGGCTCGCAGGGCCACGCCCACGCGCAGAACCTCCGCGACTCCGGCGTCGAGGTCGTCGTCGGCCTCAAGCCCGATTCGAAGTCGAAGCAGAAGGCGGAGGAAGCCGGGTTCACCGTGCTGACGTCTGCAGAGGCATCCGAGTGGGCCGACGTGATCGTCATCCTCGCGCCCGACCAGCACCAGCGCGGCCTCTACGCGGCGGACATCCAGCCGCACCTGGCCGACGGCAAGGCGATCCTCTTCGGGCACGGCTTCAACATCCGCTTCGGTTACATCAAGGCGCCGGAGGGCGTTGACGTGATCATGGTCGCTCCCAAGGGTCCTGGCCACACCGTGCGCCGCGAGTACGAGGCTGGCCGTGGCGTTCCCGTCATCGTCGCCGTCGAGCAGGACGCCTCAGGCCAGGCCTGGGAGCTCGCCTGGTCGTACGCGAAGGCGATCGGCGGCCTGCGTGCCGGTGGCATCAAGACCACCTTCACCGAGGAGACCGAGACCGACCTGTTCGGCGAGCAGGCCGTGCTCTGCGGTGGTGTCTCTCAGCTCGTGCAGTATGGTTTCGAGACCCTGACCGAGGCTGGCTACCAGCCGCAAATCGCCTACTTCGAGGTGCTTCACGAGCTCAAGCTCATCGTCGACCTCATGTGGGAGGGCGGCATCGCCAAGCAGCGCTGGTCGGTCTCCGACACCGCTGAGTACGGCGACTACGTCTCCGGCCCTCGCGTCATCGACCCGCACGTGAAGGAGAACATGCAGGCCGTGCTCGGAGACATCCAGTCGGGTGCCTTCGCGGAACGTTTCATCGCAGACCAGGATGCCGGAGCGCCCGAATTCCTCGCGCTGCGTGAGAAGGGTGCCCAGCACCCGATCGAAGCGACAGGCAAGGAACTGCGTGCTCTCTTCGCCTGGAAGCAGGTCGACGAAGACTACACGGACGGTTCGGCCGCGCGCTAACAGTTCACGAGAGGAGGGCCGACATTCGTGTCGGCCCTCCTCTGTCGTTGCGCAGGAGGAGAACTCACCCCACGCTGAAAGCGGCTGCACACCTCACAATTTGCGGGCGGTCAAGCTGCAAGACTGGAGGAATGAGGCCGACACCCACCGCCGGCATCCGTCGTGTCTTCGCCACGACAGCGATGGCGATCGTGCTGCTCTACCTGGGGATCGACGTTGTCCTGCAGCTGCTGCCGCCGCACTACAGCGTGGTCTCGGATGCGGAGAGCGACCTCGCCGTCGGTCCCTACGGCTGGGCGATGGCGGTCAACTTCTTCGCCCGCGCGGTGATGAGCGGTTGCGTGATCGTGGTGGTCTCGCTCAGCGCTCCGGCATCCGCGCTCCGTCGGCTGGGCGCAGTGCTGCTCGCGGTCGCGGGGCTGTGCTCGGCCGCACTCGTCTTCGCTCCGACAGATGTGAACCCGACCGGCGAGTTCGGCATGACGCCGCACACGACGATCGGTTTCGTGCACGTCGTGTTCGCCACCACAGGATTCGTCGTGGTACTTGCCGCGATGACAGTGCTCACCGTCTGGTTTCGCACGGTGAGCAGGCGTCGCGCACCGGCCGTTTTCCTCGTCGTCGCCCTGGCCGGTCTTCTCGCGCTCGCCCTCAGCCTCGCGATACTGCCCCAGATCGTCGGCATCACCGAGCGGATCTGCCTGGCCGGCATCCTCGGCTGGGCATTCGCGCTGAGCGCGGTGTTGAGAAATCCGCAGCGGAGCGAGGGCTAGCGCGGCACCTGCAGCCAGGCCATGCCGCGAAGTTCGATGCAGGTGAGTTCCGGCTCCTGCACCAAAACCATGAGCACGCCATCGCAGCTGCGGCAGCGCACGATCATGCTCGCCGGTTCGACGTAGACCATGGCGCAGGCGAGCGTGGCGACATCCCCGCAGGAGACACAGCGAGCGGATGCCGTGGTCACGTCGAACTGGAACAGCTCGGAGAGTGGTCCGGCCAGCGCGTTGCCGTCAACGTGTCCGGTCATTTCGCACCCCTCGACATCATTTGCCTCCGAAACGCTCGGTTTTGACCCGCTGCGGATCGTGGCCGAGTTCGACCAGCGCGTTGGCGACCGTCTCGACGAAACCTGTCGGGCCGCAGACGAACACGGCGGGGGAGAGGCTGGCGGGAAAGGCGTCGGCCTCGAGATCGGCCTGGGTGAGGCGACCGGCCGGACGCGGCCAGCCGTGCGGTGTGCGGCGGGTGTACGCCCAGGTCACGTCGAGTCCGGGCGACGGGTTCGCCAACTCTGACCGGAAGAACGCGTCATCCGGTGTTCGCACGGAGTAGAGAAGCCGGAACGGCGCGGCGCTGCCCGATGCCGCGTGCGAGCGGATCATCGCCACCAGGGGCACGATGCCCGAGCCACCGCCGATGAGTTGCACGGGCCCGGTCTGCGCCACCTCTTCGATCTCTGGACGCCAGACGAACCATCCGCCGAGCGGGCCACGGATTTCCAGCTGGTCGCCCACCATCAGGTCGTCGACCAGGTAGGGCGACACCTCGCCGGTCGGCAGGCGGTCGACGGCGAGCTGCACTCGGTTTCCTGGCCCCGCGGAGGCAACAGAGTACGAGCGGGTGGCGGTGTAGCCGTCGGGTGCGGTGAGTCGAACATCCGCATGCTGGCCGGCGATATTGCCGCCCCAGCCAGGAACGTCGAGCACGATGCTGCGCCCGGATGCAGTCTCCGTGCGGGTCTCCGTCACGACGCTCACCTTCCAGATGCTCGGCTGAGCGACGTCTGTCACGAATAGCGCTGTTCGAGCCAGGGATCACCGTAGATGTTGTAACCGTTCTGCTCCCAGAACCCAGGGTCATCGTCGTCCATCATCACGAGGCCGCGGATCCACTTGGCGCTCTTCCAGAAGTACAGGTGCGGAACGAGCAGTCGTGCAGGGCCGCCGTGCTCGGGGTCGAGGTCGGCGCCGTCGAACTCGAAGGCGATCCACGCTTTGCCGCCGAGCAGGTCGGCCAGTGGAAGGTTGGTGGTGTAGCCGCCGTAGGAGTGCGCCATCACGTACTCGTCGGTGGTCTTGATCCCGGCGAAGAGCGTGTCGAGCGACACCCCGCGCCAGGATGTGCCGAACTTCGACCAGCGCGTGACGCAGTGGATGTCGGTGGCGATGTCTTCGATCGGCAGGTTGTGCAGCTCGTCCCAACTCCAGCGGTGCACGGCGCCGGACTCGGTACGGATACTGAACTGCCAGTCGGCTGTGTCGATGCTCGGTGTGGGCCCGGCGGAGAGCACGGGGAAGTCGTCTGTGAGGTACTGGCCGGGCGGAAGGTCGGGATTGTGCTCGCGACTGCGACCGGAAAAACCGCGAGAGATGATGCCCATCAAGTGCTCCTTCGGTTGATCCAAGCCTAGCCACCTGAGCCTCGATGACGTCGGCGAATTTTTCGGTTCCGTGTCAGGACCACTCGATGAGCGGGGGAGAATGGAGGTATGAAGACGATGACCTTGCCGAACACAACCCTCGAAGTCTCCGACATCATCCTCGGGCTGATGCGCATCGAACCGCTCAGTGATGAGGGCATCCGCTCTCTGGTCGGAGCGGCCAGAGACAGCGGGATCAACTTCTTCGATCATGCCGATGTCTACGGCGGCAAGCCGCACCAGTGCGAGAGGCGGTTCGGCGAGGCGGTGACCTTCTCGACCGAGGAACGTGCAGCCGTCACCATCCAGTCGAAGGTCGGTATCCGCTCCGGGTTCTGGGACTACTCGAAGGAGCACATTCTCGAATCCGTGGACAAGTCCCTGGCCGCACTGCAGACCGAGTACCTCGACATCCTGCTGCTGCACCGCCCCGACGCGCTCGTCGAACCCGATGAGGTCGCCGCGGCCTTCGACACGCTGCTGGCCGCGGGCAAGGTGCGCAACTTCGGCGTCTCGAATCACACGCCAGGCCAGGTCGAGTTGCTCAAGCGCTCGGTGACGCAGCCGCTCATCGTGAACCAGGTGCAGCTGAGCATCACGCACGCCCCGTTGATCGCCGCGGGCATGGCGGCCAACATGGCAGGCCTCGACCAGTCGATCGACAGGGACAACGGCATCCTCGACTACTGCCGCCTCAATGACATCACACTGCAGGCCTGGTCACCATTCCAGAAGGGGTTCTTCGACGGAGTCTTCCTCGGCGACCGCGAGACTTACGCCGAACTGAACGATGTGATCGACCAGCTCGCGAAAAGCTACGACGTACCTCCGGCGGCCATCGCCGTGGCCTGGATCACCCGCCACCCCGCGCACATGCAGGTCGTGCTCGGAACGACGAATGTCGAGCACCTTCGGGACTCGGCGGCCGGTTCGGATGTACCGCTCACCCGTGAGGAGTGGTACCGCCTGTTTACCGCAGCCGGTCACATCCTGCCGTAGTCTAGCGTGGAGCGCTTAGGGTGAAACTATGACGCAACTCGACCTGGGGATCCCCGGCATTCGGCGGGATCCCGCCCGGATGCCGTCCACAGTCGGGCGTCCGGATACCGCGGGACTCATCGACCGCTTTGGTCGCACCGCTCGCGACCTCCGTATCTCGATCACCGAGAAGTGCTCGCTGCGCTGCACCTACTGCATGCCGGAGCAGGGGCTTCCCGCCATTCCGCGTGAGAACCTGCTCACCGCGACCGAGATCGCCCGCCTTGTCGGCATCGGCGTTCGAGACCTCGGCGTGCACGACGTACGTTTCACCGGGGGTGAACCGCTGATGCGGGCCGACCTCGCCGAGATCGTCGGACTCTCGTCGGCCGTCGCCGACGGTGCCTCCATTTCGATGACGACCAACGGCATCGGGCTCGACCATCGCATCCACGAACTGGTCGCTGCCGGTCTCACCCGCATCAACATCTCGCTCGACACCGTGGATCGCGACCACTTCGCCAGGCTCACCAGACGCGACCGCCTCCCCGCAGTCTTCGCGGGTATCGAGGCAGCGAAGGATGCCGGGCTCACCCCGCTCAAGATCAACGCGGTGCTGATGCGTGACACCCTCGCGGGCGCCGCCGACCTGCTCGAATGGTCGCTGGCGAACGGCGTGCGGCTGCGCTTCATCGAACAGATGCCGCTCGACGCCGATGAGGCCTGGGCGCGCGACAACATGGTGGATGCCGCAGAGCTCCTCGATGTGCTCGGCGCGCGTTTCACCCTCTCCCAGCCACACCGCGAGGATCCGTCTTCCCCGGCCGAAGAGTGGATCATCGACGGCTACCAGCAGCAGGGTGTCCCGGCCACCGTCGGCATCATCGCGTCCGTCACCCGCTCGTTCTGCGAAGCCTGCGATCGTACCCGCATCACGGCGGAGGGTACCGTGCGCTCCTGCTTGTTCGGCGACGACGAGACCGACCTGCGCGCGCTCCTCCGCAGCGACGTGGACGACGAGACGATCGCCACCTGGTGGCGGGCGGCCATGTGGGGCAAGCAGGCAGGGCACGGGATGGAGCGCGCCGACTTCGTGCGTCCGGTGCGCAGCATGGGGGCGATCGGTGGTTGAGGCGTCTCCGGCCGCGGCCGCTTCGACAGGCTCAGCCTCCGTCGAGGTGCGGTACTTCGCCGCCGCAGCCGAAGCGGCCGGCCGCGAGGGGGAGTCGCTGCCCTTGGTGCCCACGGTCGGCGAGCTGCGGGCCGTGCTCATCGAACGCTACGGTGATGCGATGTCGCGAGTGCTGGCATCCGGTTCGTTCCTGGTCGACGGTGTCGTCAGCCGTGATGACTCGCGAGCGGTCGGCGCCCGCGTCGACGTTCTGCCGCCCTTCGCGGGCGGCTGACGATCAGCGCGCCGATTTGTTATCAGCGCGCCGGTTACAGCAGCCGCGCTGATAACAAAGCGCCGCGCTCACGGAACAAAGCGCCGCGCGGATGGTTGGGGGCCGATTGCAGTTCGTAGCGGATGACCGGGTGCGACAGGATCAAGTGGTGAAGTTTTCCAAGCTCATCGCCCTGACGCTGGTCGCATTGGGTGTCCTGGTCGGGGTAGCGGGATGCTCGGCCCCTGCCCTGTCCGCGAAACCGACGAACGCGACAGAGCCTTCGATCGCCGACTACGTTGCCGCCGAACTCCGCCGGATGCCCGGGGTGGAATCGGCGACGGCGATGCAGCTGCCTCTTGCCCCGCCGCGCGCGACCCGGCCGCCTGAGACTCAGGGCACGCCAGGCTCGTCGCCGCGCCCCGCGCCCACGCTCGATCCGTGGGATGCGCACCTGTGGAAGGTGCAGATCGAGGTGATTCTTGCGGCGGGAGTGAGCCCGAGCGCGGCGGCCACCGTGGCGAAAAAGGAGCGTGCGCTGTCCGACCGTTTCGCGATCGGTGGTGCCGACCAGTGGCAGGCAGTTCTCGAGGCCGGGACGCAGACCGGGGGAGGCGACACCGACACCTCGCCGCGGCGTGCCGCAAGCATCGTCGTCTACCCGGCGAAAGACCCGCAACGGGTCGTGCAGTCGGCCCGTGTGACCGCCGAGGTGGTCGAGTACCCCGGCGTGCTGTCGTTCTCCGCCGACACGCAGGTCCCCTCAATCGAGACGTCGACGACGCAGCAGCTCGCAGATGTCTATGACGAGTTGCAGAAGACGGCCCCGTTCCGCGCCGGAGCGGACTATTGGGCCGACGGCGGCCGGGTGCGCATCGCCGATGTGCCGGACCACCTCACGGACGCGGCTGTGCACGCGATCTTGAGCGCGGCATCCCAGTTTCCGAACGCACAGTTCTGGCTGCAGACGCCGCGCGACCGCGACCATTGGCCGGTGCTCTACGTCGCCAAGCTCACCGGTACTCAGGATACGGAGATCGCGGCCCTGTTCTCCGCGCCAGCGATGGCGAACGCCAACGTCAGCATCGCTCCGCTGCCGTACATCATCACCGCCGTCGCCGGGGGTGCTCCGTCGCTGAGCGGCAACTTCGGCGGCGGCTGAGCGTCAGCGCGGTGTTTTGTTATCAGCGCGGCGGTTGCAACAGCCGCGGTGATAACAAAACACCGCGCTGACGGATGGGGGCCCGACGGATGGGGGCCCGACGGCTGGCGCCGACGGATGGGGGCCGCGACGGCTGGCGCCGACGGATGGGGGCCGACAAATGGGGGCGCCGACGGATGGGGCCGCGACGGCTGGGCCGGTTACAGCCCGACCCACTCCGTCGCGCCGTCGGTGAGGTGTTGGCGCTTCCAGATCGGCACCTGCGACTTGATCAGTTCGACGAGGCGCTCGCAGGCCTCAAAGGCTTCGCGGCGGTGTGGTGCGGCGACCGCGGCAGCCAGCGCGGTGTCGCCGACCACCAGCGACCCGACGCGGTGTGCGGCCGCGACACGCAGGCCGGTCTCGACCGCGACCTGGTTGCAGCAGTCCTCGAGAAATCGTTGGGCATCCGGATGCGCCTGATAGTCCAGCGCGGTCACGGCGAGCCCGTGATCGTGGTTGCGCACGATCCCGCGGAAGGTCACGAGCGCCCCGTGTTCCGCGGCCATGACGAAGTCTTCGATCACTGTGCCATCGATGGTGAGCTCGGAGATCACCGCGAGCACCCTACTCATGGGCGCCACCGCCTGCGACCTGCGCGACGAGGTGCTCCAGCAGGCCGTCGAGCACGGCGAGACCGTCTTTCACTCCACCGGTAGACCCTGGCAGGTTGACAATGACGGTGTCACCGGCGGTGCCGGCGAGGCCGCGGCTGAGCGCCGACTTCGGGGTCACGGTGAGCCCGCGGGCGCGAATAGCTTCGGCCACCCCGGGTATCTCGCGGTCCAGGATGGCGCTGGTCGCCTCCGGTGTGCGATCACTGGGACTCATACCGGTGCCCCCGGTCGTGATGATCACGGCGGGTGCGGTGGCGACCACGCGGGCCAGCTCGCCGGCGATGTCAGCATCCGCTACCACGGTGACCGCGTCGACGCTGTAGCCGCGTGCGCGGAACCATTCGGCGATAGCGGGACCCGTGGTGTCTTCGCGCGCGCCGACGGCCCCGGCAGTGGAGGCGACGATCACAGCTGCGGTTGATGGCCGCGGCACCTGCGGTTTTGTGCGATCCGGCTCGATGCTGCCGTCCCGGGTCCAGTGCCCACGCTTGCCGCCGGTCTTCTCCTCGAGCCGCACGTCGGTCAGCGTCGCGGCCGGATCGACGGCCTTCACCATGTCGTGAAGGGTGAGGCCTGCGACGGTGACGGCTGTCAGCGCCTCCATCTCGACCCCGGTCTGTCCGGTGGTCCTGGCGGTGGCCGTGATGAGGATCGAGTTCTCCCCGAGCTCGAAGTCCACCTTCACCGAGCTGAGGGCGATCTGATGGCAGAGCGGGATGAGTTCGCTGGTCTTCTTCGCCCCCGAGATGCCGGCGATGCGGGCGGTTGCCAGCACGTCGGCTTTCGGCAGGTGGTCTGCGCGAACCATGGCCACGACATCCGGCCGGGTGATGAAGCGGCCGGTGGCTGTGGCGGTGCGGGCGGTTACCGACTTGTCGCCGACATCCACCATGCGGGCTCGCCCGTCGGAGTCGAGGTGGCTGAGTCCGCTCATAGTTGCCAGGTTTCCACGGTGTCGCCCTCTTTCAGTTCTGTCGTCTCAAGCGGAACATCGACCAGTACATCGGATGCCGCGAGACCCGCGACGAGATGCGATCCGGGTCCGGAGACGATCTCCACTCTCTCACCCGGGAGCGTTCGCCCGCGCAGGAACTGCCGCTTGCCGGGTGCCGACCGCAGGTCGGCGGCCAGCATGAGCTGTCGGCGCTCGGCCGCCGCGAGCCCGGCGACTTCTCGCAGCAGCGGTGCGACGAAGATCTCGAAGGAGATCTGGGTGCTCACCGGATTTCCGGGAAAGCTGACGACGGGAATCCCGTTGAACTCGCCTGTCGCCTGCGGTCCTCCCGGTTGCATCGCCACGGTGCCGACCCTGGCGCCGAGCGGTTCCAGTAGTTCGCGCACCACCTCGTAGTCGCCCATCGAGATGCCGCCGGAGGTGATGATGAGGTCCGCACCCCGTGCAGCCTCGACCATCGAAGCACGAAGACTCTTCGGATCGTCATCCTGGTTGCGTGCCGCGAAGCTCACGACGGCTCCGCTGGCCGGTACCGCCGATTCGAGTGCGATCCCGTTCGCGTCATAGACCTCACCGAGTGCGGCCGGTCGCCCGGGCTCGATCAGTTCGGCTCCGGTGGTGACAACGGCGACCCGCACGCGCGACCTCACCTCGACCTCCCCGATGCCGGCGGCGGCCAGCGCCGCCAGGTGGCGGGATGCGAGACGGAGCGCCGCCGGCAGCAGTCGATCACCTGCGCGCAGGTCGCTGCCGCGGTCGCGCACATACTCGCCGGGCGAACGGGAGCGAGTAATGGTGACCGTGTCACCGTCGCTGGCGGTGTCTTCGATCGGCACCACGGCATCCGCCCCATCCGGAACCACCGCGCCGGTCATGATGCGCACCGCTGTACCTGGTTGCAAGGCAGAGGGTTGCCCGGCTCGTGCCGCGACCTCTCCGACGATGGGCAGGCGGGTCGGCGCACTGGCGATGTCGGATGCCACGACCGCGAAGCCGTCCATCTGAGAATTGCGGAACAGCGGGAGGTCGACGGGTGAGAGCACCTCGGCGAAGGTCACCCGGCCGAGTGCATCACCGAGCGGGACCAGCTCCGCCCGCGGCTGCAGGGCTTCTGCCAGCAACTCCCGCACATGTGCTGCGTGTTCTTCGACGGTTGCTCGTGCAGCGTCCATGCTCAGTACCTCGCCACTGTCGGATCGATCAGGCGCGACCAGGCGTCGATGCCGCCCTCCAGGTGCCGAGCGTCGGTGAATCCGTGCGCCCTGAGCAGCTCTAGAGCGCGAACCGAACGGATGCCGTGGTGGCAGTAGGCGACGATCGGGGCGTCGGTGTCCATGGTCGCCAATCCTCCTTCGAGAGTGCCAAGAGGAATCAGCACCGCACCTGGCAGGCTTGCGATCTCGGCCTCCCACGGCTCGCGCACGTCGAGCAGTGTGAGAGGAACACCGGTTTCCAACTCCGTGGCGAGCTCCTGTGCGCTGAGTTCGCCAGTGGCCGGAGCCAGGCCGCAGAACAGGTCGTAGTCGATGAGGTGGTCGATCGGCGCAGCGGAGGGATCGCGCTCGTAGGAGAGTTCCCGAAAGGAACCGCTGAGTGCATCGAAGGTGGTGACGCGCCCGATCAGCGGGGTTCCGATGCCGGTGAGGATCTTGATGGCCTCGGTGGCCATGATCGAACCGATGGTGGCGCACACCGTCGGCAGCACACCGCCCACCTCGCAGGAGAGCACGGACCCGGGCGGCGGAGGGGCGGGGAAGAGGTCGCGGTACTGCGGACCGCGCTCTGCCCAGGCGACGCCCGCCTGCCCGCCGTACTGTGCGACAGCTCCCCAGACCAGGGGGATGCCGCTGAGCGTTGCGGCGTCGTTGGCGAGGTAGCGGGTGGGAAAATTGTCGCTGCCATCGATTACGAGGTCGTAGTCGGCGAAGAGTTCGAGGGCGTTCCCTGAGACCAGTCGCCTGGCGAGCACGACGACCATGGTATCTGGGGTGATGGCCGCCACGGATTCGGCGGCCGACTGTGCTTTGCCGCGTCCGACATCCGCGACGCTGTGAATGTGTTGGCGATGCAGGTTGCTGAGTTCCACGGTGTCGTCGTCGACGATGCCGATCGTGCCGACACCTGCCGCCGCGAGGGCCGGGATCACGGTGCTGCCGAGGCCGCCGGCGCCGATCACGAGCACGCGTGCGGCGGCGAGCCTGTGCTGTGCCTCCGTGCCGAATCCGGGGAGGATGACCTGTCGCGAGAAGCGTGCCGTCAGACCGGGGGACGACGAGAGCTGCATGTTCCTGATTCTGTCAGGTGGTCAGGGAAACGTAAGATCTGCCCGTGAAATCGGAGCTAGAGTCATTGTTGTGCCGCAAATACGGATCAAGGATGCCGCGCTCTATCTCGGGGTGAGTGACGATACCGTTCGTCGTTGGATCGACAACGGGACCATGGATGCGTCGAAGGACGACTCCGGGCGCACCGTCGTCGACGGCTTCGCGCTGGCTACCCTCGCCCGCGAGCACGCCGTGCTTCCCGACGATCCCTCGGGCATTGGGCGGTCAGCGCGGAACAGGTTCGTCGGTCTGGTCACGAACATCATCATGGACACCGTGATGGCGCAGGTCGAACTGCAGTGCGGTCCTCACCGCGTCGTCTCGCTCATGAGCAGCGAAGCGGTGCGCGAACTCGGTCTCGAACTCGGTTCGGTCGCCATCGCGGTCGTCAAGGCCACAACAGTCATCGTCGAAACCCCGACGGAAAAGGCCTGAACGTGAAACTCTCCCGTCGGTCCATCGCCGTCGTCGCGCTCGCCGTCGGTGTCGCGCTCGGAACCACGGCGTGCTCACCGAGCGCGCCTGTAACGTCGTCCTTGGCGTCCGATAAGGCGCCGGCGCTAACCGGATCGATCACCGTGTTCGCCGCCGCATCGCTCACCACGACCTTCCAGGACCTGGCCGATTCGTTTCAGAAGGAGAATCCGGGCACCACCGTCTCGCTCAGTTTCGCCGGCTCATCCGACCTGGTGACTCAGATCACCGCCGGCGCTCCCGCAGACATCTTCGCCTCGGCCGACACCAGGAACATGGCGAAGCTCACCGATGCGAACCTGGTCGACGGCACCCCGGTGAACTTCGCGACGAATGTGCTGGAGATCGCGGTTCCACCGGGCAACCCGGCATCCATCAAGAACTTCGCTGACCTGGCGAAACCCGGCGTGAAGACCGTCGTCTGCGCTCCGCAGGTTCCGTGCGGTTCGGCCACCGTCACCATCGAGCAGGCGACGGGTGTGACCCTGACCCCGGTCAGTGAAGAGTCGGCGGTCACCGACGTGCTCGGCAAGGTCTCCTCCGGTGAGGCCGATGCCGGTCTGGTCTACGTCACCGATGTGAAGGCCGCAGGCTCGAGTGTCACGGGCATCGAATTCGCGGAGTCGAGCACAGCGGTGAACACCTATCCGATCGCGGGCCTGAAGAGCACGAAGTCGCCGAAGCTGGTCGCGGCGTTCATCACGTACGTCACCGGCGCCGCCGGGCAGAAGAAGTTCGCCGCGGCCGGGTTCGGCAAGCCATAGTGGCCGGGAGGCGGCGTCCGGCGGTCCCGGCATGGGTGCTCGCCGTCGCCGTCGTCGGCGCGGTATTCGTGCTGTTCCCCCTCGTCGCGATGGCGACCAGGGTCGACTGGCCGAATTTCGTCACACTGGTGACCTCCCCATCATCCGTCGCGGCCCTGCTTCTGAGCCTGCGCACCTCCCTCGCTGCGACCGTCGCCTGCATAGTTCTCGGGGTCCCGATGGCGCTCATGCTCGCGCGCACCAGTTTCCGCGGCCAGCGTTTCGTGCGGGCACTCGTACTGCTGCCGCTCGTGCTGCCGCCGGTCATCGGCGGAATCGCTCTGCTGGCAGCCTTCGGCAGGCGCGGCCTCCTCGGGCAGACCTTCGACTTTCTCGGGATCTCGATCGCCTTCTCGACCACGGCCGTGGTGATCGCCCAGACCTTCGTCGCGCTGCCCTTCCTCGTGCTCAGTCTGGAGAGTTCACTGCGTCTCGCCGGAACCCGCTATGAGGCGGTGGCTGCAACCCTCGGGGCGCGACCGACGACAGTACTGCGCAGGATCACGCTGCCGTTGATCTTCCCCGCGCTGCTCTCCGGTGCCGTGCTGTCTTTCGCGAGGGCGCTCGGAGAGTTCGGGGCGACGCTGACCTTCGCGGGAAGCCTGCAGGGCGTCACCCGAACCCTGCCGCTGGAGATCTATCTGCAGCGGGAGACGGATCCGGATGCCGCGGTCGCTCTCTCCCTCGTGCTGGTGGTCGTGGCAGTGCTGGTCGTCGGCCTCACCCTGCGCACCTCGGCAGGGTCCGCGCTGGTCCGTCGAGGGCTGGCCTCGTGACTCTCACGGTGGAGGCGAGGGTGGCCGAGCGCGGCTTCGATCTGGCGCTCGGTGTCGGGCAGGGCGAGACCGTTGCCATCCTCGGCCCGAACGGTGCGGGCAAGTCGACACTGCTCGCCATCATCGCCGGTCTTCTGAGGCCGGATGTCGGCCGTGCCGAATGGGCAGGAACCCCGCTGTTCGATGTCGGCGGTTCCCGGAACACCTGGCTGCCGCCGCACCAGCGCGGTGTCTCACTGCTCGCTCAGGAGCCGCTGCTCTTCCCGCACCTGAGCGCCCTCGACAATGTCGCTTTCGGCCCGCGGAGCGCGGGCCGGAGCAGGGATGCGTCCCGCGCGGTGGCTCGCGGCTGGCTCGTCGAGGTGGAGGCATCCGACCTGGAGAGAGCGAAGCCGGGAAAGCTCTCCGGCGGCCAGGCGCAGCGCGTCGCCGTCGCGCGGGCGCTCGCCTCTGACCCGAAACTACTGCTGCTCGATGAGCCGCTCGCAGCCCTCGACGTCACCGTCGCCTCGACCCTGCGGCGGATGCTGCGGCGCGTGCTCGCGGACCGCACAGCGATCGTCGTCACCCACGAGGTGCTCGACGCACTGACCTTCGCCGATCGGGTCGTGGTGATGAACGGGGGAGCCATCATCGAGCATGGTCCGACCCGCACCGTGCTCGAGCAGCCGCGGCATCCGTTCACCGCGCAGCTGGCCGGCCTGAACCTGGTCACCGGCAGGAGCACGGCCACGGGTTTGGTCACCGACGATGGTCTACCGATCTCCGGAGAGTCGATCGGTGTCGGGGTGCGAGCGGCAGCCGCCATCCGTCCGTCCGCCATCGCGGTGCATCGGGACAGGCCCGTCGCCGACACCGTGGTGCGCGTGGTTGTGAGCGATCTCGAACCGCGTGGCGACTTCGTGAGGGTGCGGGCCGGCGCGCTGTCCGCGGATATCGCCCCTGGGCGGGCCGCGGCCCTGGACCTGGCGCCGGGCGTCGGGCTGTACTTCTCTTTCGCCGCATCCGAGGTCTCGATCTACGCACTCTGAACCCGCCGACCGGCAGCACCCGAAGACAGGGTTCCGTCATGGCGAAGACCAACACCGGGCTTGAGCCCGGGGCATCCGCTGTTCGAGCACCTGGTCGAAGTGATCCCAGCTGGGGCTGAACCGCTAGGGTGCTGACATGAGCGCTGAGCCGGATGACGAAGCCCTGAGCTGGGGTGGCGAGAAGGATCCGACCCACGTCGACTCGCCCCAGCCGGCCGAGCCGGAACCCTCAGACGGCGCCGAAGAGGTGCAGCCTGCGCTGAGTTCTGTCGCGCTGGTCACCTTCGGAGTGTTCGGCGGCATCTTTCTGCTCTACGTCGTCGGCTGGATCATCGCCGTGCAGCGCATGGCGGGCAGCCTCGGCAATCCCTTCTTCGATTTCATGAACCGCCTCGGCGAGGTGCTGGCTATCGCGTCCCCGGCGGCTTGGTTTGTCGGCGTGCTGTTCCTCACCAGGGAATGCCGCACATTCGTACGAGTGCTGTGGTTACTACTCGGCATCGTCATCCTGGTGCCGCTGCCCTTCATTCTGGGGACGAAATGACCGACGACAGGGCAATGAGCCCGGACGATGCCGCGACTGAATCTGCCATCGTCGATGACGCAGGCATCGGCCGCCGCGGAAAGCTCGGCCGGCTGAGTATCGTGATCACAATCGTTATCGCGATCATCTTCGGACTGTTCTACGCCTACAACCTCTTCTGGGCGATCTCCAACGTCGTCGGGGTGACCACCCAGATCAACAGCTACAACGTCAACAGGGTGAAGTTTGGCCTGGAGGCTGTGTCGACCCCGTGGGTAGTGCTGATCGCCGACGTGCTGATCTCGCCGGTGGTCTATGCACTGGCATTCTTCCTCGGGCGGCGGCAGACGATCTTTGTCAAGATCGTCTACTTCTTCCTGGGCCTCGCGGTGGTCGCAGCTGTTTTGCTGACGCTGATCGCGCTGGCCTGATCGCGCTGGCCTGTCCCTCTGGCCGGGTCTCGCTGGCCGAGTCGCGCTGGCTGGTCCGGCTGGCCGAGTCGCGCTGGCTGGTCCGGCTGCGATCCGCGATCTCGACCGCACCGCCAGCTCTGCTTGCGTTTCCCTCACCGTTTCTCCGGAGGATTCGGCCCTGCCGTCCCGGTTGACCTCAATTTCCGGCTTCCGAGCAACAATCCTCCGGAGAAACGTGTCAGCGGCAGCATCCGATCGGGTCAGCGGCGGAGACCGTCCACTCACCCGCAGAACGGTGGTCGGATGCTGTTTCTCCGGAGGAATCAACCCTGCCGTCCCGGTTGACCCCGATTTCCCACCTCTGAGTAGCAATCCTCCGGAGAAACGAGGCGGCGGCGGCAGCGTGTAGCCGGGTCAGACCACCGCGACCAGTATCACCGCGATGAGGACCACCTGGGCGATGTAGCGCGGCCAGAACGGGATCGACGCGCTGCCAAACTTCTCCGGGTGCTCCGCCGCGTAGACGTTGGCCGGGAAAACCGCGATCAGGAAGAGCATGAGCGCGATACCCGCGGCGAAAGCCGTCCATGGCACCAGGATGCCGATGCCGCCAGCGATCTCGCAGACGCCGGTGAACCGTACAAGGTTCTTGCCGGTCAGCAGCCCGCCACGCTTGAGGTAGGACGGAACCATGGCAGCCATCGCCCGCGCCGGTTTCGCGCGGAAATGGTTGACGCCCATGCCGAGGAACGCGATCGCGATCAGGATGCGCAGCACGATTTGCACGATGTCGAACGCGGTCATCGTGGCAGTCTTTCAGTAGCGGCGCACCCGCGGCTGTGAATCGCGGTGTCATCCTCGTCTCGCGGTGTCATGCGGAAAAGACGACAGTCGAGACTGGGATAAAGTTCTAGAGCCGTCCGCGCAGTTGTCGCGGCGTGCCATCCTCAAGCAAACGAAGGACTCGATTCGTGGCAAATCCGATCGTGCTGATCGCAGAAGAACTCTCACCGGCAACCGTCGAGGCCCTCGGTCCCGATTTCGACATCCGCTCCGTCGACGGCACCGACCGACCGGCCCTGCTGGCTGCGCTCGCCGATGCCAGTGCGATCCTCATCCGTTCCGCGACCCAGGTGGATGCCGAGGCCATCGCCGCCGCGAAGAACCTCAAGGTCATCGCCCGGGCCGGTGTCGGTCTCGACAACGTGGACATCAAGTCGGCGACCGAGGCCGGCGTCATGGTCGTCAACGCGCCAACGTCGAACATCATCTCAGCCGCCGAACTCACCGTCGGCCACATCCTGAGCCTCGCGCGCCACATTCCGGCCGCGCACGGCGCGCTGGCAGCTGGCCAGTGGAAGCGCTCGAAGTACACCGGTGTCGAACTGTTCGAGAAGACCATCGGCATCATCGGCCTCGGTCGTATCGGCGCGCTGATCACCGCCAGGATGCAGGCGTTTGGGACCAAAATCGTCGCCTACGACCCCTACGTCACCGCAGCGCGCGCGCAGCAGCTCGGCGTGACTCTGCTGCCCCTCGAGGAGCTTCTCGCCCAGTCCGACTTCGTGACCATCCACATGCCGAAGACCCCGGAGACCACGGGCATGATCTCCGACGCCCAGCTTGCGCTGATGAAGCCGACAGGGTTCATCGTGAACGTGGCGCGCGGCGGCCTCATTGACGAGGCGGCCCTCCATCGCGCGCTCACCGCCGGTACCATCGCCGGCGCCGGTCTCGACGTCTTCGTCAGCGAACCTCCGACCGACTCGCCGCTGCTCGGCCTTCCCAACATCGTCGTCACCCCACACCTCGGCGCGTCGACGGATGAGGCGCAGGAGAAGGCCGGTGTCTCCGTCGCCAGGTCGGTGCGTCTCGCTCTCTCCGGCGAGCTCGTGCCCGACGCGGTGAATGTCGCCGGCGGCGTCATCGACCCGTCGGTGCGCCCCGGCATCCCGCTGATGGAGAAGCTCGGCCAGGTCTTCGCCGGCCTCGCCGACAGCCCGGTCACCGGGGTCGAGATCGAAATCCGCGGCGAGATCGTTGAGTTCGACGTGAGCGTGCTCAAGCTCGCCGCCCTCAAGGGGCTCTTCACCAACGTCGTGAGCGAATCGGTCAGCTACGTGAACGCGCCGCTGCTCGCCGAGCAGCGCGGCCTCGCCGTTCGTCTCATCACCGATCCGGTCAGCGACGAATACCGCAATCTGCTCACTATCCGCGGCGTGCTCAGCGACGGTGCCCAGCTCTCGGTGTCGGGTACCCTCACCGGCCCGAAGCAGGTCGAGAAGATCGTCGAGATCAACGGTTACGACGTCGAAGTGCCGGTCGCCGACCATCTCATCGTGATGATCTACACCGACCGTCCCGGAATCGTCGCCGTGTATGGCAAGGAGTTCGGCGATGCCGGCATCAACATCGCCGGTATGCAGATCAGCCGTCGTGAGGCCGGTGGCCAGGCGCTGAGCGTGCTCACCGTCGACTCTCCGGTGCCCGACGGCCTGCTCGACACCGTGCGCGACGCGATCAAGGCCGACCTCCTGCGCGAGATCGACATCACTGAGTAGCCCGACATCACCGAGCAGCTGGACATCACCGAGCAGCTGGACATCACCGAGTAGCCCGAAGTTTCGAGAACCGCTCGGATAGGCTCGATCGCGTGACCCGGCTTCCACGCATCCTCGCTGCCCTGGCTGTTTTCCTTTTCGCGGGGGCTGCGCTGTTCGCGCCGGTTTCGGCATCCGCTCGCCCGGGTGCGGTCTCGGCGGGCGTGGAAGATTTCAGCTTCAGTTCCTACGACGCTGATTTCTACCTCTCCCGCGACACGGAGAATCACGCCACCCTCACGACCGTCGAGACCTTCGTGGCGAAGTTTCCGAGCTCCGACCAGAACCGCGGCATCATCCGGGCTATCCCCAATGATTACGACGGGGTGCCGCTGAACACCGCAGTCACCTCGGTGACGGATGCATCGGGCGCAGCCGTGCACTACGACACGACGACCAGCAACGGCTTCACCGAACTCGCTCTCGGCACCGACGACTACGTGCACGGTGAACAGAGCTACGTGATCACCTACACGCAGCAGAATGTGGTGCGCCACTTCGCGGATACGAACGACGACGAGCTCTACTGGGACACCAACGGCACGGGATTCGATCAGCCGTTCGGACGGGTGACGGCACGCGTGCACGTGGATCCGTCGATCACGTCGTTCCTCACCGATCATGACGCCTGCTACCGCGGTGCCGAGGGCTCGACGGACACCTACACCTGCGACATCACCAGGTCGACGGACACGGATGCCGCGGGCGCCCTGTTCACCGCGAGCACCACCGGTCTCGAAGCTCGCCAGAACCTCACCGTGGCCATCGGCTTCACGTCGGACACCTTCGTGCAGGTGCCGGCGGAGACCCAGCCCGGCGATTCGGGACCAGCCGCCGATCCGCCGTGGTGGTCCAACCTCGTCGCGTGGCTGTTGGCCGCCATCGCCGCCGCGGGTGGAGTCTTCGCCGTGCTGCGCCGCACGGTACTCGGACCGCAGGATTCCCGGGGTCGAGGCATCACCATCCCGCAGTACAGCCCGCCGAAGGGCCTCAACCTGATGGAGGCCGCGGCCCTCGTCCGCCGCACGGGCAGCGGTTTCGCCGCCCAGTTCGTGAGTTTCGCGGTGCGCGGGAACGTGCGCATCCTCGACTATCCGCTCGAGAAGGACGATGGCGACTACACGCTCCAGTTCCTCCATGCCGACAACGTCGATGACGACGAGAACCGGCTGCTCCGCGAACTGTTCGGCGACGGCCTGCCTGTCGGCGCCACCCGCGCCCTCGGGGTGGTCGACGACACGCTCGCCGGCAAGCTCAGCGCGATCCAGAGTGGCGTAGGCGCACGGCTCATCAGCCGTGGTCTCCGCGCGAAGGTCTCCTCGATCGGCGGCGTCGTCGTCATGATCGCGGCCTTCCTTCTCCTCTTCCTCTCGATCGGTCTCACTGTGCTGTTCTCCGCACTCGGGGCCTTCAGCCCGTGGCTGATCCTCGCCATCGCGATCTCGTTCATCCTGATCTTCGTGGCGGCGGGTGTCGCAGTGAGGCCGGCGGTGCTCACCGACGCGGGTGCGGATCAGCGCGACTACCTCCTCGGCGTGCGCGACTATCTCCAGCTTGCAGAGGCGGATCGCTTCCGCATGCTGCAGAGCCCTCAGGGTGCGGAGCGGATCGACGTCGGCGACAAGGTCGAGATGGTCAAGCTCTACGAGAAACTGCTTCCGTTCGCCGTACTGTGGGGCATCGAGCGCGAGTGGGCGAAGGAACTCGCGGTCTACTACGACGCTGGCGTGCGCTCGCCGGGCTGGTACGTCTCAAGCGGCACCTTCAACTCCCTGATCTTCGCCCAGACGCTCGGCGGCTTCTCCTCGTCGGTCACGACGACCTCGACGCCGACTCCGAGTCCCTCCTCGTGGTCGGGTAGCAGCGGAGGCAGCTTCTCCGGCGGCTCGTTCGGCGGCGGATTCTCCGGAGGCGGAGGCGGCGGGGGTGGTGGCGGCGGCCGCTGATCCGCCTCCAGTTGGTCTGCTCTGCGCCCGGGCGTGCCGCTCGCGTTGCGCCGAAAACGCAGGAGATCTTCGCAGAAACGATGTGGGCGGCATCCATCGAGTGATTATGCGGCCGGATCTCCTGCGTTTTCGGCACTGTTTTCGGCACTCCGACCGGCGAGGAAATTAACCACGTGTTCCGGCGCCTCGCTTGGTACGGTGGAGTGGTACCACACGCAGAACAGGAAGACAGACCATGGCTGCAGTATTACTCAGCATCCTCAGCGTTATCGTGCTCTTCGGAGGGGTCGGTTTCCTCTTCGCGATAGTGGCAATAGCCAAGTCACGCTGACGCCCGTACAACCCGGCGAGCATGGATGACGCGCCCCACCCTGAACCCGAATCAAACGCGGGGCGCGCCAGCTTGTGGTTACGCGACGTTCTTAGAGAACGTCCCCTTTGGTCTCTTTCTCCGTGACCCGTTCGTTGCCGGTCGGGTCGACCGCGGTGCGCGTCGTCGAAACGGTCTGGCGCCTGCGCAACATCATGATCAGGGAGATGAGAAAGACCAGTACTCCGGCGCCCATGAGCAGGTAGCCCACGATGTCCAGATTGATCCATGGAACGTCGACGTTGACTGCGAAGGTGAGAATCGCACCTACGACGAAGAGAAAAATTCCTGTACCGATGCCCATGATAAATCCTTTCGTCGTCGGGATGGATCTCATTCGCAACAACGTTCGCGTCACTGCGAGCTCGTACTGAACACAAGTGTACCCGCGCCTCCCGCGCGAGGAGCAGATTCGCTGGGATCAGGCTGCCGGTACGCTGGAAGTTCCTGAATGCGTAACGCCCGAGGAGTCCCGGCATGTCTCGTACCATCAAGCTCGCAGTCATTCCCGGCGACGGGATCGGCCCGGAGGTCGTGGCAGAGGCAATGAAGGTACTGAACGCCGTCGTCCCGGCTGATGTTGCCGTCGAGGCCACCCATTTCCCTTTCGGAGCGGGGCATTTTCTCGAGACGGGCGAGATACTCGACGACGAGAGCCTTGAGCGTCTCGCAGGCCACGATGCCATCCTGCTCGGCGCCGTCGGTGGCGACCCGCGCGATCCTCGGTTGGCCGGAGGAATCATCGAGCGCGGCCTGCTGCTCAAGCTGCGCTTCGCCTTCGATCACTACGTGAACCTGCGGCCCACCCAGCTGTTCCCCAACGTCGAATCACCCCTTTCCGCCCCCGGTGACGTCGACTTCGTGGTGGTCCGCGAGGGCACTGAAGGGCCCTATGTGGGCAATGGCGGAGCGATCCGTGTCGGCACGCCGCACGAGATCGCCAACGAGGTCTCGGTCAACACAGCTTTCGGTGTCGAGCGTGTGGTGCGCTATGCCTTCGCCGCCAGCCAGGTCAGGCCGCGCAAGAAACTCACGCTGGTGCACAAGACCAACGTGCTGACCAACGCCGGTGGCCTGTGGCAGCGCACCGTCGATCGCGTCGGACCCGAATTTCCGGATGTCGAGGTCGACTACCTGCACGTGGATGCGGCCACTATCTTCCTGGTCACTAATCCGAGTAGATTTGACGTCATCGTCACCGACAACCTCTTTGGCGATATCCTCACCGATCTCGCTGCCGCAATCAGCGGCGGCATCGGACTGGCCGCCTCGGGCAACATCAACCCCGACGGCACCTTCCCCAGCATGTTCGAACCCGTGCACGGTTCGGCACCGGACATCGCGGGAACGCAGACGGCCGACCCGACCGCGGCGATTCTCTCCGCGGCACTGCTGCTCGACCACCTCGGGCTTGCGGATGCCGCGGCTCGAGTCACCACGGCGGTGACGGCCGACCTCGCCTCGCGTGACGGAGTCGCCCGTTCCACGGCGCAAATCGGCGACGCGATCGCCATCGCGCTCAGCTGAGCGCAGAATACTTACCAGGACTACCGAAGGGCCGACAATGATCACCAATCTCCTTGCACCAACCACGCTTGCCTTCACCGTAACCAAGAATCTCGCTGCGAAGGGCGAGACCGAGCGCGAGGAGATTCTCTCCGACCCCGGCTTCGGCAAGTTCTTCACCGACCACATGGTCGACATCTGCTGGTCGGCGCGCGGGGGCTGGCACCGCCCACGCGTGCAGCCCTACGGTCCGATCGCCCTCGACCCCGCGGCGGCCGTTCTGCACTATGCCCAGGAGATCTTTGAGGGACTCAAGGCCTACCGTCACACAGACGGTTCGATCTGGGGCTTCCGCCCGGACGCCAACGCGCGTCGCATGCAGCGTTCGGCCGTGCGTCTCGCGTTGCCGGAACTCCCGACCGAGTATTTCATCGAGTCGCTGAAGCAACTCATCGCCGTCGACGGCGACTGGGTTCCGTTCGCGCCGGAGACCAGCCTGTACATCCGGCCGTTCATGTTCGCCAAGGAGGCTTTCCTCGGAGTGCGCGCGGCCGAGAAGATCAACTACTACGTGATCGCCAGCCCGGCGGGCGCGTACTTCACGGGTGGCGTTAAGCCGGTGTCGATCTGGCTGTCCACCAACTACTCGCGCGCCGGCAAGGGTGGGATGGGTGCCGCGAAGACCGGGGGAAACTATGCTTCGTCACTTGTCGCCCAGCAGGAGGCCTACGAGCACGGCTGCGACCAGGTGCTGTTCCTCGACTCCGAGGAGGGGCGCTTCATCGAGGAACTCGGCGGTATGAATGTGGTGCTGGTCAAGAAAGACGGCACGCTCGTGACGCCGGAGTCCAGCAGCATCCTCGAGGGGATCACGCTCGACAGCGTGCTGCAGCTCGCCAGGGACCGCGGCCATTCCGTCGAGCAGCGCAGGGTAACCATCGACGAATGGCGGGACGGCGTTGCCTCCGGTGAGATCGTCGAGGCATTTGCCTGCGGTACCGCGGCGGTTGTCACCCCGATCGCCCTCATCAAGGCCGAGGGGTTCGAGATCGGGTCGGCGGATGCCCCGGCCGGCGAGTTGACGATGTCATTGCGCCAGGAGCTCACCGACATCCAGTACGGCCATGTCGAAGATCGGCACGGCTGGATGCTGCGCCTGGACGCATGAACAGTCCAACGCTCACTTTTTTGCCGTTCGCCGTCCCGAAATCCGGGGGACTTGAAAGCACGTTCCGCGTGATTGGGACGATGTTATTGCGTCCCCTGAGAGTTGAGACGGGCGGGGCCTCGGTATGAAAATCGCACGATTCAGCGTCGCTGGCAGCGACCCCCGCTACGGCATCCTCGACGGGGACGACTACGTCGTGCTCACCGGGGACCCGATGTTCAGCGGTTTCGAGACGACGGGGGAGCGGGTGCCCGCCACGCAGTCGAAACTACTGGCGCCGGTCATCCCGCGATCGAAGGTCGTCTGTATCGGACTGAATTACGCGGAGCACCGCGACGAGTTGAGCGACGACACCGACAGCCCGACCAGTCCGCTGGTCTTTCTCAAGCCGAACACCGCAGTCGTCGGCCCCGGCGACACGATTCAGATCCCTCCGGTTGAGGGTCGGATCGTGCACGAGGGCGAACTTGTGATCGTGATCGGCACGATCGCCAAGCGGGTGAGGGCCGAGGACTACGCGGACGTGATTTTCGGCTACACGATCGGCAACGATGTGTCGGCACGCGACCAGATGTTCGCCGACGGGCAATGGGCGCGGGCGAAGGGTTACGACACGTTCGCGCCGCTCGGTCCGGTGATCGAGACGGAGCTGGATTGGGCGAACCTTGACATCCAGACCTTCGTCGACGGCGAAAAGCGTCGGCACGGCAACACGAAGGACATGATCCACAAGATTCCGGAGATCATCGAATACGTGTCGGATATCTGGACGCTTCTGCCCGGCGACGTCATCATGACCGGTACGCCGGCCGGCCAGGGCGGTTTCGTCGACGGGCAGACCGTCGATATCACCATCGAGGGCATCGGAACGCTGAGCAATCCCGCGAAGAATCGCGTGTGAGGCGCTTTCCCTGGCTCGCAGGTCTGCTGCTCGCCGTTGTCGGTGCTGCCGCCGGCTATGGCGTGCACCTGCTGGTACCGGCGCTGCCCTGGCTGACAGCATCCCTGATCCTCGGCGTTGTTGCCGGGTGCATCCCACCCTTCAGACCCTCGCTGGGCGGCATCTTCAAACCGGGTCTCGCGATCGCGGCTCGTCGCCTGCTGCGTCTGGGCATCGTGGTGTTGGGATTCAAGCTCAGCCTCGGTGACATCGCGGCGCTCGGCTGGGTGGCGATCCTGGCCATCATCGCCCTCGTCGGTATCAGTTTCGTGATCACCTGGCTGATCGGGCGGCTGTTCCGCCTGGAAGGAGACCAGGCGGTGCTGATGGCCGCCGGATTCTCGATCTGCGGTGTCTCGGCGGTCGGAGCGATGGCGGCCGCGCGCGGTTCTGACGAGAAGGACACCGGCACCCCGATCACCCTCGTCACTCTCTACGGCACGCTGGCCATTGTGGTGCTCCCGGCGCTCTCGGCACTGCTCGGGCTGGATGCCAGGCAATTCGGTCACTGGGTCGGAGCCAGTGTGCACGACGTCGGCCAGGTTGTCGCCACGGCGCAGACCGCAGGGGCGGCTGCGCTCGCCATCGCCGTGGTCGTCAAGCTGACCAGGGTGCTCATGCTCGCGCCGATGGTGGCGATCGCCTCGATCCAGACCCGCCGGCGCTCGCGCCCTGGGCCGTCGCTTTCTGAGCGCTCGCTCTCTGACCAGTCGCTCTCCCAGCCCGTTGACGAGTCCCCGAAGAAGAACCCGCCCATCGTCCCGCTGTTCATCGTCGGCTTCGTCGTCGCAGTGCTACTCCGCTCATTCCTGCCGCTGCCGGATGCCGTGCTC
Organism: Glaciihabitans sp. UYNi722; assembly: GCF_040549465.1. Lineage (NCBI taxonomy): Bacteria > Bacillati > Actinomycetota > Actinomycetes > Micrococcales > Microbacteriaceae > Glaciihabitans > Glaciihabitans sp. UYNi722. The sequence goes on along the minus strand of NZ_JBEPTL010000008.1, from coordinate 107,669 downwards.
AACATCGCCGACTTCCTGCAGTCCGCGCTGCTGGCCTGCGCGCTCTTCGCGATCGGTGCATCCCTCCGCCTCGAGCAGCTGGCACGTTCCGGGCTGCGTGCCCTCGGCGCCGGTCTCGTCTCGTGGATCGTCATCCTCTGCCTGGCACTGGGGCTCGTCTACCTGGGCTGAGAGTGTTCGCGCCCGGCCCCGGTGCCGAACTTGCTCCGGATTCCTCGCGGCGGAGATATCCTCTCGCGGACCGAATTATTGTTCCGTCCGCGAGAACTTTTCTCCGCCGCGAGAGTCTTGCTGGGCCCTGCCGGAGAGCTGCGTCCGGTGATTTGCACTAGCGTGCATCGCAAGGTAGCTTGTTATGCATGACAGTGGATGTAAGTGCGCAGCTCCGTAAAGGAGTGGTCGAATACTGCCTGCTCGGCCTGCTCGACCGTGAGCCGATGTACGGTTGGCTGCTCTCTGAACAACTGGTCTCGCACGGCATGATCGCCAGCATCGGCACGCTCTATCCGGTGCTCAGCCGGCTCCGCTCCAGAGGCCTCGTCAGCAGCTATGACGAAGTGTCGGCCACGGGTCCGGCGCGAAAGTACCACCGCCTCACGGAGGCGGGCAACGACCAGCTGGGCAGCTTTCGGCGGCAGTGGGGATCGTTTACCAGCACGGTGCAAGAACTCGTAGGAAAGGACGACAGTGATGGCTGAGACAACGACTCCCCGGGTGGTTCGTACCTATCTGAACGAACTGGAGAGAGCCCTGGCGGGTGTTTCGGCTGAGGTCAGCCAGGGGCTCGTTGCGGGTATCGCCGAGGAACTCGATGGACTGGATGCGGCGGCTGCGGCATCCAGGATCGAAGAATTGGGCGACCCGGCCTTCATCGCCGCGGAGGCCCGCGAGGGTATGGGAGCGGCGCCGATGGAGACCGAGCCGGTGCAGCCGGTCGCAGCCGGTTCGCAACGCTGGTATGTCGTACTCACCGTGGTGCTGCTCGCTTTCGGCGGTCTTGTCCTGCCGTTCTTCGGATGGCTGGTCGGCGTCGCGATGCTCTGGGCATCGCCGGTCTGGTCGCGAAGGGACAAGCTCGTCGCCACGATCGCACCGGTTGCTGCCGGTGTCGTTGTGAGCGGGATACTGGCTATCGTCAGTAGCTTCGCGTCGCAGGGGCTTCTCGCCTGGCACATGCTCGCTCTCGGCCTGGTGGGGGTGCCATTCTTCGCGGCCGTGCTCGTCAGTATCAGCCTGCTCCGCCGGGGATGGCTGAGGGCTGTCTAGAGTTCACACGACCCGCGTGGGGACCTTTCCGTGGGTCGGCGACCAGTTCGGCTGCTGCGCGCTGCCTCGGTGCGCTCGTTAGGATTATGGAGCCATGCCTGCCACCTTCAGCACAGCCTCCGGAGCCGACGTCCGCGTCCGCTTCTGCCCATCGCCCACCGGAACGCCGCACGTCGGTCTCATCCGCACCGCCCTGTTCAACTGGGCCTATGCGCGCCACACCGGCGGAAAACTCGTGTTCCGCATCGAAGACACGGATGCCGCCCGTGACAGCGAGGAGAGCTACCTGCAGCTGCTCGACGGCCTCACCTGGCTCGGCATCGACTGGGATGAGGGCGTTGAGAAGGGCGGACCGGATGGGCCGTACCGGCAGTCCCAGCGCTCCGACATCTACCTCGACATCATCGAGAAGCTCACGACCGGCGGCTATCTTTACGAAAGCTTCGTCACCGGCGAGGAGATGGAGGCGCGCAATGTCGCCGCGGGCCGTGATCCCAAGCAGGGTTACGACAACTTCGAGCGCGCGCTGACCGAAGAGGAGAGGGCTGCCTTCCGTGCGGAAGGTCGAGCCCCCGCGCTGCGCCTCCGCGTTCCGGACACCGACCTGAGCTTCGACGACCTGGTGCGCGGTGAGATCACCTTCCCCGCCGGCAGTTTCACCGACTTCGTGGTCGTGCGGCCCAATGGCGCACCCTTGTACACCTTCGTGAACCCCGTTGACGACGCCCTCATGGGCATCACCCATGTGCTTCGCGGCGAAGACCTGCTGTCCTCCACCCCGCGGCAGATCGCGCTGCACCACGCGCTCGCCGAGATCGGTGTCACCACCTTCGTGCCCCGCTTCGGGCATCTGCCCCTGGTGCGTGGCGACGGCAACAAGAAGCTGTCGAAGCGCAATCCGGAGTCCAATCTCTTCCACCACAGGGATCGCGGATTCATCCCAGAAGGACTCATCAACTACCTGGCGCTCCTCGGTTGGTCGCTCACCCACGATCGCGACGTGTTCTCGCTTGACGAGATGGTGGCGGCCTTCGACGTCGCCGACCTCAACCCCAACCCGGCCCAGTTCGACCTGAAGAAGGCCGAGTCGATCAACGGGGACCACATCAGGATGCTGCCGGTCGAAGACTTCGCAGCGCGCCTGGTGCCCTACCTCGGTGACTATCTCGCCGATCCGCCCACGGCCACGCAGGAGGCGATTCTCCGCGAGGCCGCACCGCTCGTGCAGGAGCGCATGCAGCTGCTCGGCGAGGCGCCAGGGTTGCTCGGATTCCTGTTCACACCGGATGACAGGATCGAGTACGACGCGGATGCCATGCCCGGCCACGACGCCGCCCTCATTCTCGACGCGGCTGTGGCCGAACTCGAACAGCTGAACGATTGGTCGCACGAGAACATCGAGCGTGTGCTTCGCGCAGAACTCATCGAGGGTGGCGGACTCAAACCGCGCATCGCGTTCGGTCCGCTGCGCACCGCGATCTCCGGTCGCCGCATCAGCCCGCCGCTCTTCGAGTCGATGGAGCTGCTCGGCAAGGAGTCGTCACTCGCTCGTCTCGGCCGGCTCGCCGCACGGTTGTAACCGGTGGCGGATCACTACGACGTCGTCATCGTCGGCGCCGGCCCCGCGGGCTTGAGCGCCGCCCTCAACCTCGCCCGTGCCCGCCGCCACGTGCTGCTGCTCGACGGCAACCGTCCGCGGAACGCCGCGACCATGGTCTCGCACGGTTTCATCACCCGCGACGGCATCGCGCCTCACGAGCTGCGTCGCCTCGCCCGCGAGGAACTGGCGCAGTATCCGGAGGCTGAGTTCCAACTGGCCACAGTGCGGAGCGTTTCCCGCCTTGACGGGGCGTTCGCGGTTGATGCCAAAGGGGTGAACGGGTCGCCGAGCAGGTCGGTCACCGCCGCGAGCGTGCTGGTGGCTACCGGACTGAAGGAGACGCTGCCTGCGCTGCCCAGCATCCGTGCCTTCTATGGCCTCGGACTATTCAGCTGCGTCGAATGCGACGGCTACGAGCACAGCGACAGGCCGCTCGCCCTCATCGGTGAGACCAGCGATCTGGCGGCACGGGCCCTGCTCATCGCGCAGTGGAGTCACAATCTCATCGTCTTTACCAATGGCGTGGGCCGTATCACCGACTCGCAGGAGGCGGTGCTGGCCGCTCGAGGTGTTCGTGTCGAGCGTCGTGAGATCGCGGATGTCGTGGGGGAGCGTGGCGTCGTCTCCGCCGTGTCGCTCGCTGACGGATCCGCCATCGCGGTCGAGGGCGGCTTCGTGCGACCGCGCTGGGACGCGGCGCTCGACTATGTTGCGGAACTGCAGCTCTCCACCGACGGTTGGGGCCTGCTGCTGACGGATGCCGACGGACGCACCAGCGCCACCGGCGTCTACGCTGCCGGCGACTCCACCGCGCCGGGGCCGCAGCAGCTCATCGTGGCGGCCGGAGCCGGTGCGCGCGTGGCTGCCGCCATCAACCGTGACCTGATCGGCATCGCGCGGGCCTGAGCCCTTTGTGCGCCTGAGCTCGTTGCGCGCCGGAGCCACGTCAGCGCGGCCGTTGCCTCAGGTGTTCGCGGGTGAGCGCGTCCATCTCCTCATCGCTGAGGTCGTCAAGGTTCTTCGCTTCCCGCCGATCGATCTTCGACCAGCGGATGAAGAGCAGGATGAGTATCGGCACGTCTGCGACCTCGGCGATGAACCAGAGGAAGTCGCCCGCGAGATGCTGGTCGTGCAACGCGTTCGGGAACCAGCCGGGCAGCGACCCGAGGACCGGTCCGATTCTGTCGAGCACTGATCCGTTGAGGCGCATCATGATCGCCGGGATCGCATCCACGACGAGTTCGACGAACACGAGCAGGAACTCGACGGTGATGAAGAAGCTGGTGCGTTGCGTGGTGTGCTCCACGATCGGCAGCACCATCAGCAGGCCCGCGATCGGCACGGTGATGGTGAGGATCGCACCGGCCAGCAGACTCTCCCTGAGGCTGCCGGCGAGCGGGGTGAGGAATACCGAGAACGCCGCGAGCGCGAAGACGGGTGCGAAGACCGCGTTGCCGAATAGCCGAATCGGCCAGGATTGCAGCACGGCATCCATGACCCTGAGCGGCGCACCGCTGAGCACCAGTCGCGAGAGCGTGACGGGTGCGCCGAGGCTGAGCAGCCCGGGCACCGCGAAAAGCAGCAGTGCGATCCGAGTCGTGAACGCCCAGCGGAGCCCCTCGCTGTAGACGCCGAGGAAGCCGAAGTTCACGACGGCGAAAGAGCCAAGCCCGAGCAGTGAAAAGCCGAGCGTTCTCATGACCGGCCAGCGGATGCCGCGGCGATGGAGCAGCGCGACCGCGAACCCGTAGAGGGTACCGGCGACCGCCAGGGCGACGAGTGTCACCGGATCGAGGCGCCAGCTGGTGAGGAAAGTCAGGATGGAAGGCGTGGTGCACTCGATTCGTGGGGTTTCCCGAATTGTCCCACCCGAGTCCGGACGCGCGGTGGGAGGCGTCCATTTGTTTGACCCCCGAACCGTAGGTTAGAGTGACTAGTCGGCCCGGCTTCGGTCAGGTGCGGTGGGGTATGGTGTAATTGGCAACACGGAAGATTCTGATTCTTTTGTTCTTGGTTCGAGTCCAGGTACCCCAGCCAGATCAGCGTTACTCAAACCAAGGTCAAATGAACTAGCCCTTAGATTGAATTTTGAACTCCTCGCCCTCGGGCGGGGAGTTTTTGTGTTTTCGGTGATGGACTGGCTCCCGACCCGCTCGCAGTGCCCCTGCAACTCGCGGACGGTGTTGTTGGCGCTGTTTCGCTCGCTCTCCACCCTGACGCCGTCATATTCCACGTAGACAATCAGTCTGCTGAAGAAGGCCGCGAGCAGGTCCCGGCGCACGGGCGTCGGAGCATTGCGGTAGAGATCGCCGGGATCACGTAGCAGATCGAGATACGCAATCGCTTTCTCGGCTCCATACTTCAGCCGTTCACTGGTGACGGCGAGCTTTTCCTTGATGGCTTCCTTCTGGATTGTGGTCTGTTCGATCTTGGAGCGGATCTTCGATATTGGAAGGGTGCCGTCGGCGGCGAGCTCAATGAGGCGCTCCTCCTGCGCTTCCAGCTTTCGCAGCTGTTTCTGAAGCTGCGCCTTGGCGTCCCGCTCGGCCCCAAGCAGGTCGTCGATCGTCGTAGTGACGAGTGACTTCAGACCCTCGATTGCTTCAATAGTTAGCCGTTCACCATCGACGACGAGAGTGAGGTGCGCTTCGATCTGCTCGATGCGGATAGCCGGCGTCGAACAGAGTCGCCGCTGTTTTGCCGTGCATATGAAGTATTCGTATGTGCCGCCGTTGCCAGTGTTTTGGCTGTACAGCAAACGACTACGTCGTCCGGCAGCAAGGCACTCACCGCAGTAGAGCATTCCTTTGAGGTAGTGAAAATGGACAATATCTCGGTCGCCTTGACGATTGCGCTGATCAAGGATGTCTTGCACCTGGATGAACGTCTCTTTCGAGATCACCGCCTGGTGGCGTCCGCCGTAGAGCTTTCCCTTGTAGCGGATCACTCCGGTGTAATACGGGTCACGCAGAATTCCAGCCAGCCGACTATTGCTGACGGGCCGCTCCGATCGGCTTGGCGAGGCGCGAGTGGTTAGTCCCTGCTCTTCCATTAGCTCGCGGAGCTGGCTTATCGAATATTGGCCCGTGGCGTATTGCTCGAACGCCCAAGCGACGAGCGGCGCTCGTTCCGGGTCGACATCGATGGTGTTGACGAGGCGACCGCTGTAATCCTTGCGGACGTTGAGGTAGCCGAGCTTGGCGCGGCCGACTGACCCGCCCTGTTCGACTTTGTGGGCCATCTTCACCTTGACGTCTTCGCCGTTCATACGGACTTGGACTTCGTTCATGACGTCGGTGATGGCTTCCATGGCATCGGCCATGTATCCCTCACCGAATTCCTCCTTGGCCGACACCAGACGGACGCCCTTCTCTAAGAGCTGGCGCTTGGTGATAGCTGCATCGGTGAAGTTGCGGAACACGCGCGAGCGCATGTAAATCACCACATATTTCACATCGGGGTGTTCGTCGATGTAGCGAAGAAGTTTCTTGAACTCCGTGCGTTTGATGATGGTCTGCGCAGACTGGCCGGGCTCCAGGAATTCTTGTGCGACCGTCGCTTTGAGCTCCCTCACCTTACGCAGCGCTTCAACGCGCTGGGTCGCGATGCTGTTGCCGTCCTCGTCGAGGTCGGCGGCGGTGTGCAACTGCCGGGGTGTTGAGACGCGCAGGTAGACCACTGCTTGAGCGACTGCGGAGGCAGGTGTGCTTCCTAATTTCGGGGGCTTCGCGTAGAGATGTTCGAGTCCGATCGTTGAGTTGACGGTCGGCGTCAAGGTTGCGGGCTCGGGGCTATTCGGGGTCATAAGTTGATTTCCTCCGTTATTGTCCTCCGGATTAACGCTCTTCTGGCCTGCGAAGTCCAGCGGTTTGGTGGGGTTCAGGGCACCTTCACCCGAGGTCGCCCCTGGTGGTTCGGTGATGTAAAAATCGCCTCGGTGATCCTGGTCATTCGTCATTCGTTCCGTCGTCTCTGGAGCCTGGTGCTCTCCTGCGCTGCCTTACGCCCTCTCTGCGCCTGCGCCTCTGTCCACCGCTTTCGGCGGCTCTTCGCCTGAGTGGTCGCCTGCCCCGGGACAAGGCCCGGTGTCGGGCTCGTGGCCCCTGACACGGGCCTTTGAGGGGAATGAGCGAGGAGGCGAAGCATTCGCAGGGCTGGCGTGTGGCGAGTCGTACTCGTCTTGTGCAAGCCGAAGGAGCGCACGCGCGAGTCGCCGATGGTCGATCTGATCGAGATGTTCGGGCTCGATGCGGATTCGACGATCTTCTCGGGGCCGCCCGGCCTTCCGCTGCGAGCCCGAACCGGAAGGGCGGGCGCGTGGCGTTTCATTTGTTGAAGGCATAGATCACTCCCTCACGCTCGACGAGGTCGTACATCTCTCTGGTCTGCGCTTCGACCATGTCGTGGTCTATCGACACGGCTTTAGTCAGAATTCCGCGTACGGCAGCGAAGTTGTGGAGGTCTGTTTCCCACTCCTCAAGTTCGACCAACCCGTAGAGCGCGTCTTCAATGGACACGAAGTTTCCGACGTAATTGTCTTGGAAGGAATCCGTGACGTTGTTGGCGCTCGCATCCACGTCGGGCAGTGTCAGGAAGACTTGGAACGGGGTGGTCCCGACGGTCGGCAGAGCGTTGAGGTGGCGGGTGAGAGCGTTGACCTCCTCGAGTGTCTTACTGGCCGGAATATGCACCGTCGAGACTGTGCATCCCAGGGAGATCCTCGTAGCGACCAACAGTCGGTTGAGCTGTGGGGCGGCGTCATTGATCATGAACCGCCAACCCGACCCCTCCTGATTCGCTTGCACCAGGTAGGTGCCGAGCCAGTCGATCCAGGTGCGAACTTGAGCCGGAGTGGTCGGGTCGTTGTAGACCTCGAGGAACTCATTGCTGAGGGCGGTGTAGCTGACCGCACCAGTGCGGGCGAACTCGCCAAGGGTGAGACCGTTATCACCGAGCGCGTTGGCTATCGCTCGAGCGATGGCGCGGGCCGTGTGCTCGGTGACGTCGGTTTGACGTTCACGGGCAGCATCGATTCCGGATTCGATAAATTCGACAAGTGCGTCCCCGTTCTCGGGCTCTTCGGCGTCAAGGTTCGGGTTGTCGGCGTCCGGTAGTTCGGCTTTGTACTTGCCGGGTGGGTTTGTTTCTGGCGATAGGTCATTCATCACTGTCGCTCCCTGCCGCGATCACAAAGTTGGTGAAGGCCTTACGCCATGTCCCCGCAAGCTGCGTCGACGGGACTGCTCGCAGTTCTGCGAGTGCCACGTTCCCGCTGAGGATCCCGGTTGCCGCGAAGTTGCAAAGCGCGGTGCGGTACCCGCCGTGCACGGTGGCGGCGATGATGCGCGCTGTCACGGCATCGATCAGCTCAATGCCGGATTCGGCAAGAGCGACGTTGATGTGGTGTCGTGCTCGGATCGACTGGTCCGGCGCTGTTCGCGCCGCTGTGGTGGTTCCTGTTTGGTAGTTCATAAGTGATTTCTCCTTTCGGTTACTGGTTGTTCATCTCTTGGCGTGAGCATCGTGACGGCGTTCTGCGCGCTGGTGACCCGGAACAGCGTGTCGGTCAGGGTCGGGTCGCCGCGGATGCTCGTGCGCAGCTTGGCCGCTCGTTGCTCGCTGGGCACGACCCAGACGATGGCCGGGAAGATGCCTTGCCGGTGCTGCTCGTTGCCGGTCTGGAAGTAGCGCTGGTAGCTGGCGCACTTGCGCAGGATTGCGGGCATGTGCTCGGTGCCTCGATCCACCTCGACGAACGCATGCTCCTCGACCGCCGCCGTCGCGGTCACTACGTACAGGTCCGGTTTCAGCCACAGCAGCCCGCCGTGGCTGGCGGTGAACTCGCGCCAGCATTCGGGCTCGGCGTCGAGCTCAAGCAAATCGAAGCGTCCCTCGCGTGCCGCTTCACGCAGCCACACGGCAAGGTCCGCGACCTCAAGAGTGTGATCGGTGAACGGTGCTCCCGGTTCCACGAACCGCCGCCTGGCTCCATCCCCTCGTAGAGCGCGTAGGAGCCGTTCGCCCGTTGCAGAAAGTTGCCAGACGTTGCCGGATGAGCCGTGCTTGATGCCCCCGATGCGACGTTCCAGCCGGACGAGGAACCCGCGGGTCTCGAGGCGCCCCAGCACTCGGACGGTGCCGCGTGTTGCGGCTGAAATGGTCGCGTGCCCGATGCCGAAGTGCAGGCGTTGGATCTGTCGGGTGCTGAGCAGCCGGAATTGTTCGATGTCCTGCAGCAGTGCCAGATCGCGGTCGGTGAGCAGTTGAAGGAGCATCTCGGTCTTGTAAGGAGTCCACGAGTTATTTATGACGACCTCCAGACCAGCTGGGGTTGGCCTCCGCACGGGTGAGAAAGTGATCCCTGGAAACAGGGAGAGTCCCATCCCAGTTCGAGCCTGGAGCCGCACAACTTCGCCCCTGCCCAGCGGTGTCCATCGTCGTGAGCGGAACAGCGACCGGACAGGCGACCGGACATATGACGACAGTGGTCAAGTGGGCGCTTCGGGCAATGGCGGCATTCATGATCGCCTCGCCTTCACGCTGCCTACAGGATCGGGCTCGCTGAGTATGTCGCCCGACTCGGACGCGGAGACTGGTTCGGCCTTCTGTACTTGTCCCCACTGGTCGCGGCTCCTCTGGCGAACAATGTGTCCGTCGTGCAGGGCGGCTGTTGGGGCGAGGGTGCGGGCGGAGAACCAGCCTGCGGGTGCTCCGTCATCTACGACGTTCGCGTAGACGTCGTAGGGCTTCAGCGCCATGAAGTCCTCAGCCACCAATCCAGGTGCCATTCTCGCGAGGTCACGCGCATCGTCCGGCCCAAGGCCGAACACGACTTTGTTGCGCGCGTTGGCGTCGAAGGCAGAGCGCATCTGCGCTGGTAGTTGGTCGCGAAACTGGTGCGCCAGATTCCAACTCACTCCGTAAGAACGGGAGGTAGCGAGAGCATCAGCGATAGAGGTTGGCAGGTGTAGGAATTGTTGCACCTCATCGATGTAGATCGCGGCAGGGCGATCCAGCGGTCTGCTTTCCGCTGCCCGTTCCAGAGTTGCCATCCACAGCTCGGCCACAACGAGGCTGCCGAGCAGCTGTGCGGCACCGGGGCCGAGCAGGGCGTCGTTGAGGGGAACGAGCACGGCCTTACCTTCTCGGAAGACATCCCGCAGCCGGAATCGTGGGCGCGGTTGCCCAAGCACTGCGGCCAGGTTCTTGCGGAGCACGAACTTGCGCAGTTTGTTCATGGGCGCAGCGATAATCTGAGCCCTCGCTCCCAGCGAGAGCTCCTCAAATCCAGCCCAGAACGAAGCCAACGTCTGATCGCCAGCTATGGCCCCGATCACCGAACGGCGGAAGGGGGCGTCGGTGAGCAGTCGTGGCAGGTCGAGCAGTGTGTAGGGGTCGCTTCGTGCCTCGCCTGCCGTGGCCAGCGACAAGAGCCCTGCGTGTAGCAGGTCTTCGGTGCGCGGTCCCCATCCGTCTTCGAACACTGCTTTGAAGGCGCTTAGAATGCCATCGACCACTACGTCCTTGTTGCGACCCTCAGCGTCAAGTGGATTGAAGCCCACAGGGTTTGCGTCCGCAGCATCAATGATCACGACACGGTCGGCCAACTGGGCGGGCACTCGTTCGGAAATGAAATCGACAAGCTGACGTTTCGGGTCGACTAGCACAAGTGGTCGCCCGACCGTAATGTCCTGGGCAATCAGCGAGGCGAACACCATCGACTTGCCCGAGCCCGTTGGGCCTGTGACCACGAGGTGTTGCATTCGCCCGGGCGTTCGGATGCCTACGAGGCGAGTGTCACCCTGAGCGCTCGCGGTCGCAAATACGTTCTCCGTTGTCGAGAGGGACGCCGGGGCTGGCACGAGTCGCGGGTGATGAGGAGGAAGTCCGGGAAGTTCTTGGTCCCCGACTGGCCATGCAATCAGAGGGAGAAGTTCCGCAACGGAGACACGCATTGGCCAACGTGACGGGATGAACGCGGTATTGAGCCGCCCGACATCTTCGCGGACAAGCTGCAACCGAACACCGGGGCTTTGCGCGGTCGCCATCGCGCCGACGAGCTCGACCACAAGGCGTTTGCGTCTTTCAGGTGTTCCTGCACTTGCGCCGATCCGGATGCACATATCGAGGGTCGGTTGCTCCGCAGTGGCCTTCATTCGGGAGCGCATTTCTGGCGGCGCGACTTGTTTCCCGTAACTCAGGGATTTCCAGAGCGGCGCGCTCGGGTCGGTGACCTTCGTCGGCAACGCACGTGGCGGATGGCCGAGGCCGATGATTACTTGAACGACCGCTGTTTCACCTTGGCGGCGAGCACCGAACGCGGAAAAGATTGCACGAACTGTCGTATCGGCACCGTCGACACGGATAGGCAAGCCATGCGGGTGGATGCCGATGTGGCCACCGGCCTCCACCGGCGAACGAACACCTGGCTGTGTCGCCACGCTGCGGATGCCAGGCACAAGGTCCCGGAGAAGGCGCGCGAGGTGTTCGGCGGCGAAAGGGTGAACGCCAAGGAGATAGGCGATTCCGTCGTCGGTCACGCGTGTTTCGAGGATGAGTGGGATTGGGGCGTCGGGCTGGGCAAGTCGTGCCAGGAGTTCCCCAACATTGTCGGCCTTCAATGGCGACGGCAGGTGCAGACGCAGGAACATCGGTGGGATCTTCGCGTTACGAGGAGGCGTCATGATCAACCTCCTCTTCTGAAGACGGAGAGGCAACGACGTTGGGGTACACCAGGGGGTGCTCGTTCTGCGCGTCGGCTTCGGCTTGCGCGGACGCGAGGGCTCGTTCTCGAGCCATCCCGCTGACGATCTTCGCTATCTCGCCTGGCCGCAGGTGCTCGTTGCGCATGCTCGTGACCCAGATGTTCGTCTCGCTCTTGTGGCGATACTCACGATTAGTTCGACTCATTGTGGCCAACCTCCTTTCCTTGTACCGAGCAATTGGTGCTGTCGGGGCGGAAAACTCGGGGTTTGAGATCGGGAAGCCTGTTATGAACTCATCGTGTTGAGTTGTCAAGCGTTGTTGTCGATTCCGCAACGACCTAACGGGGGTGAACAAGCTCATCCTTCTCACCACCGGTTCCGTCTGGCACGCATGATGGCAACCAGCGCCCAGATAGCGGCAACCAGCACCGCGATGGGGACGATCCAGCCCCAGAATTGCGCTAAGAACTGCAGCGCAACCCAGAGCGCGATGATGCCTCCGAGGAGCAGCAAGCAGAGGTCGAAGAAGCGCTGTGCAATGTTCTTTGGGGTGGGTTCTTTGTCGGCCATGAGTCATCGCTCCTGTTCTCCGGTGAAGTCGCTCGGCACTGGGTATCCGGGAATCGTGATGTCGCTAGAGCACTGATCGCCCCATATCGACCAATTTGAGTGGCTGTTCGGACGTTGCCGCGCGAACAGCTCCAGGTATGGCCCGTCGAGGACGCGTTCGATTAGGGGGATCATTTCCTCGGGCTTGTGGGAGTGTTCCTGCCGTGGGAACTGCAACGTCGAGCGTTGGCCACGGAACTTGAAGGGCGCCTTCCCGCGAGTGCCGTGGAGGAGCAACTCGTGGGAACCGCGGAAATAATTTCCAAGTCCCATGTAGTACTTATCCCAGGCGGCATTCGTTTTGTACTCGAAGCCCCAAGCTTTCATGACTTCAAGGCCTGCCGGGAGGGCGGCGTTGGTGACCCAGAGCAGCAGGGTGGCGTTGTCGTCTGCGAGTTCAGCGACCGGCATGTTCTTGATGCGGTCGAGGGTCATCAGCTCGTAATGTCGGACTGCCCCGCGGGCACCTTTCTGAGAAATGTCCCAGGGCGGGTCGGCATAAATTACTTTGAATCTCTTGCTCGGCGTGACCAGCTCGGTGGCCGTGTTGGTGGTGTTCATCGTGTGGTTCCTCCTTTCATTTCCGTACCTCTGGCAGCACGGAGCGCGTGTTGCTGGGTTGGACGTATGGTTATGGGCGCTCGGTCAAGTTCGCGCAATGTTCCGGTCGCTCCTGCAGTAGAGGGATGCGACAAGTGATCGGAATACCGGCCAACAGAGGTGACGTCATCAAGAGCGTCGTGATCCGTGGCGGCGATCCTTGGTGTTGTGGAATTGGCAACGATGTTCACTTTGGCGCCTCCTCTGCGGCAGAATCGCGGTCGGGCGTGCCGATGAAGCGGCGTCCGCGGCGACCGACAGTCAGCTCACCGAACAGGGCGCGAGCGACCGCACCTGGCCGGTCGCCGTGACCGATCCGCAAGCTGACGATGTCATCGCCCAGAAGCTCCGCCGGAGGGTCCGCGTTCAGCCCTATGGCCAGTACGGCCCCCGGGAAGCTGCGAAGCCGGTCAAGGATGTTGTCGTTGTCGAACAGCTGCCAATCCGTCAGCACGACCAGCCGAACCTCGTGCTTGGGGAGGCTCACCGCGATCTCCTCCGCCCGAGCGAGACTGGGGCCGAGGACACTCGAACCAGCAGCAAAGCGCGGCACACGCAGGCCCTGGGTGAGGTGCTGTTGGAACGTGAAGCTTCGTAGCTTGCCCGGGTCAACGTCCCCCCGGGGAGAGTCGAAGTGCAGAACTCCGGCCAGGCACTTCCCGCACGAGCACCACTCTTGGAGTGCTTCGAACGCTAGTAGTGCCTCCTGGTAGCGGTTGCCGACAGGGTCGCCCCCGCCCGGCAGCGACACCGACCCGGAGTCATCAAATATGGGGAGCACCAGCCGGGGCTGACGAGGGCAGAACCCCGGCCAGCCCAGCTCAATCGCCGCCGCCTCCTTCTTCGGCTTGACCTGTCGTGGCACCTCGCCCACGAGGGCGCTGGGTTGCAGGCGCGGTGTGAGGCTCATGCGCCGCTCCCGTCGTCGCGGGCACGACGTCCGACAACGGGCTCCGGCTCGGTGGCCGGGCCGTGTCCTGCGACGCCCGGGTTGCGGCGCAGCACGCGATGCTTCAGTCCCTCATAGGTGAGCAGTGCCGCCTGTCCACGGACCTCGTGCTCGTCGCGGATCGACTCGTCCTCCGCCTGCTTCTCCAGCGCGACTCTGAGTGGCTGGCTGCCGGCCAGGGCTGTCTGTCGTTTGATGGTGCGTTCGTAGTCTTTCTCGGCGGTGTCGATCGCGTCCGCGATCTCATCGGTGACGGTGTAACTGGAGATGAAACTCGCCGTGGCGATACCAGCAGCCAGCGCCCCGTAGACAAGTCCCGAGAGTGGCCCATCAATGGTGGACCGCAACGCAAAAATCCCAGATGAGATCAGCAGGCCCACCGTCGCGCCCGTGTAGACGAGGGCTTTGACGAAGTGTTTGCCGTCATCGGTGCCGACGAACAGGTGCGCGAAGAGCTCCTGCTGTGGAGTGAGGTCGGTGCGCTCGATCTTCCGCTTGCTGGCCATCCGCAGATCTTTGACCTCGCCCCCAACCAGCCCTGCCGTGACGACGGCGACACCGGCAGCTAACGCCTGGACGAGCGCCAGCTCAGGGATTTCGCCGTAGTAGATTTGTGCCCCCGCCTGGCCTGCTACATCACCGAGCAGCAGCAGTCCGGTGCGCACCATGAACCACCCCTTCTGGCCCTGCTTGCGGCGTACGAACGGGCTCAACGTTGCGATGGTGCGCTCGAGACGGCGCTGGGCGCGTTTGACCAGGCGGCGGTGTCGGCGGCTGAGGCGCTCAGCCGTTTCAGCCTGTACTTTTAGCCCCGAGTGGGCGATCAGTGCCGGGCGGGACTGTGCGATGCCTTCCGCTTTCCAGAGCGGTTCCTGCTCGCGCCCGAAGGCATCCAGCTCGTTCTCGACATGAAGGCCTGGCCCGGCCAGGCCGTCGATGCGGTGTGCCTCATCGACCTGCTGCAGGCTGAGGTTGCTGTATTCGGTGACCCGCTCATCAGTGGGGTCGGAGGAGCCGTGGGTGTTCTTAGTTTTTGCCATCTCGGTCACCGCACTGCCGTGTAGTCGGTCACGGAGACACAGGTTTTTGCGGTGGTCTTTAGGCACAGGGCGTTGTAGAACGCAACCAGCCCTTCGACCAGAGGAGATGGTGCAGGGTCGCCGTCAACGCGGCCAAGACCCGCGACGGTAATGATCGCGCCCGGCAGTGCCGGGACGCTCACTGTGCCGGCCAGGTCGGTAGCCTGTGCTGGAGTGAGCACCTGCGACTGCAGGTCGGTGCCGATGTTGTTCAGACCGTCGGTCAGCAGGTAAAGGTGCAGGGTATAGCCGTCGCCAAGCTGCGCCGCATATTCGCCAGCCAGTCGGTAGACGGAAGTGATGTCCGAGCCGCCGTTCGGTAGCGCGGCAATGGCCGCACCGTACTTGGCGGTGATATCGGCCATGACTTTTTCGACTAGAGGATCAACTCGGCGCAGACGCGCGTTATCGGTCGCACCCGGCAACGTCAGGTCGCCGTCGTAGATGGTGACCGTCGCCCCGCTGGAGGTGGAGAAAGCGCGAACGAGAAGGTGGCCACCGCAGATAGCGGTGCGCCGCACCACGTCTGCGGTGATCGACAGTCTCTCGGTCGAGATTGCCTCGTCCGAGCTTGAGCCGCTGCCATCGATCTCATCGTCGGCGGCGATCTGCTTGTTGGGAGTGCAGGCGGCAAGGATGGCGTGGTCGCCGGACTGCGCGCCTGGTGAACTGGCGGTAGAGCAGCCCGCGAGAATAAAGACGAGTAATACGCCAAATACGGCGGACCGGATCAGTTTTGAGTACATTCGGTATGTCCTTTTGTTGGAACGGATTGTGTGGTGACGGTGATTGACGAGTTGGCCAGGCCACGCCTGGCCGACTCCTCAAGAGGGTGAGTCAGGGGTAAGAGCGGAACTGCTGGTCGGTCTGCTCCTGAGCCCGCTGCGCTATGAGCTCTTCGAACGAACAGGGGGAGGTTTCGATCAGGTGACTTTCGAGCGGATCCGGGGTTGTGGTGAGGTTTGTTCGGCCATGGGCTCTCTTTTTCAGTGAGGTTGGCGGCATGTCTTCATCCCGCTAGTTCCACCCTTCGCTCGCACCCATGCCACAGGTCAGCGAGTGCCGCCATAGACGCCGCCAATGCACGCCAAGCGCCGCCATACTGGATGTTGTGGCGATTTCTGATCGAAAAACACTGCTTGTGAAGGAACTCGATGAGCTCCGGCAGCGAACGATTGAACTGGCTCAGCTGGCGTCCGGCGGTTACGCTGCGAAGCCGTTTCCCGTTCTCAAAGAGCTGCTCGTCAGGTCGCCCTACAGTGACCGTGCGCTCGTCGAGGGACTTCGCGATCTGCTGGGTGAGGCGGCACTGCGATGCGCGAACCCCACCGCCACACAAATGCTGTTCGGGTTGGATGACTTCCCCGGCACCGCGACCGACCGGGCCGAGCGAGCGCTGGCGGAGGTTGGGCGCAGGGAGGCTTCTGCCGAGACCAAGACCAGGGTGATCCGGGGACTGCGGCATGACCTCGCTGCCCAACTCATCGAGGTTGATGGTGAACGTTCTGTGGAACTGGATACCCCTCGGCGAGATGCCTCGAAGTCGGACGCGCTCGTTAGCAAGCTGCTTCGCTGGTCGGATCGGCTGGTGGCTGACCTATCGGCCCAGTTCCACGTTGGCTCCGGCGATGGAGATGATGGCGTTTGGCAATCCCTCTACGTGAGACGGCGCGTTGAGCCGACGCTCCTCGAACGTCTTGGCGAGGTTGAGCATCGTCCCCAGATCGTGCGAGGCGATGCCGGTGTTGGGAAGTCGAGCCTGCTGTGGGGGCTGCACCGCGCCCTCAGCGCTGAGCCCGAAGTATGCGTCGTGTTCGTGTCCGCCACTTGGATCTCCGCCCAGGTTGGTGAGGTTGGTGCTTTCACGGTGGAGCAGATCGCGGAGGGTGTCCAACTTCTGTCGCTCGAGCATCAGCGAGTTGTCGTGCTTCTGGACACCGCCGACTTGCTGCTCCATTCCGAGCTTTCGCAACAACTGATGGCGGACCTGATCGGCTTCCTGGTTGACCTGCGGGCGGGCCTTATCATCGCGACTCGGCCACTGGAAGCCGAGCAGGGGCTTTCACCCAATATCGGATCGTACGAAACGCTCGGCCCCTATGACGACACTGAGATGGCAGTTGCCGTCGATCGGCTGGCGCGGCGTTTTGTCCCGAATCATCCGGTATCCGAAGCGCTGGCCATCGTGACCACGGCAGTCACGCGGGAGCTGCCGATCAGTGACATTTGCACCTCTCCGCTGTTGCTTCGGATGCTGTTCGAGCTTTCGGACGGCAATCTGCCTGCGATGGAGCTTGACGTGACGGGGCTCTACCTTCGCTACTGGGAGCATCGGGTCCGCGATGACCGGAGGATGGTGCGCCGCACCCGCGAACGAACCGGCCGAGATCTGAGCGCGGTGGTGCGTGCGTGCGCCGTCGTCATGCTGGCGATGGGTACCCCCGAGCCGCAACTATCGGTGCTGACAGAACTTTTGGAGCAGCTTGCGTCCGCGCCGAACGGGACCCAACTGTGGGCAGGGGCGCAGGCGCTCGAAGAGATGATCGCCCGGGGGATTTTGGAGGCAGCCGGACCTCGGGTCAAGTTCTTCCACCAGACCATGTTTGAGTTTGCGGCTGCGATGGAAATGATGAGTCGAGATCCTGGCGGCGAGCTGGCGCGTCTCACCGACTTCCTGGTCGACTATCCGACTGACCTGTTCCGAGGAGCTGTTCTGGAACAATCGCTCGTCTTGGCATCGCGAAATCCGCTCGCGGTACGCGACGTTAATGCTTCCGTCTCCCGGCTGCTCGCGGCGGGTCATGTCGCGCTGGAGAGCATCGCCCTTTCGACCTGGGCACACTACCCGGGCGCGGTAGAGGTACCGAGTGGATCGCTCGCGACTGTCTCGACAACGGCGTTGGTTCGCGTGGCGCAGATTGTTCCCACGGTGGCGGATGTCACGATCACCGACAAGCTGCGCGTCCTGCGGTTGGTGTGGACTGCCAGCAACACCCGAGCAGCCACGGTAACTATCCAGGCGCTTGCGCGCTTACTGCGGGCGCACCCATTTGAGGTTTACGAGTTCTACTTGAGCACCCAATGCCTTGACTGGGTTCTCGGCCCCGGCTCGGCAATGTTGGCAAACACTGAGAGCTTATTTGCTCTGATCACCGGGCTTATCACGGCCGAACCTGAACGCATACGTGCGGATGCCATCCGATTGCTCGCCGGACTTTCAGGGACAACAGTGGCGGTAACCTTCCTGAACCGATTGGCGCACGAGTGGCCGTCGATCCGGAGCACGGAGTTCGCTGAAGAGATCGTCACCGTCATCTCGCACAATCAAGCTAAGGCGGGCGACACCCACGGGCGAAGTATTCGTCGGTCATTGGGCGCGATCATCAGCGCCGAACTTATCACTGTGCCCGCTGCGCGACGCGCGCATTTCTGGTACGAACTGGCGAGGAGTACCCGCGATGCCATCATTCAAAACGATACAGACGTGCGTGCCGGTGCTCAGCTGTTTGTGCTCGCCGATCACCTCGAAGCGTGTGACGACGCCCAAGAGATAGAGATCATCTACGAGATCCTGTTGACGATCGATGCGGTGAAGGCTCCGCGAAAATTGACCGCCAACTTCCTTGCACCACTTCTCGAACGAAAATCGCTGGCGCGAGATCACCTCGTCACACGACTTGCGACCATGTTGGAAGCCCTGCCGGTCGCCCCCAATACCGTCGGAGCGGACGGCGGCGTCTGGGCTTCGGTCGCGCGCAGCGCGTTAGAAGATAACCGAGTTCCGGTCTGTGTAGTCGCCGCAGTTCTCCGGATCGTCCCGGGTTCGCGTCAGAGGCTTTACTCGAATCGCGACTACGCGATCTCGCTGCTGCCTGCCGCAGTCCGGTCGGGAGACTCGGATGCGCTCCGCGTTCTTGCGGGCATCGTGGACGGCTCGATCGAGACAGACGACGCGAGCCTGACCAAGCTCTTGCAAGAAGCTCGCGTTCATATCAACGAGGACGCCACTTTAGCGAGCGCCTATGTTGCGTTGGCTGTAAACCGCAGAGAAGTGGGACTGTTGACGACGACAGCAGATGTCCCCACAGCGCGAGTCGCGCTGCTCAGCTGGGCCGCGAGTCTGCAAAGGATAGTGAACGAGCTTCTCAGGAGCAACGGTGGGCGTCAGCGGGACGCTGTGGGCTTGTGGAGCGCGCTTCAGAAAGCCGCAGTTCTTACGCCAGACGTACGCGAACTTGACGGAGCCATCGCCGTCGTGACCGACCCTGTCGCACGCTCAGTGATCATCGGCATGCTCCCGGAGGCAGCGAAACCGGCCACCTCAGACGACGCGCTCGGTGTCCTCGCTCGCTATGGCTCATACGACATCGAATCGGCCCGGTTCCAACCAGCAGACGGTCGGAAGATCCAGCTTCCTGTGCTCGATGCCGCGGCAGTGGCGTGGCTGCGCATACTCAGCGAGCACGGTGCCCCAACCAATGTCACCTCAAGTGCGATTATCAGCCTGTGCGTTCGGTCGAGAGAGAATCAAGGCAACACTCCCGACGTGGCTGGATTCCGCTCTGCAAACCGGTACATGACGCGCCTGGCCCAGGAAGGTCATGGGGAAGAAGCGGCGGCGACCTTGGTGTTAGTCGGCCGCGCACTGACCCGGGCCGGCTTTAGCGTGAAACAGCAACGCACTGCCTCCAACATGGTGCACTACGCGATCCGGAAAGTTGTCGCCGCTGCAAGCTCCACGCAACTCGGAACGATCATCGATGCCTTCCCCCAGATGACTCCGGTGCTGAGCATCTTCATCGCCCGAGCAGCTTTACAGACCCATCCGTCCGGCGCATTTGAAAGGCTCGAGCGGATTCTGGCGGAAAATCTTCCCGAGGGACTTGCGGAGCCAGTGGCCACCGACCTTCGTGAGCGGAGCAGGTTTGGCGGTAGCTCGGCTATGCCGGGCTTCATGCATCCGGCAGATTAACCCAAGACATGTATTCGGATGGATTTAGAAAGCCCCATCGCAGTGTGAGGTGGGGGCGGTGAACTTCATTCCGCGACAACTCTTACGTCTCCGACATGAGTCCATCTTTCGGTGAGGTTGATCGCGTGGATACCGGCCTCAAAATACGTCTCGAACCGCGCCTGATTCTCGAACCAAGCCCTCGGACCCGCAACGGTCTGAACCTCGATCTTGTAAAGCGACGTTCGCCGTCAACGGTCCTTCTGGTGTCACCGTCGATACCTCGGGCACTGTTTATGTGGCGGACCCAGGCAACCAGCGGCTTAGCAAGACTAATTCCAGCAGTGCGGTCTCCACCTCGGCTGGTTCGGGGGCAGGGGCCTTCGCTTACGGCTCGGGGACGAGCGCACAGGTCTACTTCTCTCATTGACGTCGTCGACGATCCGCTCGCGACCGTTCACATCGCCTGGGTCATGCCCGTGTGGCCGACATGGTCGCTCGGAGCGACCTTTCTTGACAGTCGGCTCTATGCCAAGCTCAGCGTCAGCCGCAACAACTTCGTCGAGATGGACATCCACTGGGCAGATGAAGAAAGCGCGAGTTCACGCGCTCGACCGCTCCTCGATCGGGGAGACGCTCGAGAAGCCTCTTGACCGAATTCCGCTCATGCTTCATAGTCATGCTCAGAATGTTGGCAGCACCATCAAAACCACTTCCTAAGCATGACAGTCGACGTGGTTTCACCATCGTCGAGCTCCTCATCGTCATCGTGGTTATTGGCATCTTGGCCGCCATTACTATCGTTGCCTATAACGGGGTTACTGGTCGAGCAAACGTCTCGGCTGGTCTCTCGAATGCTCAGCAAGCGGGTAAGAAGCTTGCTATCTATGCACTTTCGAACGGCTCAACCCTGCCCGCGGATAAACCGAGTCTCGGTAGCCAGGCTGGCATTACTGATAGCACTAATGCCACCTATCAGTACACCTTAAACTCGACCGTTTCACCCAACTCGTACTGCCTAACAGTTACAACCGGGAGTACCTCTACCCAAGTAGCTGGCTTTGCTGATGGCAACATTGGGCAACCAGTACCTGGTCCGTGTGCTGGGCACACTGGGACAGCACCAACAGCCCTCGCTGACGGCAGTAGTTGCCCAAACGGCTACATCGTCGTGCCAGGTTCCAGTTTATATGGCACAAAAGCCTTCTGTGCCATGAAGTATGAAGCTAAGAACGGTGGTTCAAATAACGCTGTGTCAACGCCTGCTGGTAGTCCCTGGGTTAACATTTCTCAAACTAGTGCCTTGACCATCGCGACAGCTGCCTGTTCAGGCTGTCACCTCATTACCGAGTCTGAATGGCTGACCATTGCCCAGAACGTCTTATCTGTTGCCAGTAACTGGAGTGGAGGAGCCGCAGGCTCGGGATACATCTACTCTGGCCATAATGACAGCGCCCCTAATAATGCGCTCGTAGCTGATACGAACGATGCCAACAGTTACAGCGGTGAAACCAATACCGGCGGTAACCAACGCCGCACGCTAACCCTGACGAATGGACAAGTGATCTGGGACCTAGCCGGCAATGTCGGAGAGTGGACGAGTGGCACCATTACAACAGGACAGCCTGGTTCCAGTGGCTACGCCTGGCGTGAGTGGAATGCTCTGGCTACCAACGGGTCGCTCACACCTAACCCGCTCCCATCCTTCGGTACACCGGCTGCCAGTGGCTGGACTTCGGCGCAAGGTATCGGGCAGGTCACTTCCAACTCGGACGAAGCAGCCCTCCATAGTTTTGAGGCTGGTAGCAATTGGAACGGTACGAACACTGCTGGTGTCTTGGCGCTGTTTTTAGGCGCTACGCCCAGCGATACGTATGGCGTTATCGGGTTCCGTGTGTCCCGCTGATACAGACCTTGGTTCTGGAACGACTAGCTGACGGCGGCGATCTGAAAAAGGTTCTGGGATTTCGGCCCAGCCTGGTTCATTGGTGGGCAGAAATAATCTGTGGGAGTGGCGTGGTCGAAGAGCTGCCGACATTCTGGCGATGACGGAGCATGAGCGCAGATGAGTCAAGAGCGACAACACCCGATTTTGGGCAGAGTTCTCCCGACCCAAGATGTTTTGCGCGTTTTTTGGCTAGCGCTTCTGCTGGCTCTTCGCCCTGGCAAGTCGGACGGCGCGAGCGTTCACGCGGTCCGATACCAGGGGAAGAAACCGAACAAGGAAGACTCCAAGTCCGGTCAGCAGAGGCGTCACGAGAGCCAGATCCACAAGGATGCTGTGCATAACGCGACCTCCCCTCTTGGGTGGGTGTCAGTCATCTCGACTGACGCGACCGCAGCACGAATAGCTGCGGAGTTGTGATGCCTTGCGGGCACAAAAAAAGCCGGTCAATGACCGGCAGAAAAATGGGCGCGATTACCACGCGAGACAACAGGACAGGCACCGCGGCGGCCAACTCACGCGTGACACGCCGATGGGCAGCATCGAACGCGAGAAGCTGCGCGGGCTTCTTATCAAAGAATCCCCGGTCGATGGCCGAGGATTCGGGGGCAGTTCATGAGCGCAAGTTCACTCCAACAAATCTGCGGATGGTGTGACCGCTTAGCCCTCTTGATATGAAATGTCCCTGCAGCATTTGGCTGCAGGGGCGTTGGTGTCACGCAGGCGTGACGCGTACTTCTCGGATCTGGCTCCATCGTTCCTGGAGGTTGATCGCACCGATGGCTGCTTCAAAGAAATCATCGAAGTAGCGGCCGTTCTCGTACCAATGAGCAGGGTCGTCGTTGGTGCTGACCTCGATTGTGAAGCGACCGTTGTGCTGCAACTGGCGAGCTAGAAAATCTGGCAGGGCAGTTGTGCTGCCGTGACCGCGAGTCGATCCAATCAGCACGACGTCACCGACCAGGATGTCGTGCCCCCGCATCTCCGGGTGGAGTAACCACCAGAGGCAGGTTGCTCGCCGGTTGACCGGCAGCTGGCGCATTTTGCCTTCTTCGTTGGCGTACATGGTGAGATGCGCGTCGGCGAGATAGACAGGTTCGACGTAGCCGCCGACCGCGGCCTGGTAGTCCTCGAGAACTCCGAACTGGTGCTCGAAAACGGCTACTCGTGTTTCGTGCGGGATGACAATGCCAGTGACCATGATGATCACGCTCCTTTCGTGGAGGGTCACTTCAGCCGGTTGGCTGAAGAGTTCCCTCCGCGAAGCGGCACGAACATTTGGTTGGGCGACGAGAGCCCTGGTGGCGAAGCTATGAAAGCCTCCAGCCGACCAGGGTCTCGTCCTTCGGTCAGCTGCCTGGAGTTTTGTCCTTGGCAGCGTCACGACTCGAGGGAGTGACCTTCTTGGCGGGCTCCTTGGCAAAGATTGCCTCGATGGCGTTGCGCCTGGTTTGTGCCTCGCGCTCGATGTCCGCCCGGACCGTCTCGGCACGCTTGAGCACTTGCGGATCGGACTTGCTGCGTTCGATCCAGTACTCAAGCGAGAGACGGATTTCTTCTGTGACACTGCGGTCGTTCAGTTGGGCGATGACGTCCAACTGCGCACGCAGGTCATCGGTGATGCGAACCGCAAGGGTGCGCATCTGACTTGTGGCTCCCGCGTATTGCGGGATTCCGGATGTCTCACTCATGTGAGCCACCTCCTCATTCTTGATGCGGCCGACGAACCGGGATGGTTCCTCTGCAAGCCGCACGGCAATGAGGAGTGGACCTCGAATTATGTTCCGATGCCCGCAGGGTTCAATCTTCCGATCGCGAACTTGTGTTGTAGAAATTGTCACGATCTTGAGTCATCGCGCTTGGGATTCGTGCGCACCAGGGTTTAACGAAAGTGCCGATCGTGTTATAACTAGGGCAGATTGCAGCGTCCGGTTCGAGGGAACTTCCGGCTGCAAGTGAAACCGACTCGCGGGCCAACCTGAACAAGGCTCCCTGTCGCAGCCCGCCGGTATCGTTTGATCAGGCTTGAGGAATATTAACGCGCACACCTCGGTGTGGAGGAGAAGACCACGTATGGCTCGAACAGCGAAACCGAAACAGGCAAAGACCCTGGAGCAGCGCCTCTGGGATGCTGCTGACGCGCTGCGCGGGAACCAGGAACCATCCGAATACAAGCACGTCGTGCTCGGCCTAGTCTTCCTCAAGTACATCTCCGACCGATTCGAAGAGCGCCGGAAAGCGATCGAGATCACGCTAAGTGACCCCGACTCCGATGACTACATTCCGAACGAAGTTCGGCGCGACCAGTTCATTGAAAGCCGCGACGAGTACACCAGCCACAACGTCTTCTGGGCTCCCGCAGACGCACGCTGGGACTCCATTCAGGCGAAGGCCAAGCTGCCAAGCATCGGTCAAGACATCGACAAAGCGATGGATCTAATCGAGAAGGAAAACCCGATCATCCGCGGTGTCCTTCCACGCAATTACGGCCGCGAAGGACTCGACAAGGGCCGACTTGGACAACTCGTCGACCTTATCGGTTCAATTGGCTTCACAGAGACCGACGACCACGGAAGCGACGACGTGCTCGGCCGTGTCTATGAATACTTCCTGGGCCAGTTTGCCGGCAAAGAGACAGGCAAGGATGCCGGCGCGTTTTACACACCGCGTTGGGTCGTTCGATTGCTCGTCGAAATGCTAGAGCCTTACAAGGGACGCGTCTATGACCCAGCCGCTGGCTCGGGCGGCATGTTCGTCGAGTCCTCGAAGTTCGTGAAGGCCCATGGTGGCAAGCGCACCGACCTTTCCGTTTACGGTCAAGAGTTTACGGACGCAACCTGGAAGCTCGCCAAGATGAACCTCGCCCTGCGTGGCATCGAGGCCGACATGGGCGACCGTTCCGCAGACTCCTTCACGCAAGACTTGCACCCAGATCTGCGCGCCGACTTCGTCATCGCCAACCCACCCTTCAACGTATCGAACTGGTGGGACGCGAAGCTCGCCGACGATCCACGTTGGAAGTACGGCACCCCACCCGAGGGCAACGCTAACTTCGCCTGGGTACAGCACTTCCTCTACCACTTGGCCCCGAATGGCTCGGCAGGGTTCGTGTTAGCCAACGGATCACTTAGTTCAAAAACGAGTGGCGAAGGCGAGATTCGTCGCAAGCTGGTCGAAGCCGACCTGGTGGACTGCATCGTTGCGCTGCCCGAGAAGCTCTTCTTCAACACAGGAATCCCTGTGAGTATTTGGTTCCTCTCCAAGAACCGTCACGGTAACGGCCACCGCGAGCGTCGAGGCGAAACGCTGTTCATCGACGCCCGCAAACTCGGAAGCATGGTTAGTCGCAAGTTGCGTGAGCTGACTGAGGCTGACATCGCCAAGATCTCCGGTACGTATCACTCGTGGCGCAACCACGACGGTGGCTACGCGGATACCTCTGGCTTCGCAAAGTCCGCCACTCTCTTAGAAATTGAGAAGCACGACTTTGTGCTCACGCCGGGTCGCTATGTCGGGGCGGAGGATGTCGAGGCAGACGAAGAGCCGACTGAGGAGAGAATCGAGCGACTCACGAACGAGTTGTTTAGCGAGTTCGAGGGTGGCCGCAAGCTCGAGGACCAGGTCCGTGCACGGCTCGGAGGGCTCACGTCGTGACATCTCCCGTCGGATGGAAATCGACAACCTTGTCGCAATTCGTGGACTTGCAGCGCGGGTTTGATCTGCCGAGCCATAAGCGAGTGCCGGGTCGGTACAAGGTAATCTCATCAGGGAAATCATCCGGCAGCCACAACGAGGGGCCGGTCAAAGGCCCCGGGTTCGCCATTGGGCGCGCGACGAATCTCGGCCGCCCCACTTGGTCCGATGACGACTACTGGCCATTGAACACTGTCCTCTTCGTCAAGAGTTTCCGGGACAATGACCCGAAATTTGCGTACTACATATTTGAGAATTTGGATCT
The DNA here is from genome assembly GCF_040549465.1 of Glaciihabitans sp. UYNi722. Taxonomy (NCBI): domain Bacteria; kingdom Bacillati; phylum Actinomycetota; class Actinomycetes; order Micrococcales; family Microbacteriaceae; genus Glaciihabitans; species Glaciihabitans sp. UYNi722. Next base: position 82,007 of record NZ_JBEPTL010000008.1, on the reverse strand, counting down.
CAGCGGATACAACTCCGGCAGCGTTCAGCCGATGCTCAATCGCAATCACATTGCGAACGTTGAGATCCAGATTCCGGACGTTCCAAAGCAGCGCGAAATCGCCGCCACGCTGAGTGCGCTCGACAATAGGATTGGATCAAATCGAAGGATAGTCGAGCTAGTTCCTCGGTTGGTTGCAGCCCATGTCGCTAAGTCTCTCTCCAGAGACAGCGAATCGATTCCGATCACGAGACTCGCCCAATTCGTGAACGGTGGCGCCTACACAAAAGGTGCGTCCGGAGCTGGACGCATGGTGCTGAGGATTGCAGAGCTGAACTCTGGCCCTGGTAATTCGACTGTCTACAACGACATCGAAGTGCCTGACGAAAAGACCGCGCGCGCCGGGGACCTTCTCATGTCGTGGTCTGGAACGCTGGGTGTCTACCGCTGGTTTCGACACGAAGCGATCATCAACCAGCACATCTTCAAGGTGATCCCGACCGGCTTTCCAGGCTGGCTCGTGTTCGACCGCTTAGAGGCTGCTATGCCGGTGTTTCGAGGGATCGCTAAAGACAAAGCGACGACGATGGGTCATATCCAGCGCGGTCACTTGGAGTCGACGACTGTCAGCATTCCTTTGCCCGAGGAGATCGAGAGACTTGATGCTGCACTTGGCCCGCTTTGGGAGCGGTTGCTGCTCACCGAACGTGAGAACGTCAAGCTAGCGGCTCTGCGTGATGCACTTCTTCCGTTGCTTCTCTCGGGTCGCATCCATGTCCCCGAGGCAGAGGAGGTGCTGGCATGAGCAACCTCAATGAGTCGACAGTCGAAGATGCTGCGCTGGAGTACCTTGCACAGCTCGGGTTTCAGACCGCGTGGGGGCCGAGTCTCGCGCCTGGTGAGCCCGGCGAGGAGCGCACCTCCTTCGAGCAGGTCTACTTGCGTACCCGGCTCCGGTCAGCGGTTCGGCGCATCAACCCCGGCACCGATGGCGCGCTGATCGACGAAGCAATCAAGCGGTTGGGCAGAGCAGAGTCGCAGAACCCCGTCGCGGAGAACTTCCGTGTTCACGAACTCATCACGGAGGGCGTGCCTGTCGAGCATCGTGGTGCAGACGGAGCAGTGCGCACCATCCGGATCTCGCTCATTGACTACGACGAGCCAAGCAACAACGACTGGGTCGCGATCAATCAGTTCACGATCATCGAAAACGGCAAGAACCGCCGACCTGACGTGATCGTGTTCGTCAACGGCATTCCGCTCGGCCTGCTCGAGTTGAAGAATCCGACCGATGAGCACGCGACCCTGAGGGGTGCGTGGAACCAGCTTCAGACGTATCGTCACGATATTCCTTCGCTGTTCGTACCGAACGCAGTGGCTGTCATCTCTGATGGCACGAGTGCGGCGATGAGTTCATTCACTGGCGGCTTCGAGCATTTTGCTCCGTGGAAGACCGTCGATGGACGCGAAGTCGTGACGAATCTTCCTGCCCTCGAGGTGCTCATCAAGGGAATCTTCGACCAGCGCCGCTTCCTCGACATCGTGCGCAACTTCGTGGTCTTTAGCGAAGAGACCGTGACCGAAAAGAAGACAAGTCAGAAGATCAAGGCGCTGATCAAGCGCGTCACGAAGTACCACCAGTACTGGGCAGTCAACGCAGCCGTCGAGTCCACCGTGAAGGCCTCGGGCGTTGATGGCGACCGACGCGGTGGTGTGGTCTGGCACACTCAAGGGTCAGGCAAAAGCTTCGAGATGGTGTTCTTCGCCGCGAAGATCATGCGTGATCCCCGCATGCAGAACCCAACGCTGGTGTTCATCACCGACCGAAACGATCTCGACGATCAGCTCTTCGGCGAGGTCTTTGCGCCCGCCGAGATCTTGCCGGAGAAACCGGTTCAGGCGGATACCCGTGCTGGACTTCGAACGATTCTTCGTCGCGCCTCCGGCGGTATTGTCTTCACGACGCTGCAGAAGTTCCGCCCCGGTGAGGATGGGGACACCAACCCTGTGCTGACTGACCGCCGCAACGTGGTGGTGGTCGCAGATGAAGCGCACCGCTCGCAGTACGGCTTCGGTGAGACACTCGCCGCCGATGGCACGCTCAAAGCGGGCCTGGCGAAGCACATGCGAGATGCTTTGCCCAACGCGACCTACCTCGGCTTTACTGGAACGCCAATCGAGTCCAACGACAAGTCGACCAAGGCCGTGTTCGGCGATTACGTTGACATCTACGATCTGACCCGCGCCGTCGAGGATGGGGCCACGGTCAAGATCTACTACGAATCGCGTTTGGCCAAAGTCGAGCTCAGCGTTTCGGACTATCAGGCACTGGACGATCTGGCCGACGAGATCACCGAGCAAGTCGAAGAGAGCGCCGCCTCGAAAGCGAAGTCGCGCTGGTCTCGCCTGGAAGCGATCGTCGGTGCCGAGGAGCGACTCGACATGATCGCGCGCGACATTGTCGAGCACTGGGAGAAGCGACGTGAGGCCCTATTCGGCAAGGGCATGATCGTGACGATGTCGCGCCGCATCGCGGTGCGCCTCTACGAGAAGATCGTCGCCCTTCGACCCGACTGGTATTCCGACGACCCAGCCGAAGGCAAGATCAAGGTCGTCATGACCGGCTCAGCCGCCGACCCCGCAGATTTCCAGCCGCACATCTACTCCAAAGACATCCGCAAGGACCTAAAGGCACGCGCCAAGAATCCCGATGACCCGCTCGAGCTGGTGATCGTGCGCGACATGTGGCTGACCGGCTTCGACGCGCCGTCAATGCACACCATGTACGTCGACAAGACGATGCAGGGTGCCGGACTTATGCAGGCCATCGCGCGCGTCAACCGCACCTTCCGCGACAAGCCGGGCGGGCTCGTTGTCGACTACATCGGGGTCTTCGCGAACCTTCAAGAGGCGCTCGCTGAGTACTCGCCATCCGACCGCGACCAGGCCGGGGTTCCGATTGAAGAACTCGTCGCCGTTCTGCTCGAGAAGCACGACGTGATTCGCGGTCTGCTCCACGGTTGCGACTACGACGCGTCACCGACTCTTTCCGCGTCCGAGCGTCTGGCGCAGTACGCCAAGGTGCTCGACTTCGTCATGGCCGAACCCGACCGAACGACCCGCTACAACGACCAGGTGCTCGCACTGGCGAAGGCCTATGCACTGACCGGAGCGACCGAGGAAGCTGCCGAGATTCGCGATGAAGTTCGGTTGTTCACTGACGTGCGCGCCGCGATCCTCAAGATCCTCAATCCGGACTCTGGTCGAGGTGGCTCTGGCGCAGTGGAGATCGACACTGCGATCAGTCAGCTCGTCAACGAGGCGGTCGCCGCCGACCAAGTGATCGACATCTACAAGCTCGCTGGAGTCGAGACTCCCGACCTTTCCATCCTTTCTGATGAGTTCCTTGACGCCCTCGCCGGCAAGGATCGACCGAACCTGCAGATGGGTCTCCTTCGTCGACTGCTCAACGATCAGATCCACACAGTTCAGCGCACCAACCTGGTGCAGGCGAGGAAGTTTTCGGAGCAGCTCGAGGAAGCGATCAACAAATACACCAACCGATCCCTCACGACCGCCGAAATCATTGCTGAGCTGGTCAAGCTCGCCAAGCAGATGCGCGACGACGCCAAGCGCCATGAAGAACTCGGCTTGGCGGAAGACGAGATTGCTTTCTACGACGCCATCGCCACCAACGACTCTGCAGTGCTCGATCTTGGTGACGAAGTGCTCAAAAAGATCGCCTGCGAACTCGTGAATGCTGTTCGTGCCAGCGCGACGATCGACTGGAACCTCAAGGACAGCGTTCGCGCCGCGATGCGCGCGAAGGTACGGCGGCTGCTCGCCAAGTACGACTACCCACCAGATGCCGAAGACCGCGCGGTGGAACTTGTGATCGAGCAGGCTGAGCTGTTTGCTACCAACGGGGCTGGTGAATAGAGATGGCATTTAATGCGCAGGAGGCGCTTCGCCTCGTCAACCGCTACATCGGCGTAGACGGTGGTTATCTCGGGGATTTCAGCTATCGGACACACACAGACTTTTACCCCGAGTATTGCGGCATCTATGACATCTTCCCGGACGAACTCGATGGGACTACCCGGCAGCGGTTCATCACAATCCTGAGGGGTGAAACCCCGGATCGACAAGCAAGGATCCTACGTGGCGTGTTGGAACGATTTCCTCCAGATACCAAGGCGCGACAACAGTTCATGCCAGTTGTCGAGGATTGGATTCGCCAGCTCGATGGGGCGCCGGCAGTAGCGAGCCCCATGCCAATCGCATCAATGAGCGCTGTTGTAAGGCAGGCTTTGATCGACGCCGAAAACTTGATTCGCACGAGCGGTCCTGCGAGCGCGGTGGATCGTGTGCACACGGCGCTTCACGGTCACATGAACGCACTCTGCGCTGAGGCAAACATCACGTTGCCTGAGCGGCCAACCCTGCAAGTCGCGGTGAAGAAGCTTCGAGAGAACCATCCTGGGCTCGCACCGACCGGCCAGCGTTCGGACGAGATCAGCCGAGTGCTCTACTCAATGGCAGCAACGCTGGACGCATTGACGACTCTTCGGAACAATGCGACTCCTGCGCATCCCAATGATGCGCTTCTCGGCAATCACGAAGCTCTTCTGGCGATTAATGCCGGGCGCACTATCTTTGCCTACATCGACTCGAAGGTCCGCGTATGACCGAGCTGTTCAATCGCGGCGAATTGCGTGACTATCTCTCGAGTCGAGTTCAGTCCTACCTGAACAGCCTGGAGGCCATGCATGAGAACGAGATGCTGTCGAGGTCGACCGACGATATCGTGCTAAATCTTGTTGATGCTGCCCAGATTGAGCCAATCACAATAGGGGCAGAAGCGATCGATGGAGGAGTCACCGAGGCACAGGTTGACCGGTATGACGCGTTCGACCGAACGCGTTACACGTCGGCAGGCCTAAAGATTCACGCCGTGTTTGAGTACTTTGGTAACGCCGACCTGCTCTACTACAGGCCGTCAACGAGGCTAATGACCACATTTAATGCGGATGTGGGTAGCGGCACCATTACTGTACAGATCGAGCAGCTGGGATCAACACCCGACCCGGTCGGTACCAAGCAAGCCATTGATCGGGAGATCGGGATAATCCGGACGATGGCAGGGCACGCGGCTGCCGACGTGCATGGGTTCAACTCGAATCTTGATAGTCAGTTCCGACAGGCGGTTGATCGCCGCAAGAAATTCCTTCAGGATCGACGAGACTTGGCGGGAGCGCTCGGCTTCCCGCTGAAGAAGCGGTCTGACGCGCCTGCACCCGTTCCTATGCAGCGCAAGGCAATGGGAGTTCAGCGCTCGAAGCCTGCAGTGCAGAGACCCACTTACCGCGACGAGCCCGCGCTGACCGAAGCCCAATACGAGGACGCAATCGCCGTCATCTCGTCAGCGATGCTTTCCATGGAACGCACGCCGTCAGTGGTTTCGGGAAAAAATGAGGAAGAACTTCGTGACTACATCCTGGTGATGTTGAATGGCACGTTCCAGGGGAATGCCACAGGCGAGACATTCGTCAAATCGGGCAAGACCGATGTCTTGGTTCGCGTCGAGGACCGACACGTGTTCGTTGGTGAGTGCAAGTGGTGGAGGGGTACTCGGGCACTCGGCGCGGCAATTGACCAACTACTCGGCTATTTGCCGTGGCGCGACGAGAAGGCCGCCCTGATCATCTTCATCGATAACAAAGATGCCAGCGCTGTGTTCGAGAAGGTGGAAGAAGCGGTGAAGTCGCACTCGGCATATAAGCGCGTCGGCAAGGCAACATCAGACCGTACGAAGCGCCGGGACTTGATCCTTGGTCATCCCGAAGACCCTGATCGTGAGATTCAACTCGCAGTGATGTTCGCTGTGCTTCCCAAGGGTGATCACACATGACGAGCGTGAAAGCCCCCATCGACAACCGCGGGCGGACCGAATTCACAGCCTCGCCGGTAATCGATGTCACTCGTTGCGAGTCAGTCCGAAAGTTAAACTCGAATTGTGTTGAGGTCTAGTTGCGTACGTTCGACAACTTGCGATGCTCATTCCCGGCAAAGGCGTCTTTGGTTTGTGAAGCCTGCCTCCCGGACCTTCATCAGCGCGATCCGGCTTCCGCCTACCAGCACTTCCTTGCACCGCGAACACGCGCTACGGATCCTCGTTTTCCCCATGTCGATTCCGCCATTATTCGCGCTGAGGAGCAACGAAGTCTTACCCATGCAGGACTAATGGTGACTGTCATAATCATAATCATAATCATAATCAGATTCAGCTTCCGGTGCCCTATGTGGAAATTCGACCGAAACAGCATCGTCTGCATGGCTTCCGGGAATAACTACGGAGCGTCCCTCGCATGAAATCAGTAAACATTGAACTAACTAATTGCCACGGAATACACCGGCTGTCGACTGTACTTCCATTCGCGAAGAGCAATGCAGCCGCAATTTATGCACCAAACGGAATGATGAAAACGTCATTCGCGCGTACATTCGCAGACCTGTGTCATGGCATCGAGTCCAACGATCACATGTTTCCTGATCGAACTAGTACTCGCGTCATCAATGACGACCGGGGTACGCCCATAGCTGGTGAAGACGTGGTCGTGATTGTTTCTTACGACGAGGACATGGGCCCTACAGAGGCCACTTCAACACTTCTGGTCGACAAGGTGCTTCGAACCGAGTACGAGGCTCTTGAGGCGACAATCCATGCAGCCAAGGCCGAACTGATCGCCGCCTTGAAGACACAGGCAACCACACGAAAAAACGTCGAGCGCGTTATATCCCTCGCATTCACAAGCGACGGTGAGAGCTTCTTCAAAGCGCTATTGCGTATCGAGAACGAACTGGAAACTGACAACGCTGAATTTGCCGATCTTTCTTACGATGTGGTCTTTGATGACAAGGTTGTGGCCCTGCTTCGTACGCTGGAATTCCGGTCCGCACTTTCCGATTACGTCGCCCGATTCAACGAGCTGCTCGACATATCCACCTACTTCAACCGCAAAACGTTCAATTACTACAACGCGGCGACGATCACAAAAAGTCTTGGCGACAACGGCTTCTTCACGGCAAAGCACTCGATTCTGCTCAATGCCGCCGGATCGAGCGAGCAGATTTCTACACAAAAAGAATTGACAGCTCTAATCGATGCCGAGAAAAAGTCCATCTCCGATGACGAAGGGTTGAGAAAGACATTCTCTGAATTGGAGAAGCAACTCAACAAGAACATGGAGGCTCGCAAGTTCTACGAGTACATAGCGAGCCATATCGAGCTGCTGCCCGAACTCGAAAATGTTGACGGCTTCAACGAGAAAGTGTGGACGTCCTACATCAAAGCCAATGAAGCTCTATATCAAAACGTCCTAAAGCAGTACAGGGATGCTGCTTCACGCAAGAAGGCCATCGAAGAGGAAGCGGCCAAGCAGAGTGGTCAATGGGAAGAAGTAATCAAGATCTTCAACGACCGATTTTTTGTGCCGTTCACATTAACCATCAAGAACAAAACCCGAGTTGTGCTGGGGCAGGAATCAATCCCGCAACTTGGCTTTGAATTCAACGACGGTGATGATCACGCACCCGTTGAGCGAAGCGATCTTCTTCAGGTCCTGAGTACAGGTGAAAAGAAGGCACTTTACATCCTGAATGTGCTGTTCGAAGTTCAGAGAAGAAAGGGCTCCGCAGGGGAGACGCTTTTCATCGTTGACGACATTGCAGACTCGTTTGACTACAAGAACAAGTATGCGATTATTCAGTACCTGAAGGACATTTCAGAAGTAGGAAACTTCCGCCTGGTTATGTTGACCCACAACTTCGATTTCTTCCGAACGCTAGAGAGCCGGTTCGTCCCCTATAACCAATGCTTCATGGCAAGCCGAAATGATGACGGCGTCGGTCTCGCGCCGGCCGCAGGTATAAAGAATCCGTTCATCAACGACCTCAAACCCCACTTTTTCGACGATCTAATGAAACGCATCGCATCAATCCCATTTATGCGGAATCTTCTCGAGTACACGCGTGGAGATTCTGACCCCGACTATCTAAAGCTCACGAGTCTCCTTCATTGGAAGGATGACACTGCCACGCTAACTCAAGCCGATCTTGATATCGCTTTTTCCAATCTATTTGGCGGGAGCGTTGGATGGCTAACTCCGAGTGAGTTAGTACTTGATGCGATTCACAAGTGCGCCGATCATTGTGTCGCTGCCGATACAAGCATCAACTTTGAGAACAAGATCCTCTTGTCTATGGCCATAAGGCTCCTAGCGGAAAAGTTCATGGCGACTCAAATCAACGATCCAACATTTGTCGCTGGCCTGAACAGTAGCCAAACCGGAAAGTTATTTAGCAGATTCAAAAAGGACTTTCCGGCTAAGGTGCACGCGATTCATATTCTCGAGAAAGTCGTCTTGATGACTCCGGAACAGATCCACGTCAATTCATTTATGTACGAACCAATCTTGGATATGTCGGACGATCACCTTCGCAGATTGCTCGGAGACGTCAAGACGCTCAGTAGCTGAATCGCAAGTCCTCGTGTTCGTTCTTGCGTTCTCGCAGCAGAGGTGCATGCTGAGCAGCTCATATTCCGAAACTCACCTTCCACGACTACTACGCACTGTCGATTCCGCTCACCGAAAAAGAGGCGTTGACCCATCGAGCTGAGATGACGAAAACGTTCCCGTCGTTGCCGCAGAAAGCCGGCTTAGCCTACGTTTCGCTCCGCGCTGCCATCGATGGGACACCGAATCAGATCATTGACGCATACCGTGAAACGAACGGATCAGTCCAACAGATTGTAGGCAAGTATCGGTCACTGCGGAACACTGGCGTCGCTCGTCCCAAAGTTGATCACTACCGACTTGCGCGTGCGCTACTAAACCTCGAGTGGCACGATGTTGACAGCAAACTTCTTGCGAAGGCAAAGAAAGCTGGTCGCCGCCGATCACACTGACTTCCGTCGTGGCGCCTTCGCTCGCATCTCCACACCAGATCGGTGCAATGCTCGAAGTACCGCACCATGTGACAGCTCATGCTCCTGCTCTAGCTCAGCCATCGTGGCACCAGCTTCATACTCTCGAGCCATGGTTGTCTCTTGTTCGGCCGTGACGACTTGTTGGCGCACGACGACATTCCGCTCGCGTAACAAACGAATCAGAGCGGAAGGTGCGACGTTGAATTCCTTGGCCAGTGATCGAGTACTTTCCCTAGCACTGTAACGGAGCACGATTTCTTCAACTTGTTCAGCACTCAGTCGGCGTTCGAGGCGATGAATTTGGTAAGCCGGTAGCTCTTTTTCTACGATCTGAGGCTCCCGTTCCTGTGCCAGTTTCCTCAGCGCTTCCGGGGTAAGACCCACCTCTGTATTGTTTGATAAGAGGTAGATCATGCCAGCCAAATTGATTATCTTCTACTCAATATCACCTCTGACCAGCGTGATTGTTTGTTTGAGGCAGTTACCGATCGGTACACCAGGATGCATCGGTACATGGCAGTTTTTGCTGCTGACCCCTGTAATTGAATTGTTTGAGTCCCGTTAGGTCTCATGCATCGGTACACCATCACGGCACATGTCCGACCCCCGTTGGATATACCGATGGTGTTGTCGATCGTGTTCCCCAACCCTGCTGCCTTGCTCCGCCTCGCTGGCGCGGTCCTCATCGAGCAGCATGACGAGTGGGAGGCCGGCGACCGCCGCTACTTCTCCGAGTCCTCGATGCTCGAGCTGAAGACCATGAACAACCCGACAACGACCATTCAGGAGGTGACAACACTGCCCGAACTGACCGCCGCCTAAGCTAAAACCACTGACCCCACACGGTGAAGCGAAACTACACCGCTCAAAGGGACGTCACCAAATTTTCGCGCTGTAACTGCGGACCCCGCTGAGTACTCCCGTGACTGGTGACGGCATAACCGGTTTAGCGGACTTCGTCACCTTCCGCCAAGCCACCACCGACCCGGTAGTGCGGATATGGAAATGCGGGGTTTTGGTAGCCATCTCCCCAGAAGGGCAAGTATCCGTAGTGGTTGTAGATGTTCTCGTAGACTTTTCGTTCGTCGACGAGTTCCGGGTCGTATGCCGGAGCCGCGGTAACCGTGCTGCCTGTCTGGTCGATACGCACTTCGTCGTCACTGATCGCGGTTATAGCATCGACAGGTATTAACGATGTTTTCTCACCGATCCCGAGAAAGCCCCCGGTTTCGACTCGAAGGAATCGGATCTTCCGCTCTGTGTCGTCGATGAGCAGTGCGTCAATTTTCCCTAGCTCGAGTCCATCTTTGTCGATGACCTTCCGTCCGCGAATGTCCTGATTTGGATCGGCTACTGTTTCACCGATATCGCCGAGTTTTACGAGCTTTGAATATTTTTCCGTGGCCATTTTGTCTCCTCAGCTGTTAAGCGAATCAGTTGGGGCCGAGGACCGGAGCCACGGGGCGAACATACGTCCGCCTCCCCGGATCTGTCAACAACCCAAGAGTTTTCTGGGGGAGGTCGATGGGGAGACGACATCGCGGGCGACAAGCGGATCTCCCGAGCGTAGCGGTGGGAAACCGCGACGGTGTTTCGGGCGCTAATTGGCTCAACCAACCGGTTTCAGCGAGTCGGCCTTTGATGCCGAGGGGGATCGACAATCGCTTCAATTGCGAATTGGAAGGAGAAAGAGGGGCTATCGCCGAGGCGCAAAGTACCAGTGCGGCTGTTGCACTTTCGCGACTGATTCATGACGAATTCGGATCGACGCCCGCGGCCGAGCGCGGCATGAGCGCGGACGAGAACCAGGTGTAGCTGCTGCGGACTTGGCAGTGCTTTCCCGCAATCGAGCGGGGAGAGGACCAATGACCCTATCGCGGCTGAGCGGGCGCTACGAGAGTTGGAGGTGCAGGCACGAACTGCCGAGGAAGGTTTTGTGAAATGTCTTACCAGACGGTCAACCCGTATACGAATGAAACTGTTGCGACGTTCCCGGATGCGACAAAGGAGGAAGTCGATGCAGCCATAGCTGCGGCGCACGAGGCCTTCCTTTCCTGGCGGGACACCCCTTTTTCCGCCCGAACGGCGGTGCTGTCCACAGCGGCAGAACTGCTCCGAGCGGACAAGCGACGTTATGCGGAGTTGCTGACTCTGGAGATGGGCAAAGTGATCGCAGAAGCCGAGGCTGAAGTCGACCTTTCGGCGGACATCCTTCAGTACTATGCCGACCGAGGTGAGTCGCTGATTCAGACGGAGAAAGTCCCGGTCGCCTACGCAGCGGAGGGTGAGGTGGAGATCGTGAACCAGCCTCTCGGTGTGCTCTTGTCAATTGAGCCGTGGAACTTCCCGTACTACCAGGTCGTCCGCGTCGCAGGACCTCAGCTGCTGGCTGGCAACACGATCCTCCTCAAGCATGCGAGCAACGTGCCGCAGGCCGCTGCCATGTTCGACGATCTGTTCACACGCGCGGGACTTCCTGCCGGTGCGTTCAAGAACCTGTACCTGCCGCACGACCTTACCGAGTACGTGATCGATGACCCGCGGGTTCGTGGCGTCGCTCTCACGGGCAGTGAGGAAGCGGGTTCAATCATCGCCGCCTATGCGGCGAAAGCGGTGAAGAAGAGCACCCTCGAGTTGGGCGGCTCGGACGCGTTCGTGGTGTTGGAAGACGCGGACATGGATAAAACGGTCGAGTGGGCGGTATTCGGGCGACACTGGAATGCCGGGCAGGTGTGCGTCTCGTCGAAGCGAATGATCGTAGTCGATGAGGTATTCGACGAATTCCTCGCAAAATATCGTGCCGGGGTCGCTGCGCTGAAAACGGGCGACCCCATGGACCGAAAGACGACCCTCGCACCGTTGTCCTCTCAAGGCGCGGCCGACAAGCTCACCGCCCAGGTCAAAGAGGCGGTAGCGGACGGAGCGGAAGCCGAGACTCTCGGCGACCCGGTGCCATCGACGGGGGCCTTTTTTCAACCCACAATCCTCACCGGGATGGACTCGAAGAGTCCGTCCTATTACGAAGAATTCTTCGGACCGGTCTCCATCGTCATCCGCGTCAAAGACGAGGCCGAGGCAATCGCGGTCGCGAACGATTCCCCTTTTGGCCTGGGAGGTTCAGTGTTCACGAAGGACACCAAACGCGGGGAGAAAGTGGCGAGGAAAATAAACACCGGGATGGTCTATGTGAACCACCCGACGATGGTCAAAGCGGATATTCCATTCGGTGGTATCAAGCACTCCGGATACGGCCACGAGTTGACCAATCTGGGTATCCAAGAGTTCATCAACAAGAAAGTCATCGACATCGTTGACATCGACGCCGCATTCTGACTCCTCGTGGACGTGGTCTGAAACTCCTCAACGCTGTTGATGTGTCCGGGCCACGTTTGGGATATGAATTTTCGCCGATGAGTCCCGCCGATGAGTTCGTGGGTGAGGCCAACCGACTGTCTTGCGTGGGCTTCGAACGATCGGCGCATTCAAACCCTGCACGTCGCCACAAAGAGGACACGATGAACACCGAACAGCTCGAGAAGATCGCCACCGGTATGGGAATGATCGCCGCGCTCGATCAGAGCGGGGGGAGCACACCCCAAGCGCTCGCCCGTTTCGGCATCCCGGAGAGCACATATTGGAGCGAGAAGGAGATGTTTGACCTGGTGCATGAGGTGCGCACTCGGATTGTCACCAGCCCGAGCTTCAACGGGGAACGAGTACTCGGCGCGATCCTGTTCGAGGGCACAATGGACCGCTGGATCGGTGGCCGTCCCGCTGCCGAATATTTGTGGGATGTCAAAAAGATCGTGCCGTTCCTCAAAATCGACAAGGGGCTGGCTGACGAGAGCGACGGTGCTCAGACAATGAAGCCCATTCCGCGGCTTTCCCACCTTTTGGATCGTGCCCGCGACCACGGCATGTTCGGCACCAAGATGCGATCGTTCGTCCTGCTGCCCGGTGCTGGGCTGCGCGCCGTCGTCGAACAACAGTTCGCTGTCGCGCGGCAGCTACTGGCGGTCGGCCTGGTGCCTATCATCGAAATTGAGATCGACATTCATAGCCCGGCCAAGCGGGAAGCAGAAGAGGTCCTCTCGGTCGCGCTACTCGAAGAGCTCGACCAACTCGATGCTGACCAGCTAGTCATGTTGAAGCTGACTCTTCCGGAAACCGACGACCTCTACCGACTGGTGGTCGCGCATCGCAATGTTCTTCGCGTACTTGCGCTCTCCGGGGGCTATAGCAGGCAGGTAGCGAACGAGTATCTGGCTCGAAATCACGGGGTCATCGCCAGTTTCTCCCGTGCGCTCCTCGAAGGGCTCACCGCACAGCAGAGCGATGAGGACTTCGACAGGACGCTGAACGACACCATCGCGAGCATCGTCAGGGCATCGTCAGGGCATCGAACGGTTGAGAGTGGGCCGGAGAGTTGAACGCCGTAACCGAGGCGTGCCGGGAAGCTCTTCGCGTCAAGGAAAGTCCGACTATACCCCTAGGGGGTATAGTCGGACATAGATTGTCGGCGCGAGCCGCTCGTAAAAGTAGGGGAGTGTCGCTGTGAATGTGATCGTCGTTGTTGGTGCTGCAGTGTTGACCGCCCTGCTGGGATGGTATTTTTTCGCGCCGCGCACGGCGAGGCGCGCAGTCGTCGATGGGGATGTTCAGGTGCAGACGATCACGGTCAAGGGCGGCTATTCCCCGAGCGTCGTCGAGGTGGTGCAGGGCGTGCCGCTGCGCCTACTGTTCGACCGGCAGGAGACTGGTGACTGCTCGTCGCGCGTGGTCTTTCCCGACTTCAAGGTGAACCAGAGTCTGCCGGCGAACACAACCACTGCCGTCGAGTTCGTTCCAGCTAAGGTCGGGGAATTCGGCTTCGCGTGCGGGATGAACATGCTGCACGGCACGGTCAAGGTCGTTGCCGGATCGGCTGACGGGATGCGGGCTTCGACCGCGTTGCTCGAAGCCCCAAGCACCACGATGAACACCACCACCGTGAGCTCTGGTCATCCCGGTGACCTCCCCACGTCTCCCAGTGAAGACGAGGGCGACATAGAGGCGGCCGAGCATGCCAGGGAGATCGCGGACCTGCTCCGCCGGGTGATCGTCGGGACTGTGCTGACGGCGCCAGTGTTCCTCGCGGTGATGGCTCACGACCTGTTTGGTGCCATCTGGGTGCCGGCTCTGCTGCTTGCACCGTGGTTCCAGTTCGCGCTGATCACTCCGGTGATGTTCTATACGGGCTGGCCGATCCACCGCACCGGTTGGTTGGCGTTGACCCACCGGGCGGCCGAAATGAATTCGCTGGTCACGCTCGGCACGATTTCCGCGTACGGGTTCAGTCTGGTGGCCACGTTCTTTCCTTGGCTGCTGCCCGTGGGGGCGCGGGGGGTCTATTTTGAGGCGGTCGGCGTCATCCTCACGCTCATCCTTCTCGGTCGCCTTCTGGAGACACGGGCCAAGGCTGGCACGGGGGATGCGATCCGCACCCTGATTGGCTTGCAACCGCGCACTGCACGGATCGTCCGCGGGGGTGAGGAGGCCGAGGTCCCCGTCGGCGACGTCGTTACCGGTGACATCATCGTCATCCGCCCTGGCGAGAAGCTCCCCGTCGATGGGCAGGTTACTGAAGGAACCTCTCCGGTCGACGAATCGATGATCACCGGGGAGTCGATCCCGGTTGTCAAGTCCGTCGGCGACACGGTGATCGGTGCGACGATTAACCAGACCGGGTCGTTCCGTTACGCGGCGACCAAGGTCGGCGCGGACACGATGCTTGCCCAGATCATCAAACTGGTTCGTGAAGCCCAAGGCTCCAAAGCGCCCATCCAACGACTCGCCGACAAAGTCTCCAGTTATTTCGTTCCGGCGGTCATCACGATCGCCATCTGGACCTTCGCCATTTGGTGGCTGGCCGGCCCGCCCCCGCAAGGCGTGTTCGCTCTCGTTGCGGCCGTCGCCGTGCTGATCATCGCGTGTCCCTGTGCGCTTGGTCTGGCCACACCGCTGTCGATCACTGTTGCCACCGGTAAGGCTGCCGGCAACGGAATCCTCATCCGTTCGGCCGAAGCACTCGAGACCGCCCACAAAGTGAACACGGTGGTCCTGGATAAGACCGGCACGATCACCAACGGCACCCCGATACTGACCGACGTGCTCCCGGCTGATGGCTTCGACGGGAACGAACTGCTGGCGCTCATCGCTGCGGCCGAACGCGACTCCGAGCATCCGCTCGCGGCTGCGATAGTGTCCGGCGCCGAGGACCGCGGGCTCACCATCCCCCGGGCGACCACGTTCGAGTCGATCACTGGTCGAGGTGTGCGCGCCCAGGTTAACGGCAGAACGGTCCTCGTCGGCAATGCTCGGTTGCTGACCGACGCCGGCATCGAAGTCTCGACCCTGGCGGTCGACCTGGAAGGTCTGGCGGCGGATGGCAAAACCCCGATGTTCGCCGCGGTCGACGGTCACCCTGCCGGCGTCGTCGGTGTTGCCGACACGATCAAGGACGGTTCGATCGCCGCGATCGCGGACCTGGCCTCTCGCGGTATCGATGTGGTGATGATGACTGGCGACAACCGCACCACCGCGGCCGCCATCGCCCGCCAGGTCGGAATCGCCCGCGTCGTCGCGGAGGTCATGCCCGAGCACAAAGCGCACGAGGTCCGGCGCCTGCAGGCCGAGGGCCGAGTCGTCGGGATGGTCGGTGACGGTATCAACGACGCCCCTGCGCTCGCGCAAGCCGACGTAGGCTCCGCAATCGGCACCGGAACGGACGTGGCCATCGAGGCCTCCGACATCACACTGATCTCCGGAAACCTAGGCGGACTGGTCACCGCGATCGACCTGTCTCGCGCCACCATGCGCAACATCCGCCAGAATCTCGTGTTCGCGTTCGGATACAACCTGATCGGCATCCCCGTCGCCGCAGGGGTGCTGTATCCCGCGTTCGGTGTGCTGCTCAGCCCGATGATCGCCGCCCTGGCCATGGCCTTGTCTTCGCTGTCCGTCGTCACCAATTCCAGCCGGCTCCGCCGGTTCACCCCGCACCCCGTGGCCGCCCCGGCCGCGGTTTCGACCATCATCCCGGTGGTCGAGATTGGTAATCAGCACGAACAAGAAGAGAGTCCCGTGACACATCACAATGAGAACCCGTCCACTGGCGTAACGCTCGTCACAGATCCGGTCTGCGGCATGACGATCGACCCCACGACCGCCGCCGCAACCCGGGAGCACGAAGGAACGACGTTCTCGCTCTGCTCCACAAACTGCGCCGAGAAGTTCGACTCAGATCCCCACAGATACGGACATCTTCACCTGGAACACTAAGAATGTTCAACGGCGTCATGCTCTTGTGGTGGATTCTCACCGTGCCGTCTTTTCTCTTCGTCGCCATCGACGTCTGGCGGACGCCGGCGGCAACAGTCATCAAGTGGGCTTTCATCATCCTCGTCGCCTTCACCGGCCCGATCGGAGCGTTCTTCTACGTGCTCGGCTGCCGGGAACCGCTCTCTGGAATCCACGAAGACTATGTCTCGGTCCGGTGGCGCCAGGTGATGGGCTCCACGATGCACTGCGCCGCGGGGGACGGGATCGGGATCATCGTCGGCGCGGCCATCGGTGCGGGACTGGCCCTGAACTTTTGGCCAGACTTCCTCCTCGAGTACACGATGGGCTTCGGGTTCGGGTGGGCGTATTTTCAGGCGTTCGCTATGCGCAATATGGCAGGCGGCTCATACTCCAAGTCGCTGCGGATAACATTCCTGCCCGAGCTGTTGTCGATGAACCTGCTGATGAGTGGGATGCTGCTCACGACTCGATTCTCGATGCGGGCAATCGCGGGGGGCGATAACCCGGCTCGTCCAGAGTTCTGGTTCATCATGTCGATGGCACTGATCGTGGGCTTCGCGTTCGCCTACCCGATCAACTGGTGGCTGGTCGCCAACCACATGAAGCACGGGATGTTCACGGTTCGCAAAGAGCCCGTCCCCGCACCGAGTGGGCGTCAACCGGTAGATGCCATGCCCGCAGGACCACCACCGGTCCAGCCGGGCATCCGCGCCAAGGTGGCGATGACTGTCCTGACGTTCGCGATCCTCGGCGGCGCGCTTCTCGTGGTCACACAGCTTGCGCTTCCCTGACAGTAAAACCGCCCACCTTAGCTGGCACTGCCAAGCTCTTGTGACCGCTGAGAAGAGGGGAGAGATCGCTCTGACCTCGACAGGGAGTATCTGAAAGATCGGGTGGGCTTGGATAATTCCCCGGGAGCGAACGGGCTAGCGAACTGCGGTGATCTTCCTGCGCGGCACGCGCCGGTGGCTGGGTCGTAGCAGGATGAATGCGGTCGCGGCGCCGACAAGTGCGATTGCGCTGTTGATGCTGAGGGCGGTGGAGAATCCGGTGATGAAGGCGTCGTGACGGGCCACAGACTGTTCTCGGCTGAACGCAGCTTCTGGACCGAATGCGGTGAGGATCACTCCCATGAGTGAGATTCCCAGTGCGAGTCCCGCGGCTTGGAAGGTGTTGAAGATTCCGGCGGCGATTCCGAATGCACCGTCTTTCGCAGATCCGAGAGCCATCGTGGTGGTGGGGGTTCGTGCGAGCGCGATGCCGAAACCGGTCACGGCGAGCCACACCATGAGAGCCACAACATTGCTCCCCGTACCCAGCCGCGACATCCCCAAGAGCCCGAGGGCGAGAACGACCATCCCAGTCACCACGAGCAGGCGGTTTCCGATTCTGTCTCCGAGCCGACCGGCGAGGGGGGCGATCAGGATGATGGTGAGGGTGAGGGGCAGCAGGGTCGCGCCGGACTGGAGTGCGGTGAGACCGACGACGGTTTGGAGGTAGAGGGCGAGGAAGAAGAACAAGCTGCACATCACGGCGGTGGAGATCAGGGTCACAATGTTCGCACCGGTGAAGATACGGTTCGTGAACACCGTGAGGTCCACCAAAGGGCTGGGGGTGCGACGTTCGCGGACAATGAACAACCCGAAGAGGAGAATGCTGACGCCCAAGAGGGGAAGAGTGGATGTCGATCCGTTTCCGTTGGCTTGGTTGAGGGCGAGAAGAAGACTGAGCAACCCGACGCCGGACAACACCACACCCCAGACGTCAAGTCGGCCCCCACGAGGCTGTGGTGTC
This sequence comes from Glaciihabitans sp. UYNi722, assembly GCF_040549465.1. Lineage (NCBI taxonomy): Bacteria > Bacillati > Actinomycetota > Actinomycetes > Micrococcales > Microbacteriaceae > Glaciihabitans > Glaciihabitans sp. UYNi722. The sequence continues at coordinate 63,904 of NZ_JBEPTL010000008.1, read as the reverse complement.
GGTTTGGGGAGAATGAATTTTGCCAGCAACCAGGCCAGGATTCCCAGCGGCACGTTGAGCAGGAAGATCCAGTTCCAGCCGAGCGTGTCGGTGATGGCGGCGCCGATGAGCGGGCCAATTCCCAATGCGCTTGCGGAGACCCCGGCCCACACACCCAACGCGGTTCCACGGCGGTGGTCGGGGAACGCGGTCGCGATCAGCGCCAGGGACGCGGGCGCGACCAGTCCCGCACCGAGACCCTGAACGGCGCGCGACGCGATGAGGAAGCCCACGTTAAACACGACCCCAGACGCGATCGACCCGATGATGAAAATAGCCAGACCGGAAAGGAATACCCGTTTCGCCCCGGCCCGGTCGGACAAGTGGCCAGCCAGAAGGGTGAAAGCGGCGATCGCCAGCGTATAGACATTGACCACCCATTCAAGTGCGCCGAAACCGAAGCCGAGCTGACGTTGAATGGATGGCAGCGCTACCGACACAGCCGTCGTGTCGAGCAGCAGAAGAAAGCTGACCACGCTGAGACCGCCCACGATTGCCCACTGCGCCCGTGGAGCCAACACCGTGCCGGGCGGCCGCTGAATCGGTGCCCGGTCCGGCGGGTTGGCGCGCGCTCGACCAAGTCGGGGCGTCACAATCGCCGCGGCAGCGAGGAGGGATCGACTTCATGGTTCCCGGACCCCGGCAATGTTGGGTATTCCACGTCAGCCAGGCGGACTCCACGGGAATTTTGCTCACGGAGGGGAGGGGGCCGCGGTCCTCTACCAGGCGGAGGAGCCGCATAACGTGCTCTCTCCAGGGCGATGGTGACTCTTCTGGCGAGGATCAGCGCGGAGGTGAAGACGACGGAACTGGCAGCGACACCGAAGGCCACCGCAGGGCTCGGGGGTGACGGCCATGATGATCGTCGCGGCGAGCAACTTGGGTTGACAAAGCCAGTCGACGTCACCGATACCACTTACCCGCAAGCGGGTCCTCGCCGGGGTATGTGGGATACGTGTATTCGGGGCTCCAGAATGGCATCATTCCGTAGTAGCCGTAGGTGTTTTCCCAGAAATGTCTTTGATTCACGAGTGCGGGATCGTAGGCGGGGGCTCCGGCCACGTGGTCGGCGGACTGACTGATGTGGACCTCGTCCTCGGTGATTTTCGTGATCGCGTCAATCGGGATGAATGATTTGGCTTCTCCAAGTCCAAGGAAGCCACCGGATGCTACTTCAAGGAATCGAATCTTGTTTTCCTTTTCATCGAGCAGCAGCGCGTCGATCTTCCCGAGCGGTTGGTGATCTTTGTCGACTACTCGCCGACCTCGAATGTCGTTTTTTCGGTTGGCGACAGTTTGGTCGCTGGCACGCAGTTTTACCAACGTGTCAAAGTTTGCGTCTGTCATTTTCTCGATCCATTCCGGCGGTATCCCGCCCTGTCGTATTGTTGGTAATTTCGTCACCCTGGATGGAGGCGGTGAATTCGCTGGTCCAGGAGAGTCGAGGTGGTTGGCCAGGATCGTGAAGCTAGATCGGATGGCGAACAGGTTCACGAAGATCGGCCACCCTTATCACCCGGGTGCTACCGCCAGCAATCCCGACAATAACTAGCGGTGCCATATGCCGGGTAGGGCTGATCTTCGTCGGGGCTGCTGGGGCTGTCGAGCTAGGCGAGGCTGACGCCGAAACACTCTGCTCAGGATGGGGAATGAGTTGTCAGCCTCTATCGGTGGGCGCGCAGCACGACGGGCTCTCTCGAGGGCGATGGTGATTCGTCCCGCGAGGATGAGCGCGAGGGTGAAGATGAGGGCGCTGGCAGCGAAGCTGATGCCCACGAGCGGGCTCGGTGCTGATGCGACGGTGGTGGAGAGGATCCCGAGGGAGACGATCATGATGGCGATCAGGATCCACCGGGACCGAATGGCTCGTCCCGCGGACGGTCGGGTCCCCATGCTGGTCCTCACCGTCACATCCCCAAATGGTTTTTAGCGGGGGTGAGGATCATGATGATGCTCAGCGCGATCAAGGTGAGCAACAGGAGCAGGGCGAGTGTCATCGCGACCGGGCGTTTGCGCCACCACCTTTTCGGGTTACGGTCGACGAAAGGAAGGGCTGCGAGGATCAGGAAGAAGGCGACTTCTCCCCAGACGATCGCCGGCAGGCCGAACCAGTTTTCGAGGGTGAATGGCCACCAGAACAGCCATGGTGGTCTCGTAATCTCGATCCCTGCCACCGGCGAAGAGCCGATCGTCGCGGGTAGCAGGACGGCGAGGATACCGAGTATGCCGACGAGGGCGATGCCGAAGGTGACCAGGCGCCGGATGTGTTCGGTGAATGGTTTTGTGGGTTCGAGGGCGGCGGCTTGTTCGGTCAATTTACCGACCGGGAGGCTCGGATGCGGCGACATGTGGTGACGCTTTATCAGAAGGAAATGGAGAAGGACGAGCACAAGAATGATCCCGGGGATGATTACAACGTGGGCGCTGTACAGTCGCAGGAGGATCGGGAGCTGGCCGGAGAAGGTTGGGGAGAACCAGAAGCCGACCCCACCCAGGAGTGCTCCGATCTCGATATTGTGGCCGAGAGCCTCGAATCCTTCCTGGTCCCATTTGAGGACGGTGCCGGTGAATATGGCGAAGGTCAGCAGTCCGAACATTGCCACGCCGACGAGCCAGTTTCCTTCGCGAGGCTTTTTGTAGGATCCGGTCAGGAACACTCGAATCAGGTGAAGCAGCGCGGCCACGTACATCGCTTGGGCTGCCCAGAAATGGATCCCGCGGATGAAGCTGCCAGCCCACACGGTGGTTTCGATACTCCGGATCGATGAGTTCGCAAGCTCGGGGGAGGGGGCATAGAACTGGGCCAGGATGATGCCCGTGGCGATAAGAACAACGAAACTGACTGCCGTTATCCCGCCCAACGACCATGCGAATCGGTTTGCGTGCTCCGGGACCGGGTAGGCCAGGGCCGATATCCCCATCCGGTCATCGACCACTCCCCACGCCTTTCGAACCCAGCCGCCGTCGGTGTTATCGGAGGAAGGTTCGGTGAGCGGTTTGTTGTTGACGTCAACGGACATTGTCTTCTCTTCCACTCGAGGGGGCATCGGACTCATTTGCGAGCCGGGCGCGCGCGGCTAAAATATCGCCGGTAAGCGCCCTCAGGTTTTCCTTGGGGCGTAGCAGGTAGACCAGAACGGCACCGCCCACCGCCGCCAACATGGACAGGATCAGCAAAACCCAGTCCATACCGGACAGCGAAACAGTTCCCTGAAATGGTGGAACCACCGTCTTGGTTCCGGTCTCTTCACCAGTGGCGGGTTTCAGAGCGGCGGTGGCCGCGCTGATGGAGTCCTGAAGAAGAGGGCGCGCTGCATCAACGTTGCCCGCTTTCAAATCCATCTTCGCCTGCTGCACGGTGGCAACATCGACACCGTCCTGGTCCTTCGCCGCCAACGCATTATCCACTCGCACGAGGGCTTGCGCGGTGCCCGTCGCACCCGGTTGGTTCACCAGATAGCTGATGGCCTGCTGCACCATCACGTATCCCTCGGAGGCAGACTGCCCACCATGGGCCCACGCCGGCTGCGCTACCAACATCACCGAGGCAACGGCGATGAGGAATGCCGACGCGACTGTTCGACGATGTCGTCTCGGCTTGGGTACGGGGGATTTGTCCCGTTCCCGCGAGCGAAGATTCCGGGGATCGCGTGTAACCATGAATGTGACCGCCTTTGTTGAGGGAGTGGTTCGGATGGTGAGATTCGCGTCAGCACGGTTGCTATCGGACATATCGGTCCCAGGCCCCATACGTCTCGCGAATCTTGCCGCGGCGAATGGTCACACCGATAAGAAGGATGCCGCTGAGCACACCATTCCAGGTGGCGGCCGCGGAGGGCTCGCCGAAAACAAATGGTGCGGCGATGAGGGCCACCGCAATCAGGATGTTGACGAATCGGATCGCCCGGCCCACCTCAGCCATTGCGATGACCGCGATGGTAATGACCAGCGCACCCAGAATGTAGGTGCTGTTCGCCGCAACCCCGTGAACGCCGAAGACCACCGGAGACACCAGTAGCCATACCCCCAGCGCTGCGCTGAGAACTAGATTCCACGGAAGCCCGGTTCCCCAGATCATCGCGCCAGCTGAGAACACGTCAGGGCGGGTCGGGGGAGACGTTTCGGGGGCCTGGGTGAGGGTGCCGCCCTGCCAGAAGACCTGCCAGACGGATTGGCCTTCTCGGTGCGCGGCCAGGAGGAACATCCCCATCGCGACCACCTCGTTCAGCGTCAGCGCAACCATCACCAGCATCGACAAGGCGGTAAGGAGGCAGGCGGTGCACCACTGTCCGACAGATACCGGTTGCATCATGATCAGCAGAATGCTGATGATGCCGACCGGAATAACTAACACACCGAAGATCAGAACCATCCACGGCATCGTCCGCCACCGTGACCGCCCCCCCATGAACCCCATGAGCAGTTCGATGATGTAAGACACTGTTCCCAGACCTGCGTCGGAGATGGGGAACGACTTCGACAACCGGGACGTCAACACCGCATGGGTTCCCGGGGAGAAGAAGGGGTCCCAGATGGTGTGCGCATAGCCCAGCTGGTAGGCGGTGAGGTAACGGGAGAGCAACACATTGATGACAGCGAGGGCGATGATGATTCCGCGCTGGGACCAGGATGACGGGTTGTACGACCAGCCCGGCGGAATGTCAGAACCGGGCTGCATTCGCATGCCCGGCGAACCCGGCAGGAGAAGCACGAATGTAACGACAAGGATGCCGGTAAGGGTGTCGTTAATGTAGCTGCCCGCCGTGGGGGCTCTGAAAATGAGGGGTGCCAGCAGGAGCCAGAGACCTACGAAGGTGCTCGCCCACGGTGCCCAACTCCACCGTCGGGTGAGGAAGAGAATGGCGAGCCCAGCAATCAGGACGCCACAAATGATGTCATTCAGCGCCAACGCTTTGTCGTTGTAGTCGAATGTCGCCGGGCTGGTCGCCAACCACGCACCAAGGACGATAAGAACGAAATAGTACCCGATGCCCTTTATGCGGCCGGCTGGTGGTGAAACCGCGTCGGCTGACGACATGGCCATGTCGGACGGGGCATCCCTTACGTCATGCGAATCCACCGACTTGATACCGATACTCGGGGCACCCGCATTGTTGCCGATGCCCGCGTCTTCCCGTCCTGTTGGGCTTTCGCCTGATCCGGGAGCGTCTGCCATTTTCATGGGGCCGCCTTCGGGGACATGAGGGTAGCTCTTTCGGTTCGTGACAATTTCGCTTTCAAACCGTTTTCTTTGTACCAGCGCAAGCGGTCTGCTCTCAGCCCGGCGATGATGATGGGCAGTGTGTCGCGCAACGAGCGTTTCGGGTTCCAGCCGAGCAGGTCGCGCGCACGGCTGATGTCGAGGGCGTAGTGATCGTTTGCGCGGTCGATCATCCAGGGACGCAGGAACGGGTCAGCGCCCGGCAGGTGCTCCAAAATGAAGGCACCCAGTTTGGAGAAGGGTGCGAGAAACGTCGGGATAGAGATCGTTTCGCCAGACCGACCCAGGACCAATCGGGCGATGGTGTGTTGCAGCTCGTCGTAGCTCAGCGCATCCGGCTCCCCAATGAGGACTGCGAACTCGGCCGGCAGTTCGGCACGGCGGTCGACCGCCTGTTCGATCGCATCCACGAGGTCGTCCATGTGCACGAATGCTTGGGCATGGGCGGTACTGCCGGAGTAGAAGTGGCTGGTGAACTGACGCTCCTGGATGCGTTTGATTTGACCTGCAATAGGAATCGAATGACCGCCGTCGTCGTAGACACCAGCGATCCGCATCAACACCGCGGGGATCGCTCCCCGCCCATCACGAATCACCTGTTCCGTGCGGACTTTCGACTTCGGGTACGCCCAGGTGGCCTCGATCGGCGAGTCTTCGTTGATGAAGACGCCAGGCTCGGTCGGCCGGTGAACGAGCATCGTGCTGGAGAACATGAATTGTTCGACTTCGAAATCCAGTTCGCGTAACGCGGCGAGCATCCGCCGTGTTCCGGACACCGTGATGTCCTCGTACTTCGGGCTGGGCTGGCCGAAGAAGTCATAGTAGGCGGCCAAATGGATGACGGAGGCAATCCGGTTGCCGTGGTGCTCACGGATCGCCGTCAAACCCTCACGCACGCTATCGTCAGAGGTGACCTCGATCGGCACGTAGACACAGCCCGGCAACGGCGCCGGTGCCGAACGGTCCGTACCAACAACCGACGCGAAACGCCCGGAAAAACGTCGCATCACAGCTTCGCCGATCCGGCCGTTGGAACCCGTCACGAGGATTATGCGGTCATCGGGTGGCATGTGCGGACTCTTCTGAGAGGGGACGGTGTCGGAGATCGGTTTCCTCCGCTGTCCACAAACGGTAGCGGCGGTGCATAAGGCCTTCTGGGGACCTAAGTCCTGTACCTTTGGCAGACCTGCTCGTGAACGGTGGCCGACGCTGGGTGTCTATTTGACGACGGGAGGGCTGGCGAATCGACTGCGCGCAGCGAATAGGCTGATCGCACGCGTGCTCCGGTGCCTTTATGTCTCGGCAAAGCCCTTGTAGCGGAAGCAATTCTTTAACCACAGAGTCCCCGATCCGATTTTTCAAACGGCACCGAGGACCAGAGCGACGAGCTAAGTGTGCTCGCTGTAGCAAGCACTGTCAATGGCGATTCCGTGGCCGATCGTTATCGACCGACTCTTGCTGCGCGAGTCGATCGAAGGGATCCAACGAATAGGCCGGGCCAATCACCCGACTTGGCGCAGAAGCCGTAGCCCAACTCCTCGAGCTCGGTGCGAGGGCAAAGATCATCGACCTGTGATCACCGGTGCTTCACGACGGTAAGCAATACGGTCGAATCCTCGATCGCTGTCAACGAATGCGGGGCATCGGGAACAATGATGAGATCTCCCGTCCAGCCCGACCAAGACTCGTCTCCGGCGGCGAGAACTATCCGACCATGCAACACCTGCACAGTTGCTTCTCCCGGGTTCTCATGTTCGGCCAACCTCTGATTTGCTCTCAGCGCGATGACCGTTTGGCGTAATAGATGTTCATGTCCGCCATAGACGGTCTTTGCGCTCCTGCCGCTGGAAACAATGCGAGCCGTATTCAGTTCGGCCCTTGCGAGGGCGGTCAACGAAGTCTTTTGCACGATGTCACATCCCATAGCTGATGATCGGTGGAGCCGAGTCTTGCATACGGAGGTTCCCAAAGGTGCTGCCAGGCGAACCGGTGCCCAAGTCTGGGGAGGGTGACTGAGGCCAGTTTTTCTCAGGGCGCCGGCACCAATCGTGAGCCGAAGGAGTGAACGCGCGTCCGCTATTGGCCGGAACTCGCCCAACGCGAGCCGTTTCGAACTATGGCGATGGGTACGCTGCCGTAGTGGAGCAGATGTTGGATTGTTGATCCAAGCAGCCCTCCGAGGATCGACTCATGACCGTGGCTACCGAGGACGAGCAGCGCAGCATCGCTCAGCTGGGATTCCAGTACGACTCCGATCGGTCCGAGCTCAGTGACACCGCGAACCTTCAGCTCCTGCCGTTCCAGACCGACTATGACCTGTGCCAGCCGCGCGCGGTGATCCTGCTCAAGATACTCAGGGTCGACCACGAAACCAGCCATCCCTTCAAGTCCCACACTGGGAGGACGCCACGAGTGCACCAACACCAGTTCCTTATCATCAGACTTTGCCTGCGCCGCAGCAAATGCCACAGCCTCATCGGAACTGTCGTCGTCATCAACGCCGACGAGGATCGCCGTTCCGCCGGGCGTCCAGTCGTCGGGAACCACCACCAGGGCACAGCCAGCCCGGCTGACCAACTCGGCCGAAAGACTGCCGGATAGCACTGCGCGCACCGAGCGGTGCGGGTGGGAGCCGACCACCAACAAGTCGGCATTCTTCGACCGTTCCGCTAGCCCCTCCAGCATAGGTTGACCGCCCGGCACACTGTCGACCACTGTGCCCGGCGACGCTCCGCGAATACGCTGATAGGCGGCCTTCATCGCCAAGCAGTCAGTGGAGTCCGAGACGAGTGGGTCCACCGCCGTGAGCAGGGTCACCTGTAGTGGGGATCGTTGTGCGCGCTCGATGACCCAGTCCACTGCTACCTGGCTCGCCCGCTTTCCATCAATCCCAATTACGACCTTTTCAATACCAGAATCCTGCCTATTTCCTCCGGTCCCCGCGAGGGCCGGAGGTCCTATTGCCACGCGGCCCCGACTGTGGGGAAAAAAGAGAGCCCTGATCCCGACCTCAGTCATACCGTGGTGGGGGATGCGCCGAATCGGATGTAGATCCGTGTGAACGTCGTAGCCGACGCGCACCCGGCAGCTCCGGACTGCGTTCCATTTTTGACATTGTCGAACTCGCCCATAATCGATTGAAATTGGGCAATTCCCGCGTGAGCCCGACCGCACTGTGAGGACTTAGTGCCCTATTGGCGCTCGTCAGGGGGGTTACCTTTCACGTAAATGGAGGTTTTGCTATGTATGGATATGGTGGCGACAGTTGGGGAATGGGCGGCTGGATCGCGATGGCAGTGTTGATGGTTGTGTTCTGGGGAGGCGTAGTCGCCGTAATTATCGTCCTTCTTCGGCGCTCACACTCCGACCCGGGGGCGACCAGTGCGCGCCCTTCCCACCATGAGGCGGAGCGCATTCTGCACGAGCGTTTCGCCCGCGGTGAGATTGATGAAACCGAATATCTTGCCCGCCGCACCGCGCTTCGGCGACCGGAATGACATCTGTCAGACAGTGGTCGTCCCGGGTGTGGGTGATCGTCGGAATTCTGGCCACGGTGCTCCTCGCCGGGTCGTCGATTGTGGCGGTGGGTGTGCTGGGAGGCGGGTTGACCCGTGGCGGGCCCGGATCACCGGTTGGGGCGTGCACGGTGCCGAACCTTTCTGGAACGGTCGTGAACGTCTCCCTGACGAACATGGGTGGCTCCATGATGGGCGGCGGCGGTGGGCTGATGTCTGGCGGTGCCATGGGGTTGACCGCAGACCGTGCCACAGTCCGACATGGGTCTGTGTCATTTCTTGTGACCAACGGGGGCAGCGTCACCCACGAACTGGTTGTCCTTCCCCTTCCCGAATCTCAAATTGTCGGAACCCAGCCCTTTGGCGGCGACGGGAAGATCGACGAGGCGGGCAGTCTGGGGGAGGCATCCAAGACCTGCGGAGAAGGCGCGGGTCAAGGCATCCTGCCCGGAGCCTCAGGCTGGGTGAGCGTTACGCTGGCGCCGGGCCGGTATGAGTTGGTCTGCAATCTCCCCGGCCACTACGCCGCTGGAATGTACACCCAACTCACCGTCACCTGACAATGCGACAAAGCCAGTGCACCAAAATGGCGCACTTCGCGCGCACAGTGCGGGTGTTTGCCGGGCTTCGCCACATTCGATCGGCATTCCCAATTTATAGCGCGGTCCACAGGCTTGGCCGTTGGATGGCCTGACCGCAGATCTGCAGCGCTGGCCGTTCCGCCCACGGAGATAGGGATTCGCCCGTTCTCTGAATTGTGGTGGCGCGACACGGCGGTTCCGGTACTCACCGGGCGTGCAACGACCTGCCCAATTTATAGATGAAGTAAGCCACGGCAAACAAACTCAGAATCCCCACAGCCCAGGCGCCCGCAATTCCGATGGCAGGCCCGCTCGAACAAATGCTTTCCGCTCCCGACCCCGCGGCGTAATCGATGCATTGGCCGCTTTGTGTACCGAGAGACAGCAGATTGACGAGGACCACGAACGCGATCGCGCCAATCCAACGCCATTTCGCGGGCGATCGGCGCGACACCGGGTTGGTCATTCGCCAAAGCCTACGACCCGGCGCCTGAATTCACTGTTAGGTCTGTCGCGGGCTGTATAGCGCGTAATTTGTTGGGAGTGCTATTGCAGTTTGCCGGGGCCGTCGATGCCGCCGGTGCAGGGGGCGCCGGGTTCGGGCGCGGTCTTCGCGAGCTTGTACTTCGCGACGAACTCGCTGATTCGCGGATCGGTCACCCTGTTGACTTTCAATTGTGCTCCCCATGCTGACGCGACGACAGGGGTGGGGAGCCCCGGGTAGGGGGAGAGAATCGCATAGGTAGCGGGGATCCGCTTCCGGAGCGTGTCGAGGTTGGCCCCGCTGATGACCGCGGGATCGTATGTGACCCAGACGGAACCGTGCTCGAGCGAATGGACAGCGTTCTCGTTGGGCACCGGGTCTGCGTACACGGCGCAGTTCAACGGCACGGAAGAGTGGTCGCCGCCGACCGGAGGTGTTTGTTGGTAGTTCACTGTCCCGTCCACGTGCTTGGCAGTGACACCAGTGAAAGTTTGAACCCCTTTAATCGAGGCGGTACTGGTCGGCCCGGCTGCGGTCCCGCCGAGGACCACAAACGCAATCACGGCAACAACGGCCGCTACAGCGACCGTCCCGCCCAGGACGATAGCGACACGGCGATTGCGATCGGCTTTGGCCTGCTGCCGTTTCAGAGCCGCGACTTTTCCCGCTCGCTTCATCTTGCGCTGCTCTTTGATGGTTGGCCGGGCAGTCGCGGAGGAACCGGCTTGGCGTTGCTCGGCCCGAGCCGGAGATCGACCCGCGCCCGTGCCGTTTGATCCGTCCATTCAGATCATTCCTCTCATCGCACCAGGACTGGAGTAGGCCATTGGCTTTCTGGTGAGAGTACACCTAACTTACTTAGGTGATTAGGTGCAAACGGTGCTTGGTGGCTTATCCTAAGGCTGCGAGGTGTTCCGATCGCGCGAAGGAGGAGACATGCCGAAGTTCGGTGATCTTGAAAACGCGATCATGACCACCGTTTGGCAAGCGGACCATTCTTTGCTAGTGCGCGAGGTGCTCGAGCGAGTAGACCGTGGCGCCGCCTACAACACCATCCAGACCGTGACCGAGATTCTGCGCCGCAAAGGCTGGTTGACCAAGGAACGGGATGGCCGGGCGTTCCGGTATAGTCCTGCCGCGAGTCGCGAAGACTATGTTGCAGGGCTGGTTCGTGAGGCCCTGTCTTCCACCGACGACCGTGCGGCCGCTCTGATCGGGTTTGTCGAGGGAATGCAACCGGAGGAAGCCGACGAACTCCATCGCCTTCTCAGCGCTGCGCGCGATCGGGGCGCTGACGCATGATCGTGGCCCTTGTGCTCATTGGTTATTCGGTTCTACTGGCTGTCGTTGGGCCACGCCTCCTGTTGCGGGCGGAATGGGTTGATCGGGCGCCACGGCTAGGCATTGCCGCTTGGCAAGCGCTCACCGTGACGGTGCTGGCCTCGGTCGTAATGGCGGGGCTTGCGCTGACCGTGCCGACGGTGCAGATCAGCGGCGACCTGGCGGCGCTATTGCGGTCCTGTGTCATGGCCCTTCGAGAGCAATATGCCTCTCCCTGGGGTGCGGCCGCGGGTGTCGCCGGAGCAATATTCGCCTTGGCGATCATCGGCCGGTTCCTCTGGTTTCTGGGCGCCGCGATTACTCGCATGGTGCGCGAGCGTACCCGGCACGGGAGCGTCCTGGACATGGTTGGTCGACGTGATGCCGGGCGGGGAATCGTCATTTTGGAGTGCGACGACCCGGCCGTGTATTGCCTTCCGGGACGCCATCGGCGCATCGTAGTCACCACCGCGGCGCTCCGCGCGCTCGACGAGGATCAGCTCGATGCTGTCTTGGCGCACGAACGTGCCCACCTTGGTGAGCGCCACGATCTGGTGTTGGCGCTCGCCACCGCCTTGGCGACAGCATTTTCTGGCCTGAAAGTGTTCGGGCAAGCCGCCGCGGAGACAGCACGGCTGGTAGAGCTGCGTGCGGACGACGTGGCAGCTGAACGCACCAACCGATTGACCGTCGCTGGTGCGCTTCTCGCCGTCGCAGCGACCGGAACGCTGCACCGGATACCGGCCGTCGCCCTGGCTGCCGGAGGCGCCGGGGCTGCAGCAAGGGTGCGCCGGCTTCTGCCACCGCACAACCCGCTGAGCCGGTTGCGAGCCGCTACGGGCTCCTTGGCAGTTGCCTTGCTCCTGGCCCTTCCTGTGCTCGTATTGGGTAGCCCGGCAGTGGCCTCAATGCAACACAGCATGTGCCCGGACGCGCCTATGTCCTCCCAAATGTAAGCCGCGCCCTTCGCGCCCGCTGGACATGCCTCTGCTTTTTACCTAATCTACTTAGGAGATTAGTTTTGGGAGTTCGCGGTAGCCGCGGCGTAACGAATGGCGAACAGGTCAAATGGCAAATCGGTTGTTCGGTGGGACGCTGCTCGCGGCGTTGCTCGCCTCGTGCTGAGTATCAGTGATGTCCCCGGCATATTTGGCGACAAGGTTCCGGCGCCACACCCGATCGCCGCACCTGCGATTCTGGCCGGGGGAGTGGCGATCTTATTGGGCTGGAAGCCACGCCCGTCGATGATCGGTCGCGCTCCGACCGGTCACGGCTTCGGTTCCGTATACGGGGTGGGCGCGTTTTCGGGTGCTGCCAATTCTCGCAGCGCACCCGTTCTCATCGGCGAAAACCATGTGCTTTCAGCCCCCTGCCGGATCACCGAAAACCGTCTGATCGCCGATAGCTGGCTGTCGAACCGTGCTCTCGGCCGCCACCTCCCTCGCCTCACCAATACGAACTGACCCTCGAAAAGAAATAACACAATGCAACAACTTCTCTACGTCCTACCCGTCGTGGTCTGCCCCATCGTGATGGGTCTGGTGATCTGGTTCATGATGCGCGGCACTGCCCAAGGCCACCAACAGAAACCAACGTCCGAACTGGAACAAGAGCTGGTCAAGCTGCGCGCGGAAGTGAACGCGCTGCGCCCGGTCGCGGCGCCGTTCGACGAACGGCACCCGGTATCCACCCTCGATGCGACTAAGCCGGCATGAGTGACTTGCTGATCCTTCTCGCAGCAGCCGCGCCGACCTGCTTCATCGGCGTCTACGTGGTCCTAGGTCATGTCATCGGTCGTCAGCGGGTAAGTGACCTTTACGGTCACGGGCTTCGCGGTTCGCTCAAGGTCTCCGTCGGTGAACACATAAAAAAGGTTCAGATCATTGGCAATGTCGAGCGCACCGGCGCGAGCTCTAGCGCACACCCGCACATCAGCATTTTCCTCGGAGGGGCTATCCCAATCGATCCGTCCGTCTACTTGAAAGCGAAGGTCGGCTTGTGAGTACGCCCTTTTTCAAACGTACCGGCTTTCACATTGTGGTTCTGGTCGGGAGCCTCCTGGGCGTTACGCTGCTCGCCGGCTGCGCTGCCAGCGGTCCCCCTCTTGTTCCGACGCCCTCCGCATCCGCGTCCTCTTTCGGCCACGTTCATGGCCTCGGAATTGATGGAACCACGGGCACGATCTACGTAGCCACCCACCGGGGGCTCTTCTCGGTTGCAGGCTCGACCACTTCTCCGCTCAGGCCCGAATCTTTGGGCGGACCTATTGCTGGTCTGCGCCAAGACACTATGGGTTTCACGATGGATGGTGGTCGCATGTACGCCTCCGGACATCCTGATCCCACAGTGTCGCCTGAAAGGAATCTCGGACTCATATCGAGCACAGACAATGGAAAGAATTGGGCGGTCATATCGCTAAACGGGACCTCCGACTTTCATGATGTTGAAGTCAGTCACATCAGCCCTGGCGAACCAACGATCTATGGATTCGACGGTGTTGACAATTCCATTCAGGTCAGCCGTGATGGCGGGGCAACCTGGACTTCGGGTGCCACATTGGAGCTTCGAGATTTGGCGGCAGATCGGGCAATTCCGGGGACAATTTACGCAACCACAAGCGGTGGGTTGAAAGTCAGCCACGACTTCGCCGCAACGTTTAATGCGATCTCCGACGCGCCATCGCTCTATCTTGTCGCCTCCGCGGGCACCATCGGACAGACAAAACTCGTCGGTGTCGACGTGTCTGGAGCAGTGTGGGTGAAATCCAACGACATGCCGTGGGAATCCACCGGAACAGTCGAAGGGGCGGCCGACGCGATCACCATATCTGCCACACCCATCCCAACGATTCTGGCGGCGGATCAGCGCGGAATTGTAGCCAGCTCCGATCTCGGGGCGACATGGCGAACCCTGGTGACCAAATGATGGGGCGCCTGATCGGTGTCGGCACCCTGTCGACGGCAATCGTCCTGCTCCTTTCGCTCTCGGGATGCACCTCCACCCTTACTCCTGGTGTCGGACCGTCGCCGAGCGACCCTCGGTACGTCACGAACGGTGCCGTGACAGAGATCGCTCCGGCAGATCGTGGGAAGGCAGTGACGTTGGCAGGGACCCTCGACACGGGGGAGGAGATCACCGCAGGCGAATGGACCGGCAAGGTCGTGGTGGCTAACTTTTGGTACGCAGGGTGCGGTCCTTGTCGGGCTGAAGCGCGCGACCTGGAAGCCGTGTACACCAAATATCAGAGCCAAGGGGTCATCTTTGTCGGCGTGAATGTTCGAGACCAGGCGGCAACGGCGAAAACATTCGCCGAGGAATTCGGTATCACCTATCCCACATTTCTCGACGTTGACAGTGGCGCCCAGCAACTCGCATTTGCCGGAAAAATCGCACCGAATGCCGTGCCAACCACCGTGGTCATCGACAAGAAGGGACGGGTCGCATCTCGTATTCTCGGCCAATTGGAGTCGCAGTCAATCCTTCAAACCCTCATCCGTGATGCTCTCGCGGAGGGATCATGAAAATGCTCTCGGTTAGCACCGGCACGCCTAGGCGCCCTGCCGCTGGTGAGGGAGCACTCTGATGGGGAAAGTTGATCTCACGCCCAGCCCGGCCACAAGTTCACGTCCCGAGGGTCACCTCGAAAACGTGGACCCCTCATCCGGTGCGGCGTCGATGCCCCGGCTTGGGCCACTCGAATGGGCGCGATGGGGATGGCGGCAATTAACCAGCATGCGAACTGCGTTGTTGCTGTTGCTGTTGCTTGCCCTTGGCGCGATTCCCGGCTCCCTGGTCCCGCAACGGACCGCAGATCCAAACGGAGTTACCCAGTATTTCACCGCGAACCCGGCGACCGCGAAAATTCTGGATACTTTCCAGTTCTTCGATGTCTACACCTCAGTGTGGTTTTCAGCGATTTACCTACTCCTGTTCGTGTCGCTCATCGGATGTGTGATTCCTCGAACCCGACATCATTGGCGCGCCTTAAGTCAACCACCCCCGCAGACGCCCAGCCGACTATCGCGTTTACCCGCCTACGAAAAACACGACATCGCTGCTGGCGAAGGGGACGCGACGCGCTCCACCCTTCTCATCGACGCGGAGCGACTTCTGAAAAAGCTCCGGTATCGGGTCCAACGATGCGACGATCCGGCAACATCGGGCACGTCGTCGTCGATCGCCGCGGAAAAAGGGTACCTGCGTGAAACCGGCAACCTGATTTTTCACATGTCGCTGATCGGAGTTCTGGCAACGATCCTTATCGGAGGCAGCTTCCAATACACCGGCCAACGGGTTGTCGTTGAAGGGCAAACGTTCGTCAACACGCGCTCAGCGTACGACTCCTTCAAGGCTGGACGTCTCTTCAGCGACGGGATGCTTGATCCTTACTCCCTCACCCTCAATAAATTTGCTGTCACCTATTCCCAGTCGGGAATGAAGGCTTTGGGGATGGTCACCGACTACAACGCGACCGTCACCACAGATCAGGCAAATCGACAAACACGATCCACCATTAAGGTCAACGACCCTCTCGGGGTCGGAGGAGAGACCGTCTATCTGCTCGGGAATGGTTACGCACCACAAATCACTGTTCGAAATCCGAAAGGCGTGGTGGTTTTCAACGACACGATTCCATTCCTTCCCCAGGATGCGAACCTGACCAGCCTGGGAGTGGTCAAGATTCCCGATGGGCTCTCTCGACAGGTCGGAATGATCGGCTTCTTCTATCCCACCCAGACTAAGCAGTCAACCGGTCTGCCTGCCTCGGTCTACCCTGACCTACTCAATCCCGTCCTAAGCCTGAACGTCTTTACTGGGGATCTCGGCATAAATTCCGGGGCAGCAAAGTCTGTCTACGTTCTCGACACGTCGCGGATGACACCGATTGCGGGACGTGGAACCAGCGAAAAAGCTCTCCAACTCACTCCCGGGGAGCGGGTGCCGCTGCCCAACGGGTTCGGCAGCGTGGAAATGACGGGAGTGAAAAGATTCGCTTCCTTCCAAGTCACTCATGACCCCACCCAAACGTGGATGCTCCTCTTCTCTCTCCTCATTTGGGGAGGGCTGTCCGCTGGTCTATTCGTTCCGCGACGCCGAGTGTGGGTACGGATCACCGACAACGGACACGGCGGGTGGGTCGTCGAATACGCGGGCCTTGCCCGTGGTGACGACCCACGACTCCAATCAATCATCGAGGCCCTAGCCCGACAGCATCGCACCGCGTCAAACATCGCAACGATTCAGGAACCAAAATGATCTTCTCTGCCTCAACCATCTCCATCGTGCTCATTTACTCGGCGATGGCTATATACGCGATCGCACTCGTGGCTTACACGCTCGATCTCGCGAAACGGGCCGCCCCCTTAAAAGCAACGGTGTCGGCCAAGGCGTCGCCTGCTTCTCGCGCGTCGGCGGGTGGTGATGCAGTCGGTTCATCATCGGGGACTGTGGATGTCCTGGTGGCCACCGAACCTCCCGCCTTGACTGTGCGCGAGTCCGGCAGTTCGCGGGCCGGACGAATAGCCCAAGCCCTCACAGTGCTTGCTTGGTTGATCCATCTCTGCGGAGTTGTGCTTCGTGGAGTGGCAGCTCACCGAGTCCCGTGGGCAAATATGTACGAGTTCTCAATCACATCGACCCTCATCATCGTCGGCGTTTTCTTGGTGATGCAAATCCGACTCAACATCCGCTACTTGGGCTCATTCGTTGTAGGACTTATGCTGGTGCTCCTCGGGGTCGGGTCCGTGGGCTTCTACGTGGACGTTGTGCCCTTGCCACCTGCGCTGCAGTCGGCCTGGCTAGTGATTCATGTTCTCGTCGCGATGACTGCAACTGCGTTCTTTGCCCTGAGCTTCGCGGTGTCAGCACTTCAGATCGCCCAGGGCCGTCCCGCTGCAAGTTCCAGTCGTGTGGGAGCCAGAGCCCGCGCGCAACTGCACCGACTAATGAAGACCGTACCGAACGCGGAAACGCTGGACACCATGGCGTACCGAATTATCATCGTCGCCTTCCTTCTGTGGACGTTCACCCTCATGGCGGGTGCGGTCTGGGCAAACCGGGCGTGGGGGCGCTACTGGGGCTGGGACGTTAAGGAAGTCTGGACCTTCATCATCTGGGTGATTTACGCGGCATACATTCACGCCAAAGCCACCCGGGGTTGGAACGGGACTCGCGCCGCGTGGCTGGCCATCGTCGGCTTTGCCGCGGTGATGTTCAACTTCGGTGTCGTCAACGTCTTCTTCAAAGGCTTGCACTCCTATTCCGGACTATGACGACCCCACGACAGCACAACGAGAGGAGAAGGCGATGACACCGACAGGTTCCCCAGCGGCGGGCGATTCACCCGACGAAAAGACGCGAAAATGGCGCCGACACCGGCGGTTCGTAAGAGCCGGCCAAGTGCTGATGATCGTCGGAGCTTTGGTGGCAATTGTGCATTGGTTGACTCACCTCGAAGCGTTCGGACCAGGTCAACCCCCCGGCTGGCTCGATCTCGTTGCCGGATACCCGGCTGCCGCGGTCCTCATTCTCGCGGGGGCAATCCTCACTGGCAAAAAATGACAGCACTCCCGAGACTCCTCTCCCATGCACTCCACGTGACCGGAGAACGAAATGGGCAATGATTTCGGGAACATCATCGCGAACGGACAATTTCTCATCGCGGTACCGATCGCGGTGCTCGCGGGCCTCGTTTCTTTTGCGTCGCCCTGCATCCTTCCTCTGGTGCCGGGCTACCTCGCCTACGTCGGGGGGATGGCGGGTTCCCACGGGAACCGGTCCCGAAGGCGAGTGATCGTCGGTGTCACCTTATTCATTCTCGGATTCGCGGCCGTCTTCATCGCCTACGGAGCAGCTTTCGGTTCGCTCGGATCTTGGCTGATCAGGTGGCAAGACCCGATCACGCGAATTATGGGAATTCTGCTCGTGGCGATGGGGCTGGTGTTTATCGGCGCGCTACCTCAATTGCAGCGGACAATTCGACTGCCCATCCGGCCGAACGTCGGACTTGCTGGAGCTCCGCTTCTCGGCCTCGTGTTCGGATTGGGTTGGACCCCATGCCTTGGCCCAACACTCGCTGCGATTTCGGCGCTCAGCCTCGGATCCGCGACCGTCGGCAGGGGAACCGCACTGGCGGCGTTTTACTGTATCGGCCTCGGCATTCCTTTTTTGCTCGTCGCCCTCGGATTCGAATGGGCATCTGGCGGGATCCGATGGCTCAAGGAGCATGTCCGCACCATTAACATTGCCGGTGGTGCCGCGCTTATCCTCATCGGCGTGCTCATGGTCAGCGGATTGTGGACCATGTGGCTTTACCAGCTGCAGGCGCTCATCGGTGGCGTTGTCCTTCCCATCTAATAACCGTTACACCAAGCAGGGGGAAAATAATGAGGGATGCGGTAGAAGAGGCCCGTCGGATCGACGGCCCGCAAAGGCACCGAATTCTCGCGACTCTGGGAATCGTGGTCCTTCTCACAACCTCGTTTGTTGTGCTACCAGGCGCGCGGGCTTCTGCGGTTGAATACCCGACCTGGGGCCAGGTGGCCGCAGCCCGTGCCTCGGAGGCTGCAGCACAAGCACTGGTCCTTCGAATCCAAGGACAATTGGCAACTCTTCGGACTCAATCGGAACAGACGGCCGCGCTGGCTGAGTCGCGCGGGGCAGAGTACGAGGCCGCCGACCAAAAATTCCAAGAGGCTGCGTTCAAGGCGACCGCTCTGGGGAAGCAGGCCGACACCGCCAATGCGCTTGCCGCTTCTTCTCGAGCGAAGGCCGGACAAACTGTGGCGCAACTTGCCCGAACTGGTGGGCAAAACCTCTCGATGAGGCTGTTTGCCGACAGTAAAGATTCTGGACAGCTACTCTCTCGGCTTGGATTTCAAACCAAGCTCGCACAACTCGCCGGCGGGGTGTATGCGAAAGCAACACGGGATCGCAACTCGGCGCAATCCCTTACAGACCAGGCGAATCGTGCCGCTAAGTCGCGCGAGCAGCTGAGAGCCGTTGCATCCCAAGCCTTAGACAGCGCCCGAATTGCGTCAGCGGCAGCCGATGCCGCTGTAGTGGAGCAGGTTCAGAACCAAGCCGACCTCCAGGCGCAATTGACCGTGTTGACCGAAAAACGGGCAGCGACCGAAACCGATTTCGCGGCAGGGGAGGCCGCCCGCGCGGCTGCGGCAGCTGCGGCAGCTGCGGCGAGGGTAGGTTCGGCAGGAAAGGTATCCCCGTCGGGCTGGGCAGATCCCACTTCAGGTCGCCTGGTCAGTCCCTATGGGTACCGTATCCATCCGATCTACAAGGACTGGAGACTCCACAACGGGGATGATCTCGCAGGCGGATGCAATGTGCCCATCTATGCTGCGACAAGCGGGCGGGTGAGCTTCTCCGGGCTGAACGGTGGGTATGGCAATTTCATCATTCTCGATCATCGTGACGGCATCCAGTCGGCCTATGCGCACATCATCGATGGCGGTCGCCTGGTGTCGAACGGGCAGACAGTCACCGCCGGCCAGCTGATCGCTCGGACCGGAAGCACGGGAGGCTCCACCGGGTGTCACCTTCATTTCGAACTCCGATCCGGAGGAGTGGCGTTCGACCCGGTTCCATTCATGCAACAGCGCGGAGTCAGGCTGGGATGAACGCCCAAGCCACCATCGGATCTGATGCTCACGCCTCCGGGGCCACCTCATCAGCACTACCTACGAAAGAGATCCACCATGAGCGAATTGCTTGCACGACGAACTTTTCTGGCGGCCGTCGCGGCAGCTGTCGCAGTATCGACCCTTGCGTCGTGTTCGTCGCCGGCCTCGGGTCGCCACCGAATATTGTCAACGGATCCCCTCGTCGCCACGAACGAAACACGACGTCACTGGAACGGAAACACCACCGCGGCGCAACTGGTTGCTGCACAATTCATGACCTCGGTTGCCGGGAAATCGATTTCAACCTGGGGATACAACGGGGCGCTCGTCGCCCCGACCCTCCGTGTGACGGCCGGCGACAAACTGAAAGTCGCGGTCACAAACTCGTTGACCGAGGCGACAAGTATCCATTGGCATGGAGTTGCTCTTCAGAACGCTGCCGACGGTGTTCCCGGGTTGACTCAGCAGGCAGTCAAGCCCGGTGCGGAATTCGCATATGAGTTTCGGGCGGCCACCCCGGGCACCTACTGGTATCACTCACACGTCGAGATGCAACGAGCCCGTGGCCTCTTTGGGGCACTCGTCATCGACGATCCCCAAGAGCCGCTCTCCTACGACCGGGAGTGGGTCGTGGTGCTCGACGATTGGCTCGACGGATTCGGCGGAACGCCCGACAGCGTTCTGACCGCGCTGACGGCGGGCATGGGAATGTCGGGGATGAAAATGGACAGTTCGTCGCCCGTACTCATGAATTCAACGAGCGCTTACCTTGGAGGCGATGCGGGCGATGTGAAGATACCCGTCCACCTGATGAACGGACGCTCCACCAGCGAACCGGAAACCTTTGCGGCCAAACCCGGTGACCGAATCCGTTTGAGAATCATCAACGCGGCCGCGGATACCGCCTACCGCATCGGCATCCCCGGGCAACAAATGCTTCTGACTCATGCGGACGGCTTTCCGACCACACCGAAAAGTGTTGATGCCGTAGTCCTGGGCATGGGCGAACGAATCGACGCACTCGTTACCGTGAAGGAGGGAACATCTGCGCTGCTGTCGTTGCCAGAGGGCAAGGTAGGCAACGCCGTCGGCTACATCTCCACCGGCCCGGCTTCCACTCCGCCGCTCAGTATGCCCACGCAGTTGACCGGGGTCGTCACGGACGGCGGTCGGCTGAAGGCCGACGCATCGGTCCTCCTTCCCGATGCCACAGTGGATCGCACACATCAGTTGGACCTCACCGGATCGATGGCGAAGTACAGCTGGGGCATCAACGGACGATCATTCGATATGAAGAATCCATTTGCGAGAGCGTTTGAGGTGCGGACCGGTGAACGAGTTCGAGTGGTCGTCACAAACTCGACCACCATGTGGCACCCCCTCCATCTGCACGGGCACAGTTTCCAACTGGCCAACGGAGGGGCACGTAAAGATACGGTCATCGTGCGTCCAAAGCAGCGAGTCACCTTCGAATTTGACGCCGACAATCCCGGGCAGTGGCTCACCCACTGTCACAACGCCTACCACGCGGCACGCGGAATGATGGGCGTCTTCTCCTATGTCTCCTGACCGGCGAAACTAAAACAGCAGGACTGCACCGCGACTGCAAAAAAATCCGTCGACCTAATCAGTGTCCCGAAGCGGGGAAACTTGCTCGACACCAGTGCCGGGTCCGAGAGGATGTTGTAGTCGTCTATTCGCGAGGCCCAATGTGTGTCCGCGTGATCGGCGGCTCGGGAATGGGCAGAATGATGCAATTCACTATCGATGGCCGGAGTTTCGATCTTGGCCGCGTCGACCAATCCGTTGCGGCGGGAAGCGTCGAGCAGCGGACCATCAGCAACACGAGCTCGATGGATCATCCCGTCCACCTGCATGTGTGGCCGATGCAGGTCATCGAGATCGGCAGTCGCGCAACCACCACTCCGATCTGGCAGGACGTCGTAAACGTCCCCGCTCGCAGTCGAACCCGCGGGCGCATCGCCTTCGACGAATTCATTAGCACGGCCGTCTATCACTGGCACATACTCGATCACGAAGACAACGGGATGATGGGCGTTGTCTCGGTCACCTGAGGAACGTTGACTTCTGCGCGGCTTGAGATAGGGCCCCTCGGGCCGCGAATCGTGTACACACGCAAGTTCGCAGGGGCGCGCGTTTACCAATTCGTTACTTTCCCGTCGCATCCAATACCATGGAGGTTGTAGGGACGGTTCCGATCACCCGACAAGAGCCCTTCCTTCTCCACCGCGATCGGTGTTGTGCAAACTAGAGAACCTTTAATGGTGGAACCACAAAATATCTATGACATATAAACACCCCCGAGTAATACCGTCGGCTCCTACGGGCGAGATGCGATCCTTGACGCGACGACAGTCTCGGCATGCCGAAAGATCGACGGCAAGTCTTGGGCTTCATCGATCGATTATCCGCAGCGCGACCTCGAAGCTCACCGCAGTAGCGGCCGTACTGGGAGTTTCCGCGCTAATCGTGTCAACCTCGTTGCCTGCTGCGGCCGTTTACAAGGTCCCTCCCGCAACGTCAGCCAGCCAAGACAGTCAAACGAGTTCACAGTCCTTTAGAGCCGTTGCGGCAGTCGCAATCTCCACCTCGGGACCGCTCGGCCGTGACGGTTATTCGGTGACATTGCCTCCTCCTACGGCCAAGCCAGTTCGGAGCTTTCGTTCCGTTGGCGCCTTCCTTTACACGAATAATCCGGCGGGGACGATTCAGTGGCCGTTTCCCAGCTACGTTCCAATTGCCAGTGGATTCGGACCGCGTATCGCGCCATGTGGTGCTTGCTCGTCCTTTCATGATGGGGTCGACTTTCTGCCTGGAGGCGGCGCTGCCATTGGTGCCATTGCCCCTGGCATCGTGAGCGCGGTAGTTGCAGACCGTGGCGGGTACGGCACTCATGTTGTAGTCGACCACGTGGTGAACGGGCAAAATGTGCAGAGTACCTATGCCCACATGATCGCCGGCTCGCCGACCGTGAAGGTCGGCCAGATCGTCACCGTGGCCCAGACTCTCGGATTGGTGGGGAACACCGGTGCCTCCACAGGCGCTCACCTCCACCTTGGTATTTCGATCCAAGGAACATTTGTGGATCCATTCGCGTGGTTGAAGGCGAACGCGAATTAGATACGAAGCAGACAGGTGTCTATCCGGTTCGCCAGCCCGCGGTCGCCCTGTGGGGATTTCATGTATCTGTAAAAATGGCACGGTATTGAAATCAGCCTCTCCCCGTCGGATTTCGGAACGCTGATGACAACCGATGGGGACTTCTGTGCTTCCGATGCTGACAATCAGTCGGCTGTGACCGCTCACTCGTTGGATGCCACAATCCCGCCGTTGGCGATTTGTGCTCTGGCGGACTGGTTGTCATCTCTTTGTGCAGATAGCAGAGGGTTTCGAGTTCGACAACGGTTCCAGGCGACGTGTGGCCAAGAACCTCTGACGGTGGCCAGAAACAGCCCGAAACCCTCGGAACCGTTCAGTACCGAGTGGTAAATTAGACCTTGACGGTGTCCTCTAAATAGCGAGAAATCAATAGTTTTAGATGCTGAGGTCAAGGGAAATCATATATTTCTTTTGTTCTTGGTTCGAGTCCAGGTACCCCAGCAACAATCTCGTCGCTCGCGTGAGTCCCGATTCCGCCGGACAAGGTCGTGGTCGGTCGCCTGATCTGCTGCGTCTAGCATGTCGGGATGGACCTGGATGAAGTCGACTTTCGCCCCTGACCTCGAAGCTTCCCAAACAACGGGTCGCGGCGTTGCGTGCGGAAGTGCTCGCCGGCGGTTTCGGCGCTAAGACCTCGACGATGCCGCACGAGCAGAAGCTCACGGCGATCGTTGTGACGGCGATAAGCGGCGGAGCGCTGACCCTGATATTCGCCATCACCACCATCGTGCAATGGGCGAGGGGCGAGAGCGCTGAAGACGTTCTCATCGATGTCCAAGCAACGGTAGTGATAGCTCTCGTCTCCGTCGGGATATATCTCATCGGGCGACGAGTCGTTCAACCTCGGGCCTGGCGCCATTTCACGCGCCGGATTACTTTCGCGCGTGCAAACGGCTTCACTGTGCGTCCGCTGGCAGACCCGAAGCGAACGCCCGGACCGCTCGGTCAACGAACGATCTCCTTTCGACGCGTTTCCGACTACCTGAGCGGGACACAGGATGGGGTGAACGCCGAAAGCGGTGTGTTCCAGGATCGTTCCGGTAACCGCTCGACCGTCGGGATCACTGTCCGGTACCTCGCGGTGCAGCTTCCTGAAAATCACGTCGCGGCATCGTTTCGAAGTGGGCGCAGTATTCCCTCGCCGCTCGACGTCTCGGCCGCGTGGATCAACATTCTGGATGCCAAACCTTTCGGTCGAGCGACGATCATGTGCGCTCGCGGGGACGCCGACCGCGTGCGCGCGATATATACCGACGGCCTCATCGCCGCACTGACCACACAGAAGCATCGGGCCGATGCCCAACTCGTCGATGGCTGGTTCATTGCTTACTATCCGCCGAAAGCATCGCTGGATCCGACTCTCTGGCGGAGTATGTTCAGCGTCGTCGGCACCATCGCCGCTCAACAAGAGACGGCGCGTCGGGCCTGGGTTCGTTGCGTGAACCGTGCGGCATCGCTCCGACTGACCGGAATCGACCGGTGAAAGGCGCGAGTCCGTGAGCCTGCGTGAGGCTTACCGGACTCGAGCAAGGATGGGAACGGGAACATTCGTGTCGACGTTGCTCACCAGACCTCGGGGAGGAAGATGTCCTCGGGAATCACCTCATGCTGCTCGAGGCGGCGGCGGCGGTCTCCCGCGAGCTCGGCGTCTCAGACGCCTCCACACGCTGAGGCAAGCCTTCCTCGTCAGCCGCCTACTTGACGGAGAGAATGTCGATAGGACGGATGTCGGGATCTTTCGCGAGCAACTCGGGTGTGACCTGGCCGAGTGCTTTCGGAATTTCACCGTTGATGTGGGCCTGGCGGGCATCCTCGGTCTCGAAAGTGTCGAAGATGCCGTAGCTGGTATCGCTCAATTTGAAGGCGTACCAGGTGACGGTTCCCTCCTCGGCGACAGCGAGAGCCCTGCCAGCTGCCAGGAAGGCGGCGAGTTCCTCGCCTTTGCCGGGCTTGGCCTCGAGAAGGGCGAGTAGTCCGAGTTTGACGGTCATGATGGTTCTCCATTCGTGTGGGTGTTGCAAATGATTGATCTTGCGGTGCATCTCTTATGGTTTGGCTTCGGGCAGTCCGCCCCGCAGCGCGACGATGATCACCCGGCCCCTGAAGCCGGAATATCACGCCAGCGTGAGCTGTCCATCCTGTCGCAGCCACTCCACAGCTTCGGCGACGGCCTCAAGCGACGTGTAGCGCGGTGAATAGCCGAGCAGCCGACGAGCCTTATCGATACTCGCCGACGGGCTGCGCGAGATGTGGTCCAGGGTGGCTGCGGCTGACTCGGCGGATGTCTGGTCTCGGAACTCGTCGAAAGGCACGAACCGCAGAGCGGCTTCCCGTCCGAACCAGCCCGCGACACCCTCCGCGAAACCGCGGAGGGTGAGCGCGCGGTCGGAGACCACGTGGAAGCTGTTTCCGACGGCTTCGCTCTGTCGCTCGATCGCCAGCTGGAAGGCCTGGGCCACGTCGTCGGCATGTACGTGGTGCACTGTCTCCAACCCGAAGTTGGGCAACACCACCTCCCGACCCGTGGCCAGTTTTTCCCAGACGTCGAGGTCGAGGTTGCCCGCCGGGTTGATCACCTTCCAGCCAGGGCCGCTGATGTGACCGGGATGCAGCACCACCGAACGCAGGCCACCGGCACGCCGGGACTCGTGCAGCAGCAATTCTTCGATCTCCGCCTTGCCGACGCCATACTCACCCCACGGCCGGCGGGCCGCATCCTCGGTGGTGGGCACTTCGGTCGCGGTGCCGTGCACCCAGATCGTGCCGCAGCTCACCAGCAGCTCCACGCGTCCACGCAGCGCCTCAACGAGTTGCTCCGCCGCCGACCGGGTAAAGCAGACGAGGTCGACGACCGCATCGGCGTTCAGGTCTGCGATGCGCGCCGCGAAGGTGCCTGCGGCATCCTCTGCGCTGCGATCCGCGGTGATGCGTTCGACGCTGTTCCAGGCTGGGTGTGGGCGGTAGGGCGCTCGCAGGCCGCGACTGATCGCCACCACCTCATGACCTGCCGCCACCAGCCGGGGAACCAGGTATCCGCCGATGTGTCCGGTGGCACCGATGACGACGATTTTCATGTGTGTTTCTCCTGGCCGAGAGGGTGAGAGCGGATAATCATGCGACCGCGATCGCTCGCCTGCCCGAGCAGATCATCCAGCGACTTCCTGTCGATCTTCGGATGCGCGGCAGAGCCGTAACGGAAGACGAACGGCATCGCGTCGTCGACCCAGATCACGTCTCGTCTGCCGCCTCTGCCCGCGTCGTGCACGAACTCGATCCAGAAACTCTCGCTACGCCGCAGTTTGCTGGCGATCACGGCCTGGATGTGTGCAAGGGTGCGGTCGTCGAGATCGATGTGTTCCGCCGAGATGCCATAAACCAGGTGACCCATGAACCCTCAATCGACAGTGCGGGCTGAATGTGCGCCGACGAATGTGCCTACGCCGGGACTTCTCATTGTGCCCCTCGACCATGATCGTTGTCGAACGATAGGCGCATCCACGCTAGCGGTTAAAGTCAATCCCTTGTCTAGAGCTTTCCTGCGGGGTTTTACTTACTGCATAGGGGAGAAGCAGATGAAAAGGGCCACTCGCACCCGCCAGCCAGCTGATGCCATCGAGATCGTCGCACTGTCGAATGGCGAATGGCGCGTCTGTGATTCACGCCTGCCCAACGACGACGCGCGGCGGGTGCTCGGTTTCATCGAGTCGAAGAACGGCGCCTATGAGGTGTTTCAGCTCGGGCGGGCTTTCGAATGGTTCGTGTTCGACTCCCTGGCTGAAGCGACGGCCCATTTCACCGGAGTATCGGCGAAGCAGGTCCGCCCCGAAGAGCACGTGCTGTCATGGACCAGGTCCGCGCGATGAGTCGGCGTCGGACGATGTACACGCGAACGGTCCGCCATGGTGGTCGCAACTACGCGGCAACAGAGGCGATGGCGGAGATCTTCGCCAGGCGGGCCTCGGAGGTAGTCGCGAGAGGCGCGACGGAACTGGTACCGCTCCTGCATAAGAACGGCGTCGACCTGCTGCTTGTCGGCCCCACGACACTCATCTCGATCGTCGAGATCGTCGGCGATAGAACAACAGTCGAACGCAGCGACTCCACGTCGGTGCGTCTCCTCGGCCGACGCCAGTCTGCCCCAGAGGCCAGATCGGCTTCCTGAGTCTGGTGGCGCGTGACTGTACGAAGCCGTCGAGGCGGACTAACGTTCGCAGCATCATTGAACAGAGGGGCAGATATGGCCGACAACGACCCGGTCAAGGCGGCGAAGAAGATTCTGAAGAAGGAACAGAAGACGATCGCGAAATCCCAGAAAACCCATGAGAAGCTGGAAGAGGCGAGGGCGGAGAAGTCGGGCGACAAGTGATTCAGCGCGGCGACGAGGACGAAGCCGTGCGGAGTGGCCAGGTCATCCATTGGTTCGGCTCCGAGGGCCAAGGCGACATCCGATTCCGGAGGCTCCTCACGAATCAGAATGGTGGAAGTCATGACCATCGATTCTAGGGACGCTTGATCGTGCCGGGTGCCGCTGCCAGACTTCGCGAATGGATCCTCGCCTTCACTTTATTACCTTCGCTACCACCGACCTGGATGCCGCGCGCTCCTTCTACCGGGACGGCTTCGGTTGGCAACCTCTCCTCGATGTACCGGGAGAGATCGTCTTCTTCCAGGTGGGACCGGGACTCGTTCTCGGGCTCTTCGATGCAGAGAAGTTCCGCGAGGACCTCGGCGTGGCGTCGGCCGAGGCGATTTCCGGGATCACGCTGTCTCACAATGTCGACGGTCCGGCCGCCGTCGATGAAGCCATCGCGGCGGCGATCACTGCCGGGGCGACGATCGTCAAGGAGCCGCAGGCGGCTGCTTTTGGCGGGTACCACGGTCATTTCCGCGACCCCAACGGCATCATCTGGGAGATCGCGCACAACCCGGGCTGGCGCGTCGACGAAATCGGGACCGTGAGCCTCGGCGAACTGCCTTAGCCGAACAACGAACTAGTCCAGGACCATCCTGACCACGGCTCTGCCGTGCAAGGGTCGAGACACGATCTCGAAGCCCGCATTCTGGAAGAGCGAGAGAGGGCCGTGATACAGGTCCGCCGAACTGGCCTTCCTCTCGGCGGTGTCGATTGGGTAGCCCTCGATCACCCGAGCTCCAAGACGCCTGGCCTGCGCGATGGCCGCATTCAGGAGTTCGACGCTCACTCCACGCCGACGGTAACCCGTGCGCACGACGAAGCAGCTGACCGCCCAGACCGTGCCGTCCTCTGGCGACTCCTGGCTGCCGCCGGTCACCACCTTCGAACGCAGGATGCGTGGATACTTCGAACGAGGCTCGACCGCACACCACCCGACCGGCTTGCCATCGAGATAGGCGATCACTCCCGGCGGAACATCCTGGTCTTTCACCTGGTTGCAGAGGAGCGCCTCCAGGTGTTGCGCTGGGCTGCCACTGAACTCGGCACTGCCGATCTTGAAGAACTGGCACCAGCACCCGGCAGGGTCACCGCGCGTTCCGAAGACAGCGCGGACATCAGCCCACGGCACATCGGAGACGGAGCGAGTGGTGATGGACTCGGTGGCCATGGCACGAAGATACCCGTGATGACCGACGAAATCAGCCCTTCGCGGTCACCCGGTGATCCGGTGTCAGAAAGTCCAGCAAACTGTGAGCATCGAGGCGTAGCGTCACACCATCGCGTTCCTCGTCGCGATGCTGGAGGCCAATAATCATGAATCGTTCCGTAGTCCGCTGGGTGCCAGCCGTCGTTGCAGCTGTGGCCATCGCATCCGTCGCGATCGCCGTACCCGTGGCCGCAAATGCCGCAGCCAACCTGCCGACCAAGACTCCGCAGCAGGTGCTCGAACTGGTCGGCCAGAGTTCCGTCAAGGACTTCTCCGGTACCCTCGAACAGTCGTCGAAGCTCGGCCTCCCCGAACTGCCGTCGACCGGGGCCGGATCGAGTTCCTCCGCCTCGTCCGCACTCAGTGTGCTCGTCGGCTCGTACACCGCTCGGGTGTATGTCGACGGCGCGACGAAGACGCGATTCCAGATCATGGACAAGCTTGCTGAGCGCGACGTTATCAAGAACGGCAGCGATGTCTGGCTTTACGACTCCAGCGCCAAGACGGCCACCCACGCGACGCTCCCGGCACACCAGGGATCGAAGCCCGGCGCCGCAACCCCCGGCACCGAACAGACTCCTGGTGAGTTGGCGAAGCGCTTCCTCGCCGCCGTCGATTCGTCCACCACAGTCAGCGTCGGCCCCGATGCCAGGATCGCTGGCCGCACCGCGTATGACCTCGTGCTCAAGCCGCGTGCATCCGACACCCTCATCTCGTCGGTGTCGATCGCCGTCGACTCGCAGACCGGTCTTCCTTTGAGCATCGACCTGTTCGCCCGTGGACAGAAGGATGCCGCGTTCAGCCTCGCCTTTTCCGCGCTGACCCTTCAGGCGCCATCCGCCAATCTCTTCGACTTCACGCCACCGAAGGGCGTCACGGTGAAACAGCAGGCTGTTCCGCAGCAGAGTGAGCTGAAGAAGCCGACGGGTTCCGCCCCGCAGCACGGCGTGGTCGGTACGGGATGGGACGCTGTGCTCGCGGTGCCCGCATCCACCGAGATCACCAAGCTCACGAGTTCATCGATGTTCGCCCAGCTCACTACGGCCACCGCCGGTGGTCGCCTGCTGCACACCGCGCTGGTGAACGTCTACTTCGCGAGTGACGGACGGGTGTTCGCAGGATCGGTTCCCGCCGCTCGACTCGAAGCCGTCGCAGCGGCCAAGTAGACACCGACGAACTGTGACCGATGATGCCGCGTCGGCCATCGAGACGCGTGGGCTGACCAAGCGTTTCGGCAGCCATGCGGCGGTGGAAGATATCGACATCACGGTGCCGAGGGGCTCCGTATTCGGATTCCTCGGCCCGAACGGTTCTGGCAAGACCACCACGATCCGCATGATGCTGGGACTCGCCACTCCCACCAGCGGCACGATCCGCCTGCTTGGCCGTGACATGCCGGGGGAGTTGCGCGCTGTCCTGCCACGAGTGGGTGCGCTCGTGGAGGGACCGGGTTTCTATCCCTACCTGTCCGGGGAGGCGAACCTGCGGAGGCTCGACACCGCTGACCGGTACGCGCCATCCGCCACCCGCGGTGCGAGGGTCGAGCGGGCGCTCGAGCGCGTCGGGCTCACCCACGCCGCCCGCAAGAAGGTGCACGCCTATTCGCTGGGCATGAAGCAGCGTCTCGGCATTGCCAACGCCCTGCTCACGCCGCGCGAACTTCTGGCGCTCGATGAGCCGACCAACGGACTCGACCCGCAGGGCACGCGCGAGGTGCGCAACCTCATTCGCTCACTGGCCGCCGAGGGCACGACGATCTTCGTCTCCAGCCACCTGCTGGCGGAGATCGAGCAGGTCTGCACGCACGCCGCCGTCATGAGCGCGGGACGACTGGTCGCGCAGGGCACCCTCAACGAACTGCGCGAGGTCGGCTTGCCGGAACTGCGACTGCTCACCCCGGATGCCGGCCTCGCCGTCGGTGTGCTGTCAGGTCTCGGGTTGTCGGCGCAGCAGGCGGCGGATGACTCCACCCTCGTCACCGCGACCCTCCATGATCACTCGGCAGAACCCGACACCATCGTCGCGGCGCTCGTCGGCGGAGGCGTACGCGTGCGTGGCTTCTCGGTGCAGCAGCCGAGCCTCGAGGATCGTTTCGTGCAGCTCACCGGGGACGGATTCGACGTTGTCCAGTAGCGCGACGCCCGAGGAGACGAACGCCGTGCGAAGCCGCCCGTCGCTCGGATGGGCGCTGCTCGGCTCGGAGATCTCGGTACTCTTCCGTCGGCGGCGCACCTGGGCGATGCTCGCAGTGCTCGCCCTCGTGCCGATCCTGATCGCGGTCGCCGTGCGGTTGTCGCGGTCACCGAGTGGCGGGCGCGGTCCGGCATTTCTCGACCAGGTCACTCAGAACGGACTCTTCGTCGGAGTGGTAGGCGTGCTCATCTCGATCCCGCTCTTCCTCCCGCTGACCGTGGGCGTCGTCGCGGGAGATGCGATCGCGGGCGAAGCCAGCGCCGGCACGCTGCGCTACCTGCTGATTGGCCCAGCAGGGCGAGTGCGCCTGCTCGTGGTCAAGTACCTGGCCTCGGCGGTGTTCTGTCTCGCGTCGACGCTTACGGTCGTCGTCGCCGGCACCCTGATCGGCGTGGCCCTCTTCCCTGTCGGCCCGACCACACTGCTCTCGGGTGATGTCATCGCGGTGCCGGAATCGCTGGTGCGATCACTCCTTGTCGCGGTCTACGTCACGATCTCGCTGCTCGGCCTGTCGGCGATCGGGCTGTTCATCTCCACCCTCACCGACGTGCCGGTGGGCGCGATGGCCGCCACCGTCGTGCTCTCGATCGTGTCGCAGGTGCTGGACTCGCTCCCGCAACTGGACTGGCTGCATCCGTGGCTGTTCACCCACTACTGGCTTGGCGTCGGCGACCTGCTGCGCCAACCGATCTCCTGGGACTCGTTCGGCAGCAACGCGATATTGCAGGCGGCCTACATTGTGCTGTTCGGTGCGCTGGCCTACGGGCGGTTCAGCACGAAAGACGTGCTCTCCTGAAGCTGATCAGAGGTCGATCGAATTTCCGGGCTCCAGCGGGAAGAACTCTCCGCCGTTCTGCTCTGTGGCCCACTGGATGCGAGCGTTGCCCATCGACTTTCCCGCTGTCGACAGCACCATCTCGTGGGTGGGGAAGCTGCGTCGGGGCTTGACCTCGAGCACGTAATCGATCGCTTCGCCGATCTTCATCCACGGAGCCCCCACCGGCACGGCAAGGGTGTCGACAACCACGCCCTCCGGCACAGTGAAGGAATCGCCGGGGTAGTAAAGGGTGTCGTTGATGAGCACGCCAACGTTATCGACGACGGGGATCGAGCCGTGGATGACGGCGTGCTTCTCGCCGAAGAATCGCAGGTCGAACGGCTCGACCTGCGTGCTGTCCCCGCCGTTCACCACGGTGATGTCATAGGACGGAGCGGCGGCGGCGACGCCTGCCGGGGCGAAGATCACGGCATCCGGATTGCGGTCGAGGATGCGGTCGAGCTGGTCGTCTGTCCAGTGGTCGGCATGCTCGTGGGTGATTACGATCGCGACCACGTTGCTGAGGCCAACGAGCGCCGTGGTGAAGGATCCGGGATCGATTACGAGGGTCTTGCCGGAGGCTTCGATAATGAGGCAGGCGTGCTCTTGTTTGGTTACTCGCATGCGATGAGCTTACTCCGCGGCGGATGTCGAGCCGACTGGTGATCAATACCCCTAGGGGGTATTACGGTTGCATGATCGAAGACCTGAAAAAGCGTGCCATGCATCGCAGTCGCATCCTGGAGGGCCAGATGCGCGGACTGCAGAAGATGATCGACAACGAGGACTACTGCATGGACATCATCACGCAGTCGCTCGCCATCCAGAAGTCGCTCGGCAGCCTCAACAAGCTGCTCGTGGAGAACCATCTGCGCACGCACGTCACCGACATGTTCGCGGCGGGCGGCGACCAGAAAGACCTGGCAGTCGCCGAACTTCTCAAGGTGTTCGAACTCAGCAACAACCGTGGAGGCAAGTCATGACCGACCACACGCACCTGTATCCTGCGGGCTCCGAAAACGCAGGAGATCATGCTGAAACGGATGCCTCGCGCACTGTCTCGACGGCGTCCAAGCACGATTCTCCTGCGTTTTCGGCGGAGCATTCGCACGAGATGCACGACCACGACGAGCGCGCGGGCCACGACCACGGCGGCCACGACCACTCCGGTCATGAGGGCCACGACCCGGCGATCTTCAAGCGCAAGTTCTGGCTGAGCCTGGCGCTCACCATCCCGACCCTGGTCTTCTCCACCGGTCTGCAGGACATCCTGGGCCTCACCGGCCCGCGCTTCGCCGGCAGCCAGTTCATTCCGGCTGTCTTCGGTATCGTGCTCTTCCTCTACGGTGGTCTCGTCTTCATCCGCGGTGGTGTGATGGAGTTGCGGTCCCGCCAGCCGGGCATGATGACCCTCATCTCGCTCGGTATCGTGGTTGCCCTCGGCTATAGCCTCGCCGTGACGCCCGGTCTCGACGGCATGGACTTCTGGTGGGAGCTCGCCACCCTCATCACGATCATGCTGCTCGGTCACTGGATCGAGATGTCGGCCGTCATGGGAGCGCAGAACGCGCTCGGCGAGCTGGCCAGGCTGCTCCCGGATGAGGCGGATGTCGTCCACGGCGACCAGGCGCTGACAATCCCCGTCGCCGACCTCTCCCTTGACGACCTCGTGCTGGTGCGCCCCGGGGCAGCGATCCCCGCGGACGGCGAGATTACGGATGGCGAGTCAGAGGTGAACGAGTCGCTGCTGACGGGGGAGTCGCGCCCGGTTGGCAAGACCGTTGGCGCGGAGGTGATCGCCGGCAGCATCAACGGCGGCGGCGCGCTCACCGTGCGGGTCACCAGGCTCGGCGGTGATACTGCGCTCGCCGGAATCATGAAACTGGTCGCCGATGCTCAGGCCAGCAAGTCCGGTGCGCAGGTGCTTGCCGACCGGGCCGCCGCCCTCCTCTTCTATGTCGCCCTCGGGGCTGCCGTGATCACCATGGTGGTCTGGTTCCTGCTGAAGCCCGACGACCCGGGCTTCGTGCTCGAGCGTGTGGTCAGCGTGCTCGTGATCGCCTGCCCGCACGCGCTCGGGCTCGCCATCCCGCTGGTGTCGCTCATCGCGACCACGAAGGGGGCCCATGCCGGAATTCTGGTCAAGGACAAGCTCGCCCTCGAAGACGCGCGTCGCATCGATGTGGTGCTCTTCGACAAGACCGGAACCCTCACCGAGGGGCGTCAGGGCGTCGCCGAGATCGTGCCGGCCGACGGCGTGAGTATCGACGAGGTGCTGGGGCTCGCGGCATCCGTCGAGGCGAGGTCGGAGCATTCGATCGCCAGGGCCATCGTCGACCGTGCCGACGAATTGACTGTGACGCCAGCGAGCGGATTCCAGTCGCTGGCCGGTCGCGGCGCGGAGGCGACGGTCGACGGCCGGGTCGTCACGGTCGCGAGCCAGCGCGTGGTAACCGAACGGGGAATCTCGCTGCCGGTGCAACTGGTGCACGCCAACCGTGAGCGGAGCGCCGAGGGCAAGACCGTCGTCTTCGTGCTGGCCGGCGGCGAGGTGCTCGGCCTGATCGCTCTCGCCGACGTGATCCGCCCCGAATCTCGCGGAGCCGTGGAGGCCCTCAGCAAGCGTGGGGTGCGCGTGGCCATGCTCACCGGTGATTCGCACGAGGTCGGCAACTGGGTCGCCGGCCAGTTGGGCATCGAGACCGTCTTCGCCGAGGTGCTCCCCGGCCAGAAGTCGGAGGTGGTGCGTGGCCTGCAGAAGGACGGCAGCCGCGTCGCGATGGTGGGCGACGGCGTCAACGACGCTCCCGCCCTCACCCAGGCGGATGTGGGCATCGCCATCGGCGCGGGATCGGATGTCGCGATCGAGTCGGCCGGCATCGTGCTGGCCTCCAGCGACCCTCGCGCCGTCGCACATGTTCTCACACTGAGCCGCGCCACCTACCGCAAAGAGTTGCAGAACCTGTGGTGGGCGGCCGGATACAACGTGCTCGGCATTCCTCTCGCGGCTGGCGTGCTCGTCGGTGTCGGTATCCTGATGCCCCCGGCGCTCGCGGCGGTGTTCATGTCTGTCTCCACCATCGTCGTGGCGCTCAATGCGCAACTGCTGCGTCGCGTGCGCCTTGCCGCCTGAGCGATCGTCGCGGTGAGCCCTGACCCGTCATAATGAGCGGATGACGACGAAGCCGAAGCGAATCATCGTCGCCATCAACCCCACAGCCTCGTTCGGCAAGGGAAGCACGGTGGGGCCTGCCGTCGTGCAGACTCTGCGGGCAGCGGGGCACGAGGTTACCGCGCTCACCGAACCGACCTACCAGGATCTCATCGACGCGGCGAGACGTGCACTGGCCACCAAGCCCGACGCGTTGGTGGTCGTCGGCGGCGACGGAATGGTCAACCTCGGCACCAACCTGGTGGCCGGCACGAAGGTGCCGCTCGGTATCGTGCCGTCGGGAACGGGCAACGATATGGCCCGCGCGCTCGGCATCCCGCATGACAACACCGAGGGTGCCATCCGTGCACTGCTCGAGGCTCTCACGCGGTCCGCTCGGGTCATCGATGCCGGCAGAGTCACCCGCTCCGACGGCGGTATGACCTGGTTCGCCTGCATGGTCTCCGCCGGCTTCGATGCCGTGGTCAACGAGCGCGCGAACCGTATGAGCTGGCCGAAAGGCCCCAGCCGCTACAACCTGGCGATGCTCATCGAACTGACGGTGCTGAGGCCCATCACCTACCGGCTGACACTCGACGGCGTCGAGTCGATGACGACGGGCGTGCTCATCTCGGTCGGCAACGGCGTCTCACTCGGGGGCGGCATGAAAGTCACACCTAACGCACTCCTCGACGACGGGATGCTGGACGTACTGGTCGTGCAGCGGCTCACCCGCGTGCGGTTTCTGCGCATCTTCCCGCGCGTCTTCAAGGGCACGCATCTCAGTGATCCGCGCGTCGCTGTGCACCGGGTTCGCCGAGTGACGATCGATGCGGATGACGTGGTCGCCTACGCGGACGGCGAGCGGGTTGGGCCTCTCCCGGTCGACATCGAGGTCGTTCCGGGTGCTCTTCGGGTTCTGGCACCGCTGCCCTGACAGCTGGGAGGCTACGTTTGGCTACCCTTGCTGCGGTGTGGCATACTCGATGAGTTGTCCATACGGCCCCATCGTATAGCGGCCTAGTACGCTGCCCTCTCACGGCGGTAACACCGGTTCGAATCCGGTTGGGGTCACCAAAACAAAACCCCCGGTCAGCCGGGGGTTTTGCGTTTCTACCGAACGGTGCCGTAAGGCCTGAAATCGGGTTTTGGCTACACAATGGCTACAAACGGTGCAGCCGAACTGCCGCCCGGACACCCGCCGCGGGTTTCTAGGACTCCTGAACCGTGCCCGATGATGCCCAGAGTGGAGACCCCTTGAGAGTCGCCCAGAGTGCAGAGGTTCAGAGACCGGGTCCGGGTGTGTTCATTTGCAAACTCGGCAGCGCGGGCAGATGGTCCCAGGAGGGGCTTCGCTGATCGGCGAGTACATCCGCGATGGAGGTCTGCATTGCGACGCGGTTCAGTGATTCCCCGACCGTGTCGAGGGCCACGTCGAACAGGTCCGCGTAGACGTCGAGGTCACCGCGGAGGAGGCGTGCCCGAGGATCCTCTGCACCGCTTTCGCGTGAGCGCCCGCCGAGACTGCGAGGCTTGCGGCGGTGTGCCGCAGCTCGTGAGGGGTGAGACCCTTGAGGGCGACTTCGGTCGCGGCTCGGTCGAACCAGCCGACGCGGAAAAGGTGGTTGCGCAGCCAGGTCTTGGTGCGGATGCCGTAGAACACCGGCGCGTCGGGCTGGCGGCCCGCGATCTGGCGGCCGAGTGGCTCGCAGAGGAACTGCGGGAACGGGACCGAACGCTGCTCGTAGTCCTTCGGCGGCTCGATGCGTTACGACACCACCACACAGCAGCAACTACGCGACAGCAGCAACAACTTCCTCGACGGCGCGTGACCGCAGTAACTTCGTGAATCAGCATCGTTCAACTGGCCACGTACCGGGGCGGTGTTGTTGCTGCCAGGTAGACAACGTGCTCGGCCTAGTCGTGCAGTGGAGAAATCGATCTCGAACATAAATGGTTCGATCAATCCGCCGATTCGGCGATTGGTGAGCCGGCTCCTCTGCATTTGGCACGGCTAAGTGGTGTGCGACTGGTCGCGAGCGAATTAACGGGCACTCTCCTCCCGCTATGCGCCAGTGGCACGGATTCACGGCCTCTTCGGTTTCGGCTGCTCGCCGAGGCGGCCTGAATCAATTTGAACGATATTCCACGAATATGTAGACAGAACCAAATATTCTGTCTACAGTTTGTAAATCGCCTCGAGCGATCACTGACCTCCAAAGAAGGAAGAATCATGGAGAGCTTCGGCAACAGGAGCACCAAGTCGCCCGAGACGCGGAACTTTGGGGTCCAGTCTGGTGACACCAGCTCCCTCATATCAGGTTTCACGCCCGCGAGCAGCGTCACCCCTGACGAGTTCAAGTCAGCGTTTCGCAACCACCCTGGGGGCGTAGCAGTCATCACCGCAGATGCAGGGCACGGGCCGGTGGGCCTCACCGCCACCTCGGTCATCTCGGTCAGCGCGGTGCCCCCACTATTGGTCTTCTCCGTATCCGACCTATCGTCGAGTACTCCGACAATCCTTGCCGCCGAAACCGTCGTCGTCCACCTTCTAAGCGCCGATCAAATTGACATCGCCAAGCTCTGCGCGACCAGCGGCATCGATCGTTTCTCGGACACGTCCCGGTGGACTCGTACCCCGACGGGTGAACCATACTTCCCCTCCGCCCCGGTCTGGATCCGGGGCAGGATCGTGAACCGGATGAACGCCGGAGCTTCAACAGTGATCGCCGTCGAAGCGCTTGAAGCCATCTCGCCAGACCAGAACAATCTCCAGCAAGAAATTGCCCCTCCTCTCGTTTACCACAATCGCACCTGGCACACTCTCGGCGAACATTCCAAGATCCAATGACCACAACTGCGGAATTTGTCATC
The DNA here is from genome assembly GCF_040549465.1 of Glaciihabitans sp. UYNi722. Taxonomy (NCBI): domain Bacteria; kingdom Bacillati; phylum Actinomycetota; class Actinomycetes; order Micrococcales; family Microbacteriaceae; genus Glaciihabitans; species Glaciihabitans sp. UYNi722. The sequence goes on along the minus strand of NZ_JBEPTL010000008.1, from coordinate 26,269 downwards.
CACGGCGACACGCACCTTGCCCTCGACGTGCACAGCGCCTCACCGGGGGCGCCAGTGGTCTTGTACCTGCACGGGGGAGCCTGGGTGGTCGGTTCACGCGCCGACCACCAAGAACGCCTTGCTGGCCTGGTGGCACAAGGGATCACCGTTGTCTCGGCCGACTACCGCCTAGTCTCCGAGACACCGTATCCGGGGCAGCGTGATGACATCGAGGCTGCTGTTGATTGGATTATTCGGGAGGGGCTCGCGCCCGATTCGCGACACATTGTCATCATGGGGGCCTCCGCGGGCGCGCATCTCGGGGCCCTCGTCTGCTTCACATCCGACTTCCAGTTCGCCGGCTTCGTCGGCCTGTTCGGCCGCTACGACCTCTCCTCGTCCGTCGACCATCTTCGGCCACCGGCCGGTCTAACGATTCCGGATGAGATTATCGCGAATGTCCTTCCCAAGGGGCTCGAGTCGCCACGAGCTCGCGCCGCAGCACTCGCAGGAGTGCCGCAGGAGCGACTCACCGAGGAGGCGTTGCTGGCATTGAGCCCGGTGAGTTACCTCGCGCCGACGACGCCGCCACTACTGCTTCTACACGGACTCTCCGATGCTCTCGCTCACCATGATCACGCGCAGACGTTCGCGGAACGAGCGAGGAACATCGGGATTCGCTGCGAGGTAGTCCTTATTCCCGAGGCCAACCATGAGGACCCACTCTTCGATGACCCGCGGTATCTCAGTCAAATCGCTCGCTTCGTCGAAAGAGTCACCTCCACCTCTGAAAGGGAGGAATCGAAATGAGTAAGGATGCGCAAGTTATCGTGGTCGGCGCCGGACCTGCCGGTCTGACGTTAGCGACGGAACTAGCGCTTGCTGGATGTGACGTTCTCGTCATTGAGCGACGTGAAGAGGGGGTGCAATCCCGAGCTGGAACTGTACTGCCGAGGGTATTGGAACTGCTCGACTACCGGGGGCTCGCCCAAAAATTCATTGCGCGTGCTCGCCAGATCCGTGACAACCCCCTCATTCCGTTCCATATCTGGGCGGGCCTACAGCCGATCCACTGGTCGAACCTGCGGTCAGCGTTCGGGTACCGGTTGGTACTTCAACAAAACGTCACCGAAGAACTTCTGATGGAGCGCGCACAGGGACTCGGCGCGCGCATCATTCGCGGCCGGACCGTGGTAGGCCTCGATCAAAATGCGAGCCAAGTCACCGTGAATGCGGAAACGCCCGACGGGGTACGGGAGAGTTACACCGCAGACTATGTCGTCGGAGCCGACGGCGGTCGCAGCGCGGTCCGCAAACTCGCGGAGATCCCCTTCCCCGGTCACGATGGCACCTTCACTGGAATCATCGCTGACGTTCCGGTCAATATGCACTGGGAACACGGGCGGGCGATGGTCGACAACGAGAAGGGCTGGGCAGCCTCATTCCCCTTCAGCGACGGTGGCGAGATCACACGATTCAACTTCGTACACGCCGACCGGCGATTCGCCGACAAGTCCGAGCCGGTGACAGCTGCCGAAGTTCGACAATGTCTAAAAGACATCTTTCAGTTGGACATCGAGTTCGACGAATTGGTGTGGGCGTCACGTTTCACCGATGCAATGCGGCTGGCCGATAGTCTGCGCTCGGGTCGCGTGTTCCTGGTGGGCGAGAGCGCCCGAATCCACTACCCAGCGTCGGGTGTAGGAATGAACTTCTGCATCCAGGATGCATTCAACCTCGGATGGAAACTCGCTCTCGTGGTTCAGGGGCGCGCAAGCGATCGCATCCTAGACAGCTACCAGTCAGAACGAATGCCCGTCGCGGTCGATCTTCTGGAAAGCGTCCGCGCGCAATGCGCGGTGCAGTTCGACTTCTCCTCTGAGGGCATTGCGTTCAAACGGATGTTTAGTCGTGAGATTCTGCCATTGCCCGAAGTCAACAGAGCCATCGGATTGCAACTCAATGGACTGACCAACCCTTACCCCGCGGCGTCAGGAAACCACCCACTGCTCGGGCGGCCGGTACCCGAAGCGACCCTGCAGACGCGTGACGGACTGGTGCGAATTGCCGAACTGCTCGCAAGCGGACGCTTCCTCCTTCTCGACATGACCGGGGACGAAGCGTTCTCTGAACTTGCGTCGGACGCAGTCGTCGTGACCTCGGGAGTCGTCAGTGGGGCACGCGCGGAATTTTCCGGGGTTCGCGCAATACTTGTGCGCCCCGACGGTTATGTCCACTGGGTGAGCACCGACGCCTCCTCCTCTATCGCCGAGGCGGAGGGAGCTATTCTCGACTGGCTTATCGCCTAGTCTCGCACCCCACAGCGTCTCATCCTCGGGCGAGCCCGGGCGAGCTCCAGTCAATCAAAATCGGGGACAAGGTTGTCGGTCTCGCCCTGGACACACCCGGTGTTCGCGTGGACTTCGTCTTGACCAGTGCACGCCAGATAGCGGGGGACAAGTTTAGCGGCGCCCACCTGCTGGAATCCCCGTCCAGCAGTTCGCACCCGTCGCACGAGCGCGAACCGGCACTCCGCATCGATCACAAGAGAGCGAAGTAAGAAAGAGGGGCGGCACAGATTGGCGTGGCCCCCTCACGAGGTCAGTGACGAACCTGGCCACCATCGACGACGATCGACTGGCCCGTAATCCAGGCGGCGTCGTCCGTTGCGAGAAACGAGATCGTACCCTCAATGTCCGACGGTACCGCGATCCGCTTGATGGCCTGCATCGACGCCACCTGATCAAGGACCGGGGTGCCTTCCCACTGCGCCGCGATTGAGGCTGTTTTGGTGAGGCCCGGCAGCACGGCGTTGACAGTCACCCCGTAAGGGCCAAGTTCGGTGGCGAGAGCCCGGGTGAAGCCCACCACACCTGCTTTGCTGGCAATGTAGTGCACGAAACCAGGCTGCACAAGGTCCACCGTCGTGGATGAAATGTTGATGATGCGGCCAAATTCCTTCGATTGCATGCCCGGCGCGAAAGCCTTGGATGCGATGAACATGCTGTCGAGGTTTATTGTCATCACCCGCCTCCACTCGTCAAAATCGAGTTCGTCCCAAGTGACATGGGGATGAACTCCCGCATTGTTGACGAGAATGTCGCACCGTCCAAACTCACTGTAGGTGAAGTCGCGAAGCGCGGTCATCGACTCAACCGACGTCACGTCTCCCGGGGCGTACACGGCAAGCCCGCCGGCCGCGGTAATTGTGTCAACAGTGGCCGCACCATCGCTGACGTCCGCAACGACGACTTGGGCGCCGTCGCGAGCTAAACGCTCCGCGTAGGCGCGCCCGAGTCCGGCGGCAGCCCCGGTGACTAGGGCAACACGACCTGCGTGCGCTCCGGGAAATCCCGACATGGTTTTACTCCTGTTCCTCGGTTGTGCGATGGCCTACTTGAGCGAGTGATGGACCCAGCGCTTACCCTCTGCGAGACCCGCGAGCTCCTGCCCAGCCGACTGCATAATGAGACGCGACGAAGAGATGTGCTGGGTTCCGCCGTGAGTGTCTCGGAAGAACCGCTGGATCGTCCCGCGCCGCAGTGCGGTGGTGCCGCTCGACGCGTACACGAAGGTGGCAATCTCCTGGGTTCGCCAGGTGGCGTTGTTCAGGGCGGCTCGTGTGAGGGTCTCGAGCCGCACCGGAATGGGATCTCCGGATTCCAGCACCTCTTCGATTTCACCCCAGGATTCATAGAGGAACGCCTTCGCGGCGCGCAGTTTGACCTCGGCGTTCCCGAAGTCTTCGATGAAGGCGTCGTTCGACGCCAGAGATCCGGGCTGGCCCGCCTTGGCGCGGATCGACGCCGCTAGTTCGTCGAGCAACCGGCGGCCGACTCCGAGCACCCAGCCTCCATGGTTAATTGTCGCGAAGTTGCCGACCCCAATGCGGTAGAGGTGACCGCCGGTGATCGGAGTCGTACTTGCCACCGAGAAACTGTAGTTAGAAGGGACGAAGATATCGCTGAGGGTGTAGTCGATACTCCCGGTTCCTCTCAGGCCCATCACGTCCCAGTTGTCGTCAAAGGTGACCTGGTCGACTGGGAGGACGAAGCCCCTGACCTCGCCTGTTTCAGTGTCCAGCGCTGTGGTGAGCAAATGCGTGGAGTGCTTGATTCCGGAAGCAAAACTCCACGCACCGCTAAGGAGATACCCGCCCTTGGTGGGTGCAGCTTTTCCGGGCCGGGTGCCCTGTCCCGCGACTGCGAGGCGAGGAGTCGCGAAGAGCTCGTCCGCGGTGTCGCGATCCAGAAACGCGCCAGGAAGCCCCGTACCGAACCCAATCGCAAATGATACCCAGCCGGCGGCAGCATCCGCGTAAGCGAGCGTACTGAAGAGATCCATCGCCTCGCGTGGCGTCAACTCGGAGCCCCCAAGGTCACGAGGAACGAATGCGCCGAATGCACCGATGTCGTGAAGTGCATCGACTACCGGGTCAGCCAGCCGTCCCTCGCGATCGTGCTGGTCGCCGTGAGTCGCGAGCAGCTCATAGAGGCCCTGTGCATCAGTGACGACCTTCGGGACGCTGAGGGTTCCTCTGGACATGTGAGTGACACTCCTTCGTGTAATGTTGCACTGTCCATCGAGTGTAGACAGACTTGCAAAATCTGTCTACAGTTTATTTGACCGCAAGACGCAGACCTACCTCCAACGAAGGAGACAACATGGCTAGCGACCGCCGACCTCGCCCCATCGTCCGCCCGAAGTTCCATCACACAACTTTTGCCACTCTCAAGCTCGATGAGATGGTGTCTTTCTACGAGAAGATCGCTGGGCTCGAGCCGGTGTATTACTCCGAGAACGGCGCATGGCTCACCAACGATGAAGCCAATCACCGCATCGCGCTCCTAGCGCTTCCCGGCCTCAAAGCGCCTAGCGACAAAGGCCATACCGCTGGCTTGCACCACACGGCGTTTGAATACGCAAACTTCGACCAGTGGCTCGACAACTACCTTCGTCTTAAGGATGAGGGCATCGTGCCCTTCCTGAACCTCGACCATGGCATGACGATGTCGATGTACTACCAGGATCCAGAAGGAAATGGGGTCGAGATCCAAGTCGACGCCTTTGGCGATTGGGCTGCAGGGCGCGAATGGATGTGGGCTTCCGACGAATTCGGCGCGAATCCGATCGGTGTGTACTTCGATCCAGACAAAATCGTTGCAGCACGCACCGCCGGTCTTGGGTTCTCCGAGATTCACAAGCGCACCCGCAACGCGGAGTACGAGCCCGCCGTCAAACCCGAGGTTTTCCTGCCCGAAATGTGGTGATCCGCATGGACTCGCCTATCGCTTACTGAAACTGGAGCACCACCTTGCGCATTGCAAACCTGTCCGGTCGAGCCGTCTTGCTTGGCGCGACCAAAGCCCTAGATATCGCTGTGGCGAGCGAAGGAGCATTCGGCCCCGACTCCCAATCGGTCTGGGATTCATGGTCCGCTTTCATCGCGTGGGCGATGCCGATCGAGGTCGACTCCAATCCAGCGGCGGAGGGCTACTCCCAGTCAGACCTTGCCGCCCCCGTTGCGAGACCGTCGCAGATCTTCGCTGTGGGACTCAACTATGCCGACCACGCCTCAGAGGCAGACATGGTTCTTCCCGAGAACCCGTTGGTCTTCACCAAGTTCCCGTCGAGCCTCACCGGTCCAAACGCAACCGTGACGCTCTCCAGCGACCACGTCGACTGGGAGGCCGAACTTGTCGTTGTCATCGGCAACGGCGGCCGAAACATCCCCAAGTCCGACGGCTGGTCTGCGGTCGCAGGACTCACGGTCGGACAAGATCTCTCCGACCGGACAGTGCAGAGCTGGGGGGCGCCGGCCGCACAGTTCGCGCTCGGAAAGTCGTTCGCCGGGTATTCGCCCACCGGACCCGCCGTCGTAACCACTGATGAGATCGGCGCGACAGGCCACCTGAACTCTCTCGATATCACGTGTTCGGTCGTCGACCCCGAAGGCGGCGAGCCCCGCATCCTGCAGAACGGAAACACCCGAGACCTGATCTTCTCCGTACCCGACCTTGTGGCGCGACTTTCGGCCGTCGTCGAGCTACGACCCGGCGACCTTATCTTCACCGGAACTCCCTCTGGCGTGGGGATGGGGCACAAACCGCCACAGTTCCTGAAGGTGGGCCAGCGACTGACGACTACAATCGAGGGCGTGGGCACGATCACTCAGACCCTGAAGGCATGAGCTTGCCCGGCTCGACTTCAGAAACCGCCGCCGCTGACCGGCTTGAAGACAGCGTCGAGTTCGCCTATCGCGCTCTCCGGGCAGAGATCCTTTCCGGCGCGCTTGCGCCCGGCGCCATCCTCTCGCAGGTGCAGCTCGCATCCCGTTTCGACATCAGTCGTACACCGTTGCGCGAGGCCCTCCGTCGTCTTCTAGCCGAGAATCTCGTCGTCGGGGACTTCAACCGACGAATGCGCGTTTCTGAGTTGAACCTCGATGACTTCGACCAAATCTACGCGATCCGGATCGCGCTCGAGCCAGTCGCCATCGCATCAACAATTGCTCACCTGACAGCACCGTCACGAGCGGTGCTAGAGAACCACGTCACGGCGATGGACGAAGCGATCGCCGTGCTCGATATCGACCGGTTCCGCGACGAGCACAGGGCGTTTCATCTCGGGTTGACCGTCGGTGGGGGAGCGCGGGTGGCGCGACTCCTCGAGGATCTCTGGGATAACAGCGAACGGTATCGCCTCACCTACCTTCATCACGACTACAACGACCCGGCGAGCGAGGCGACAAGAGCTCTCACCATCTCGCAGGTGGAGCATCGAAACATGTTGAATGCGGCGCTTGCCGGCGACGCCACGACGTGTATCGCGGCCCTCCTTCATCACCTGCAGCGTGCGCTGGACATTGTGTACGCGGAGGCCGCTGCGCAGCCGCGGGCACGAGTCACTGCTGAGGCGCTGCGTTTCGCACCTCAGCAGAGCATGCCGGCGTGAGACGATTCGCGTCAGATTTCGGGCGATACGCGCAGAATAGTGTGTCCGATGGACGTGCCTTCGAGGATTGCCTGGTGCGTCGCCGATGCCCGCTCGAGTGGATATTCGTGGATGAGATAGCCGGGTAGCCGGAATCCGTCCAGGACAAGCTGCCAGAATTCTGCCGTAATCGGTACCGTATGGCTGCGAACCCCCATCAGGGCAATGCTCTTGCTGTAGAGCGTTCGAGCAGGCACCGGCAGAACCGGCATCTCGGGAGTGCCAATAGCACCTGAGACTACAATTCGGGCACCGTTGGCGAGCGTCGGAAAATAGCTCTCGAAGACGTCAGGAGCGCATACGTTGTCAATGACGGCGGTGGGCTTTCGGCCCCCCGAGGCCGTGAGAATCGCTTCGGCAAGATCGGGACGTGCGGAGTCCAGCACAATATGACCACCGCGGGGAGCGTTGGAGGCCCGCCGGCTGAGACCGATCATCGTCGCGCCAAGTGTCGATCCGAGGGAAGCGACGACGCTTGCAAGAGCGCCCGTCATTCCGGTCACGAGAATCACCGAATCGGGGCCGGCCAATGCCGTGCGCAATTGTGTGAGCCCGATCGGGCCGGTCGCCGCTAGCGCCGCTGCTTCGGCGAGGTCGATGCCGGCCGGGAGACGGTGAACCTGGTCAGCGTGCACCGATGTGTACTCAGCGTATGAGCCCCAGCGATGGATACCAATCATCTCCAGCTCCGCGCACTCGTTGTCGTTACCCGATCGGCACGCCGCGCACACCCCGCACACATGGTGGTTCATCACGGCAACGCGTGCGCCGACGAGAGATCCGGCGACTCCGTCCCCCACCGCAACGATCACGCCCCCGAAGTCTCCACCGAGAACATGAGGCAAGGTCACTTCTCGTGAAAACGGGTGCTTGCCTGACCGAGTGCCGCCGTCGCGCGTGCGCGACACCTCAACCGCTCCAACTCGAACCACAACCTCACCAGGCAACACGGCCGGGGACGCGACCGTCTCAAGCTGCATCACATCGGGGCCCCCAAAATCACGGATGACGATTGCGCTCATCGTGGGCGGAAGCAGGGTTCGTTCTGTGTCGATTGTCACGGCATTCTCCATTGACTGCGTTCCGCTCGCACGAGGGTGGATAGGGGATTTAGAAGGCGCGGTCAAACTTAGTGTAGACAGATCGAAATCTTCTGTCTACAGTTTGCAGAACGGCTCCCCACACGCGGGGAGCTGGTCACCGCGCAACGAGGCACAGTAAAGAGGAAGAGGTCAGTGATGACTACCGCCCCAGACCAGGCTCCCGCGATGGTGTCGAAGATCGGATATGTCGGCTTCGAAACCACCGATGTCGACCGGATGGTGGATCACTATACGAACACCCTCGATTTCGTACTTGTGGAGGGCGACAGTAAGCGTGCCTTTCTCACGACGTCGTTCGATCACCATTCGATGGTGATCGAGAAAGCACCCGATGCCAAGGCTCGCAGTTTTGTCGGTTTCCAGATCCAGGGCGACCTCGACAGCGCAGAGAACGGCTTGAAAGACAAGGGATACGCGGTCGAACGTCGCAGCGACATCGGGCCCGCGACGCCGGACGTCCTCGTCGTGCTCGAGCCGATGACGGGCACACCCATCCATCTATACGACGAACAGTCAGGCAGTAGGGTCAGTGCCTTCGACGCCCTGACCCCTACCAAGCTGGGCCACGTCGCTGCTTTCACTCCGGATCTGGCCCCTATGCAGGCTTTCTATCAGGACCTTCTCGGTTTCAAGTGGTCAGACACAGTGAGCGACTTTTTCGTGTTCATGAGGTGCAACTCTGACCATCACGCCGCCAACTTTATGGCCTCAACTAAGTTCAGCGGAATGCACCATGTCGCGTTCGAGACTCGGGACTCGACTCATCTCCAACTGCTACTTGACCACATGGCGAGCCGCGACGTTCGACTGGAGTGGGGCCCCGGTCGTCACGGGCCAGGCCATAACATCTTCACCTACCACCGTGACCCTGACGGCAACAATATCGAGCTATTCACCCAGCTCGACACGATCGTAAGCGAGGAGCTCGGCTATTTCGAGCCGCGACCGTGGCATTCCGATTTCCCGCAGCGACCCAAGACCTGGGAGGCCGACCTGGCGACGATGAACAGCTGGGGCCCGATCAACTTTGAACATTTGGAGCGATAGCGATGAAACTCATCGGCCTTGAGGAGCATGTGGTGACGGCCGACGTTCTCGCCGCCTGGCAGGCACTTGAGCCGCAGTGGCAGGATCTGGCGCTGGCCCCGTCGTCCGTCGGCGACAATGCCCGACGTCTCGCCGAAGTCGGACCTGAGCGTATCGCGGCGATGGACGCCACGGGCCTCGATGTGCAGGTGCTGTCTCTAAGCACTCCCGGTGTGCAGAATCTCGAAAGCGGGGACGCGGTGCGCCTTCAGTCCGCTACCAACGACACCATTGCCGAGGCCGTGCGCCGCAATCCTGACCGCTTCCAGGGGTTCGCGACACTTGCGACGTCGTCGCCGGCCGACGCAGCCCGCGAGCTCGAACGCGCCATCACCCAGCTTGGGCTGAACGGCGCGATGGTTTTCGGGCGAACACGCGAGAAGTCGATTGACCATCCAGACTTCCTCCCGATTTTCGAGACCGCTGCTGCCCTTCATGCTCCGCTCTATCTGCACCCGCAGTCGCCACTCCCCAGTGTGCGCGAAGCGTACTACAGCGGTTTCACACCTCCGGTCGAGGCGGCTTTCGCATCTCACCGGATTGGGTGGCACTATGACGCGGGAGTGCAGCTGCTGCGTCTGATTCTGAGCGGTGTCTTCGACAGGTTCCCCGAGCTTCAGGTGGTCGTGGGTCACTGGGGCGAGGTTGTCATGTTCTATCTCGAACGAATCGACCTCCTCTCTCAGTTCGCTAACCTCCCACGACCACTGTCGGACTATCTGCGCACTAACGTGTACGTCACCGCGAGCGGGATGCTCAGCCAGCGCTACCTCGGTTGGTCGAAAGAGATTATCGGCGTCGACCGGATCCTGTTCTCTACGGACTATCCCTTCGAGCCCGCCTCCCGGGGCGGTGCACGTCAATTCCTTGAGGACGCAGATCTCAGCCCTGAGGAGAAGGAGGGCATCGCCTCAGGGAATTGGGATCGCCTCTGCTCAGGCATCCTCAGGTAGAAATCGCTTCATCCAACCCCAGAAAGGAACCCCTCATGAGCAATCTAGAGTTGAGCGTAGGCCTATGGCACTACGACCACGCGCGTTCACTCTTCGATGGCACCGTCGCCATCGAGGGCGCGGATGCCACATTCGAGAGCGGACGAATCGTCTCTGACATCTTCGAGAACATGGTGCGAAACCGCAAATACGACGTGTCTGAACTCGGCCTCACGTTCTACCTCCGTACGCTCGAGTGGGGCAAGGAATCCCCGTTCGTGGCGATCCCGGTATTTCCCAACCGCCGATTCCGTCACACCGCGATCTACGTCAACACGAACAGCGGGATTACGAAGCCCGAGGACCTCGCAGGAAAGACGATCGGCGAGTTCGCCACCTACGGCCACGATGCGGGAATCTGGCCCAAAGGCATCCTTTCCGACGACTACGGGGTGACACCCGAGCAGTCCAAATGGGTCATCGGCGGTGTTGACTGGCCAATGAAACCGTTCGACTTCATCCCATTCATCCATCCTGACAGCGTCGACGTGAAACTCGCACCGGACGGTAAGGGTCTTGGTCCCATGCTCGAAGCCGGTGAGATCGATGCACTCATCACAGCTCTCGTCCCGAGAGCGTTCACCGACGGTTCTCCGAATGTGGCGCGCCTGTTCCCGAACGCCGAAGAGGTTGAGCGCGAGTATTTCAAACGCACCGGGATATACCCGATCATGCACACCGTGGTGATCCGTCGTGACCTCCTCGACACGCACCCCGGTTTGGCTCGCCGCGTCTTCGACGCATTCTGCGCCTCACGGGATGTGGAGATGGCTCGCCTCGAGCACGGACTGATGGACCACCACATCGATGTCACCTCACCCTGGTTCGACCACCTCTACGAACGCAACCGGAAGCTACTCGGTGACAACTGGTGGCCCTACGGGATAGACGCGAACCGTAAAAACATCGATACATTCCTGCGTTACACGTATGAACAGGGGCTGTCCAAGCGTCGTCTTACTGTCGACGAGATTTTCGCCCCCGAGCTTCTTGACACCTGATCGCCTCGGAGAAACCATGAGCACTGACACTATCCCCATCCGCTTCACCGATTTCCCGCCGACGTTCCGAGGCCCCACCCTGCGCCCTGGGGATCACGATTACCCTGAGGCGCGGCAGATCTGGAACATGCGCCGCGACGACGAGTTGCCGGCACTGATCGTGCAACCACTCGACGTCGACGACGTCGTCACCGCGATGAAATATGCGGCAAGTCACAACATTCCGGTCGCGGTCTGCGGTGGTGGGCATGGTATCGACGGCAATGCCATGCCCGAGGGTGCCCTAGTTGTCGATACCGCCAAGCTTCAGGACGTCACGATCGATCCGTCGACGAACCGAGTGACAATTCAATCGGGCGTCAAGCTTGGGCGGATGGACGCCGCCACCCAGGAGTACGGACTGATCGTCCCTGCTGGCGTCGTTTCCGACACCGGCGCGGCGGGCCTCACCCTAGGCGGAGGAATCGGACACAACGCCCGACGCTTCGGAGCGACAGTCGACAACCTAATCTCAATCGAGCTCGTCACCGCAGATGGGAGCGCCATCACAGCGTCTGCCGACAGCAACGCAGAATTGTTTTGGGGCATGAAGGGAGCGGGCCATAACCTCGGCATCGCTACTTCGTTGACGTATCAAGGGCACGAAGTGGGTCCGAAGGTAGTCAGCGGTCTCATCATTTTTTCGGCCGACGACGCGCCCCGTATCTTCGATGGTATCGATTCGGTAATGGCGGATGCTCCCCGTTCGCTCTCCTGCAACTTCCTAGTTCTGTTGGCCCCACCGCTACCTGGACTTCCCGACTTCATCGTCGGCACACCTATCCTTGTCGCGCTCGTGGTCTACACGGGGAGTGTGGAGAGCTATCCGGCCGCGATCAGCGGCCTAATCGGGTTGGCTTCTCCGATGGCGGATATGGTCGCTCCATCAACCTGGCTGGAAGCGAACTCGATCGTCGATGCGTTCGAGCCGCCCGGGCGCCGACAGTACATGGTAGGGGGCTACCTCTCCGGGTTGAATGGCGATATTGCTCGCAAGGCTGTGGCTGCGATCACAAACTCTCCACGCCCCAAATCCCCATTGCCCAGCTGTTTGATCACCTTCCCAGTGCTGGGCGGTGCGCTGCTTGACGCCGATGAGGATTCCGCCGCGTTCTCACGAATCGGCGCGCAATGGTTATTGGAAGTTGCGTCGGAGTGGGACGACGGTTCCGACGACTCAGAATATTCGCCGTGGGTCGACGTCACCATCGCCGAATTCTCCACCGATCTCGCAACCAACGCCTACACCAACCTGACCGCCGACCGTGGTCCCGAGTGGCTTCGCGGGGCGTATGGCTCGCAGGACAAATGGGACCGCATTGTTGAGTTGAAACGTGTGTGGGATCCGAATAACCGATTCGCCTACAACAAGAACGTGACACGCGCTGTCGAATCGGCGTGAGAAGGAGGCTGCAATAATGCACGTTCTCGTCCAAGGCGGACATGTTCTGAGCATGGATCCGGAGATCGGTGACATTCCCAGTGGGGACGTGCTCATCGTCGATGGTCGCGTCTCGGCCGTCGGAGTGGGGCTGGACCCTGGCGACGCTGTGGTCGTCGATGCGAGGGGAGCGGTCGTTCTGCCCGGTCTGGTTGACGGCCACCGGCACCTCTGGCAGTCCCTGCTTCGCGGGGCCGCGGCGGACTGGACATTGCCCGAATACATGGTCGAAGCAAGATCGATGTACTGCGCTTGCTTTGATCCAGATGCCGCTTACTTTGCCAACTATCTCGGAGGTGTGGAGTCACTCGCGGCGGGAATTACTACGGTTGTTGACCACAGTCATCTGCAGACGTCACCAGAGATTACCGATGCCCTCGCTCGAGGGTTGTTGGATAGTCGCGTTGGCGGGGTCTTCTGTTACGCACTCCAAAACGTCCCAGTTTTCGCTTCAGGGGACGTTGTCGACCCCGATGAGGTCCGAGAACTGATCACGCGCGCGCCGGACGAATGGCACGACTCCAATTTCGTCCGCATCCGAGAGTTGCTGTTCGCTAAACCTAATCAGCGTCTTCGACTCGGCATTGCACTTCCCGAGTCGGCAGCGTACATGCCCTTGATCGCTGTCAGAGAGCTGCTCGAAAGAGTTGCCGCGCTGGATCCCTACCTCCTCACGGGCCATTGGGACGCGGGCACCTCTGAACCAGTTGCGCGTGAACTTGCGGATCACGGCGAGTGGCCCGAGCACACGTCACTCACGCACTGCAATCACCTGAGCGACGACGACCTCACAGCTCTGGCCGCCGCGCGAGTGGGGATCTGCACTACTCCCGACATCGAATGCGGGATGGGAACCGGTCCACTCATTGCGCGGCGCTACGTCGAAATCGGCGGCAGCGCGAGCCTCGGAACCGACCTTTCGAGCTACTCGCGGGCCGACATCATCCAGCAGGCCCGTCTGCTGCTGCAGGTAGAGCGGATGACCGCAGCGCAGCGGACCGGTGCCCTGCCCACCAAGATCGATTGGCGGGCGCGTGACGTTCTTGAACTCGCAACGCGGATCGCTGCGGAATCTCTCGGAATGGGTGACGAAATCGGCACGCTAACTCCCGGTAAACGCGGCGACGTCATCATCGTGCGTCCGGATACTCTCGCCTCGGGCGGCGATGCTATCGCGACTGTGCTTTTTTCCACCTCGCCAGCGGAAGTTGACACCGTCATCGTCGAGGGCGAGATAGTCAAGCGCGATGGGATGATGGTCGATATTGACCTCGATCGCCTCCGGCGGCAGGTATCAGGCGCCGCCGATCGAGTGCGTGCCCGGTACGCGGCTTTGCCGCGAGATGCTGTGCAGCAGGTCTGGGCGGGAATGTTCGGGTAGCCATACTCCGTCGGTATCAAGAGTCTTCAGCGGGTGTTGGACGTCCGGGAGATCAGCGGGTCTACTGGACTTACCCCTAAAAGTGCACGTCGAAGGAGCTCAGCACCATGTCAGACAACGCCACACCCGAACCAATCGTCACCATTTCGGAAGTGACCGAGTTGGCTCCCGGCTTGCTCGTCATCCCGAACCGCAACGTCGACCTCGTTCCAAATATTGGCATTATCTCCGGGTCGGACGGCGTCCTCGTCATCGACACCGGGATGGGGCCTGTCAATGCCCAACGGGTTTTGGACTACGCCCTCGAAGTCGCCGCCGGGCGTCGGCTGTACCTCACGACCACACATTTCCACCCCGAACACGCCTTCGGCGCGCAAGTCTTCGTTGACAAGGCGACGTACATCGCGAATGCTGCGCAGGCACAGGACCTTGCCAACAAAGGCGGCCCCTACCTCCAGATGTTTCGCGGACTCGGCGAGGCCGTCGCAAAGCAACTGGAGGGCGTAGAGGTCGTCCAGCCTGACGTCGTGTATGAGACGGATTCATACACCCTCGATTTGGGAGGACGCACCGTTGAGTTGCGGCCGACGGGTCGCGGCCATAGCAAGGGTGACCAGGTGGTTGTCGTCGACGAAGTTATGTTCACCGGCGACCTAGTCGAAGCGAGTCAATTCGCGATATTCCCTTGGTTTCCGCCACACGACGTGGATGTGTCTGGCGTTCTCTGGCTCGATGTCATGGATGGCCTGGTCGCGAGCGCACCCAGTGTGGTTGTGCCGGGGCACGGCGACGTCGGTGGACCTGAGCTCTTGTTGCAGGTGCGCGACTACATCAGGGAGCTGCGTGACGAGACCTGGAGCAGGGCGGAGGCGGGTCTCTCTGACGACCAAGTAAAGGACGAGGTCACCGCGGTGCTCATCGAACGCCACCCGAATTGGGCCGGTCGTGAATGGATTGGCACAGGCGTCGCCTGCCTTCTGGCTGAGCGGGCTGCCTGATGATCATGCCCCGGTGTAGAAGGCCTTCACCAGAGACCTGACCCATCGGGGCGCTCCCCATGTTGGCCACTGAGTCATCGAGTATTCCTCGATACGCGTACCCGCCTCCTCAAGCGAGACTCCCTCGCTTCGCAGCCGGCGAGAGGCGGTACGCACGTAGTCAAGATAGTCACGAACCCCCCGGATCTGATCGGTGTCGGTTACTTCGCCGTGTCCCGGCACGACGACCGGAATGTCGAGGGCGACAAGTTCGTCGAGCGCATCGATCCATCGGTCGCCGTCAAAGTGGGTGTCGAAGGGGGGGACGTAGGGGATGATGGGGAACATTCGGGTTTGAAAAAGGTCGCCGCCGAATAGGACACGACTGTCGATCGTGATGGTCTGGTCGTCGGCTGTGTGTGACACTCCCCAGTCACGAAGAACGGCTCGTGTTCCGCCGAGGTCGATCTCGAGAGACCCCGAGTAGGTCAGGGTCGAGTCGACAAGTTCTAGTCCTTCGAACTCCGCTGCGACCTCTGTGCCCAGTCCGATAAAAGGTTCCGCGTACGAAGGGGCGTTCTCGCGGAGGCGCGTTCGTTGCGATGTGCTGTAGATGATGGTGGCCTCCCCTGCGAAGGACTGCGCGCCGAAGCCATGGCCAGGGTCGAGCTGGGTGACGGCGAGATAGAGGGGTCGTGATCCTGTAAGCCGCTTTGCCTGATCGAGCACGTAGGCTCCGTTTCGACGACCGACCCCGGTGTCGATGACCAATGAGGCGCTGTCGCCCACGACAATTCCGATATTCGGTACCAGGGAGACACGGTGGTCGGGGATGACGTAGACGTTGGTTGAGATCTCGACCGGATCGCCTTTCACGATCGGAGGCGTGTACGTTCCTGCGAGCTCCGACTGCCGGGTGTCATTCATGCGCGTGCACGTCCTTATTTGAGGGAGTTTGGCTTCTTCCACTCCAATGCCCAGGGTGAGTGGCGTCCAACACTTCTTCGTCACCGTCCATACCTCGCGGGTATCGCTTAGCGGTACACGGCGCGTGCGATCTCAACCAGCGATTGAATGAGTGGGTTGGAGGTCCCAGTGTTCCAGGCGACAACCGTTCGACTGGGGGGCATGTCAACGAGCCTGACCGCAGTGAGCCCTTCCGGGAGTGCGTGCACGAGTGGGGTGAGGCCAATGGTCCCGTTCCACAGAACCGCCTGGAGACATTCGGTGACGGTTCGGACGACGGGTCCCTCTCGCCGTGTTTCCAACGGAGCGTCACCATTCCAGTAGGCGCACCATATCGGGTCGGTGCCGGTGGGAAACTGGAACCAGCGACGTTCAGAAACGTCGCTGAGTGTGAGGCTTTCGCGACCTGCGAGCGGGTCATCCGCGCGAAGCACGACACCGACCGGGTCTGATCGGAGGGTCTGGTAGCTGATGCCGGCGAGCGTAAACGGTACCCGGGTGAGGGCGACGTCGACGAGCCCCGCGCGGAGTCCAGTGGTCGGATCGGCGAGGTCGGCCTCCCGGATTCGGATGTCGATGCCCGGATGTCGTGCACGGAATCTCTCGGCCAGCCGACCCCCGGTCTGTTCGGCGCTGTCGACAAGGGTTCCGATTGTGAGCGAGGCTGCCCCTCCCGCGGCAGAAACCCGTGACCGCGCCCGGTCCGCTCGCTCTAAGAGAGCCCGCGCCTCATCCAGGAGAACCGTTCCCGCTGGCGTAAGCGACACGCCGTTTGATGTACGTTCAAGCAAGGCGACGCCGAGGTCCGTCTCAAGTTCCTTAATGGCACGACTGAGAGGCGGCTGGGTCATTCGGAGCCGCACCGCGGCTCGGCCAATGTTTCGTTCTTCAGCGACGGCAACGAAGTAGCGGAGCAAGCGCGGATCCACGAGACTAGGTTAGCTCGACATCAATCCTGCAGACAGAAAACCTTCAACACTCTTGATCTTCAGCATATCGACCAGGGTCAAGTGGAAGCATGACCATAACCCCACGCAGCACCCTCGCACTAGACACGTCAGGCGGCGTCTCAGACGTCGTTCTCGTACACGTCTCAGGAGCCTCGCTTTCAAGTTGAAGTAATGATTCCGCCACGTCATCTGACGGTAATACGTTCCGCGGAGTGGCGGCTACTCTCCTGGCGGTCAGCCGAGCACGTTCCCGGTTTCTACCCGATAGAAACTCTCCTCGCCGGCGCTACTGTCTGTTTTTCATGCACTGCAGGACCCCGTGTTTGAACTGATCTACTAGTAATCCGTGCCGCGGCCGAGTTGAGGTTTCATTTGTCTGGGGACTGGTCAGACCAGGTCTTTGACCGTTCACCGAGGTAAACGGTTGCGCGACCGTCATGGTCGCGTCCCCGGAAATTACTGGCGAGATGTGGAAGAAACTGCAGAGCGCTGATATCACGGTCGTCGTCAGCGCGACGACAGGTCGCGCAAAATGCGACATCGCGGCGCCGAGCCGCTGAGTAATACACCAAGAGCTCTGATGCTCTGAACATCGCCCAGGGAGACGGGCAATCAGGCAGAAGATCCAGGGCCATTCGAGTCGCACGCTCACGAAACTCGAGGGGATATTTCTTGGGCATAAACGAATCCTTTCAAAGAAAAAAAATGGCACGAAACCCGGGACGGTTCATCTAGACGCGTACCCGACCTCCGCACAACTCCAGAACTACGCGGGCATTACCACCGCAGCCTTGTGTGCCACACCGAATATTGAGTAGGTGCAAGGAGGCGACTCACCCTGATAGCCATTTGAGCTACTGATTCCCTTGAACATGTAGACAGATGCGGCATTTCTGTCTACAGTTTTATGATCGTCCCATGATGGCGCGGTACTCCACCTAAGGAAAAGCAGATGGCCGGTCCGAGCATGTATAGACCGCTTCCGCATGAGTCGGGCAGGGGCGAGAATCCGGTATTGGATCGCCCGTTTCTCGACGGGATGCTACAGAAGTGGGATGGCCGGCAACGGATCGCTGACCTGCTGTCCGAGGGGCAGTTGGTGTGCTCGATCTCCCAGGCGATGTTGCGTGTGAAGAACTCTAAGGACTGGGGGGTAATTACTGCTACAGGCGTGCTCCGTACGCGGCCCATAGAACTTCCGAAATCGGCGACAGTTCTCTTTAGGCCAGCCCGATACGTCCCTTGGGTGATCGCTGAAGTGCCGCTCTCACTGCGGAAACTAAGGAGGCAATCGCAGATTGGCTCTTCGAATTTAGATGTTCGGGATGGCCAACTGACCAATCAGCGCCGATCTGGTTCACAGCAAATCGGTTCATGAAATATCGGCGATCGGGAGCACCCCGATTGCTATTGCTCAATCAACGGAGATATGAGGAAGAAATGATTCGACCCAAGAGAATTGGTCTTGCACTCACTGCTGCCCTCGCGGCTAGCCTGAGCGTGGCGGGATGCACATCCGCTCCCGTTCAGAGTGGTTCGCCGGCAAACGCTGCAGCTACGGCGGCAGGCCAGAAGGCGGCCGAGGCCGCGATCGCTCCTTACATCGGGCATCCATCGCCGTTCCCCAAGTTCGACCCGCTGAAAACCCTGCCCACTGGCAAGACGGTTGCGTTCATCGGCACTCCCACACCTTTCACGTCCGTGCTCTACGGTCTCGTTCAGGGGGCCGGCAAGACTATGGGTGTCAAAATTACGCAGGTGAATGCCGGATTCGCCGCAGACTCCATTGCATCAGCCTTCAACACTGTTGTTGCGCAGAAACCGGACGCCGTGATTGTCTCGGGAATCGACATGCAACTGTGGAAGACCCAGCTCGCGGAGCTTCAAAAAGCGGGTATCCCGGTTGCTGTGGCTGGCGCCACAGGGACTGCTGCCTTCGGTATAAAGGGAGCGCAGGCTGCCGAGTCGTACTCGAACGTGGCGGGTGCATTGGTGGCGGATTACGTGACGGCCAAGCTGAGCACAAAGTCGCAGGCGGTGATCTACACAAACCCGGAGCTAGGGTTTACTACCGACGAAGCCAAGGCAGCGTCGGCGGAGTTGGCCAAAGTCTGCCCCGGCTGTTCGGTCCGAAGCGTCAGTATCCCACTCGCCACAGTGGGCAACAAAGCTCCGAGC
Source organism: Glaciihabitans sp. UYNi722 (assembly GCF_040549465.1). Lineage (NCBI taxonomy): Bacteria > Bacillati > Actinomycetota > Actinomycetes > Micrococcales > Microbacteriaceae > Glaciihabitans > Glaciihabitans sp. UYNi722. The sequence goes on along the minus strand of NZ_JBEPTL010000008.1, from coordinate 7,183 downwards.
ACCATAGTGGCGGACGTCCAGTCGCACCCCGGCACAACGGTAGCAATCTTCCCCAACAACGAAGTGACTACCGGTCTGCACGCGGCCCTATCAGCAGCGGGACTCAAACTGGCTCTCGTCGGCGTGGCGTCAGCCCCCGGACAACTTCAAGATATTAAAGACGGGACTCAGACCGTCGGCCTAGCCTTCGACTCGCCGGTTCTCGCGTGGAACCTCGTCGACGAAGTCGCCCGGGAGATGGCCGGTCAGAAGCTCACCGACTATGAACTCGCTGGCAGCGCAGTCCAACAATTTCTCACAAGCAAAGAGATCACCTTTGACCCGTCTCGCGGGTGGACGGGATATCAGGACTTTGCCGCGCGCTATTCCCTCGCTTGGGGCGTCAAAAACTAGCTGCGTATGGCTTGTCGCCAGATTCGAGCTACTCCTCGGATCCGGGGACTGGCCGCGAAGCTCCTGATTAGCCGGCGCCGAAGGCGCTTTATTCTCAAACGCGAAAGGTCACAATTCGATGGATACGGCGCTGCTTAAGGTGGCAAACCTTTCGATGACGTTTCCAGGCCTCAAGGCGCTCGACGATGTCTCACTAACGGTTCGGGTCGGCGAAATTGTCGGGCTCCTTGGGCAAAACGGTTCGGGGAAGTCCACGCTGGTGAAAGTTCTCGCAGGACTTTATGTCGCCGACGCCGGGTCCCAGATCCAACTTACGGAAGGGAAAGAGGGGATCTCTGAGATTCACTTCATTCACCAGGACCTTGGCCTTATTGAGTCGCTATCGACAGTCGAGAATCTCGACCTTACACGTCCACTCGGATCCCGGGGGTTCAGACCAAACCCCGTGAGGGCAGAGCGGAACGAAGCCCGTGAACTAATCGCCGAGTTCGGTGGCAGATTCGATGTCGACCTGCCGCTCTCGTCGCTTTCCCCTGCCGAACGCACTATCGTCGCGATTGCCCGGGCATTGTCCGGGTGGACCCATAGCTCGAACGTTCTCGTGCTCGACGAGCCGACCGCGTCGCTCCATGGTGAGGAGGTCAACCTTCTATTCACAGCGGTACGTCGCGTGGCGGAACGTGGTGCGGGTGTCGTATTCATCTCGCATCGGCTCGATGAGGTTATGGGTCTCGTTGACCGGGTTGTGATCCTGAGAGACGGGCGACTCATCGCGGACGTGCCTCGAGCCGACCTCCACCACGACGACCTTGTCAAGCTGATTGCCGGAGCCATGATCGATGTCGACACCGGTCGCGGACAGTCGAGCGTCGGTGCGCCAGCACTCGAAATAAACGGAGCATCGGGCGCGGTGCTTCGAAACCTCGACCTGACGGTAGGTTCTGGCGAGATAGTCGGTGTTTCCGGCAGCCTTGGCTCCGGACGCGAAGAGCTTGCCTCAATTATCTTCGGGGCTAGCCCAGGGTCGATTGTGTCTCTCGCAGTGCGTTCTCGACCGCTGACGCGTCTCGGTCCGCGCGCTGCAATACGCGCGGGAGTCGCGTTCGTGCCGGGTGATCGGCATCGCTTCGGTGCCATCGTTCAGATGTCTGCGCGTGAGAATCTGACTTTGCCACGGCTTCGACCACTTACGCGTGCCCTTGGCTGGCTTGATGCGCGTGCGGAAGTTCGTGAAGCACGTTCCTGGGCCGCACAGGTCGGCTTGCGGCCGGAAAATCCGGAGTATCGGTTTGGCCAATTCAGCGGGGGTAATCAGCAAAAGGTTGTACTGGCGAAGTGGCTGCGGAACGAGCCTGCCGTGCTGTTGCTTGACGAGCCCACCCAGGGTGTCGACGTGGGTTCGAAAGCCGTCATCTTCCGGCTCATTGCGGAGGCGGCCGAGGCGGGAGCCGGTGTCCTGATCTGTTCGTCTGATACTCGCGAACTTGCCCAGACCTGCGATCGCGTCATTGTGCTCCGTGACGGTGTCGTTGTTGCGGAAGTGCGTCGGCCCGATCTAACCGAAGCGGCACTGGTGAGCGCCTCCCTTGGGAGACCCCGCACGACTGATTTTTGACTCGAACACAGAAAGGCAAGACCCGAAATGACCCAAACCGACCGTTTAAGCACCGACGCACCAACCCGACGCGGGCGTCTGCTGCGAACATTGTCGTTTAAGCGTATCAGTGCGATCTATGTGTTCGTCATACTGTTCGTCGTCTTTTCGATCTGGGTACCTCAAACGTTCCTGCGAATCGAGACGTGGACCGCGTTACTCGACAGCCAAGCAGTCACGGTAATAGTCGCGATTGGGCTGGTTATCGCGCTGTCCGCTGGCGCGTTTGACCTCGCGATCGGGGCCGAGGTGGGCTTCGGGTCAATCATGCTTGCGTGGCTGTTGGTCCGCGCTGGTGTCCCCGATTTTCTCGCATTGATTCTTGCGGTGGGAATCGGGGCCATGGTCGGCTTGGTCAATGGGCTGCTCATCGTGAAAGTGCGAATTGACTCCTTCATCGCGACTCTGGCAATGAGTTCCATACTTCTTGCTCTCATTGCCTGGGTCTCGAGCAGTCAACAGATTTTAGGGTTACCTCAGACGCTCGTGTCCATATCGCTTGCTCAGGTGTTTGGCATCACCGTCCCAGTACTGGTTATGTTGATTGTCGCCATCATCGTTTGGTACGTGCTCGAGAAGACGCCTGTCGGGCGCAGGATTTACGCGACAGGGGGGAACATCGAAGCCGCGAGGCTCGCTGGTGTCAATGTGTCAGCGGTCGTAGTCGGCTCGCTCGTCGTCTGTGGCGCAATCTCGGCGCTCGGTGGTTCCATTGTTAGTTCCCGTTTGGGGACCGGCGATCCGTCGATCGGACCCGCTTATCTACTCCCAGCCTTCTCAGCAGCATTCCTTGGGTCGACACAGTTCAAGGGCGGCCGCTTCAACGTCTGGGGCACGGTCGTGGCTGTGTACGTTCTGGCCACGGGAGTCCAAGGCCTTCAACTCGCCGGAGCTCCTATCTGGATCCCCGACCTTTTCAACGGGGTTGCGCTTCTGATTGCGGTCGGCCTAGCAAAGTTTCAAGGTCGTAGTGGCCGTACGAGTGCCATCCGCAAGATCATGCGAATGGATCGACGACGAACCATCAAGGAGATAAAATGAGAGGTCAGGACTTCGAACTTGTCGGGGACAACGGGCAGCGAATCGGCGCGTACGTCGCGCGGCCGTCCCGATTGCCTGCGCCTGGCGTAATTGTGCTGCAAGAGATCTTCGGCGTGAACCCCTTCATACGGTCCGTCGTCGATAAATTCGCGAGCCAGGGATTCATCGCCATCGCCCCGCAACTCTATTGGCGCCAGCAAAAGGATGTTCAACTCGACAGCGAGAAGGACGTGGACCAGGCACTGGGGTTTCTCCGCAATCTCGACGAAGGGGAGGCGCTTCATGATGCTCAGATTGCACTCGAGTTTCTTCGATCATCGCCAGATTGCACCGGAAAGGTTGCCGCCGTCGGCTACTGTCTTGGCGGCAAACTCTCCTATCTTTTGGCGGCTCGTTCGACTATCGATGCTGGCGTGTCCTACTACGGAACGGGCGTGCATACCGTCTTGGACGAGGCGACCGCTCTAAAGGCCCCAGTCATGCTTCACGTGGCGAGCGAGGACTACCTGTGCCCGCCCGCCGCCCAGAAACGGATCGTTGAAGTTTTGGAGCCGCTCGCTAACGCAACAGTTCATCTATATAAAGGTGCCCCGCACGGCTTTGTGCGAATAGGGAAACCATATTACGACTCCGCAGCGGCAGAACTAGCCGACAGCCGAACAGGGGATTTTCTCAGAACGGAGCTCGATTTGAACTAAAGGTCTAGGGAGCCAACACCAGGGAGAGCGCCCCCTTAAGGCTGAGCCGTTTCCCGGACAGATGGTTGGTTGTCAGGTTCAAGGAGACACGATGGATCTTTTTCTCCGCGGAAGATCGTCGGTGGACGACACATAACCTTCAGACCTTCCGACAGGAGTGTCGCATCAGCGACTAGCTTCCCCTGCCAAACATTCTGACGCGCGACAGTCGGCGTTCAGTTCGTGGCGGAGTCCTCGTCGTGGGCAAGCTCGAGTTCGTTTTTTAGGGTCGCGTGCCTCCGGCCGAGTTGAACTGCAATCGCGATCGGTATAGCGATGAGGCCAAGTGCACGCATCCACCCCTTGTCCAAGAGTCTCCCGGTGGCAGCGTCGAGGGAGAAATGTCCGGCGCCGCCGAGTGCGAATGATGCCGCTGCGAGGCCGAGTACCGCCGGGTATTCGAGCCCGTTCTTCGAGGCGAAGAAGCCATTGGATGCTTGCGCGCCTGCCGCGACGCCCATCGCGATAGCAGTGCTCGCCCCCGCGGCGGGCGTGGCGAGGCCTAGCGCGAGCGCGGCACCCCCGCCGGTCTCGATCAGCCCGGCTATGGTGGCGTGGCGTTCGCCGGGCCGGAAGCCCATCATGTGCATGCCGCGACCGACGCCGGCGATGCCTCCGCCGCCGAACCAACCAAACAGCTTTTGGCTGCCATGTGCGATGAAAACGGCGCCGACCGCGACACGAAGTAGGCCCGTGGCGAGGTTGATCGGGACATTGCTGCTCATTGAGTTCATTCCATTTCTGTTGGTGTTACGGCTCCGCAGACGGTCTGAGGCCGCTCTACGTCATGAGCCAGGCGAGGAAGATGTGTCGTTGGCCTGTTTGCGCGCGGCCATGGCCAGGCTTGACCAGTCGACGAGCACCAGCACGATGGCGGAGAAGCCAACGAGGACGGCGGTCGCGGGGAACACCCCGACGGCGAGGCCGACAAGAACCACTGGAATGGCCATCCCCGCGTACCCGATCAGGAAGATCACCGCGAGCAGTTCGCCGCGTGACTGCGGCGGCGCCAAAGAGGCCGCGACGCCTACGGCGGATCGGAACGCGATTCCGCCGCCAGCTCCCGCGACGATTCCCGCGACGAGGAACAGCGGCAGGCTCACCACCAATACTGACGTTGCAAGCCCGATCTGGCCTGCCGTCATCAGAATCGCGGCGAGCCAAAGCTGCCTTTTAATGCTCAGCTTTCCGGTGAGCACTTGTGCGACCGCCGCGGATCCGAATACAGCGAACACCACCAATCCGGCGATAAAGCGAGACGTCTCGTGCAGGGTGCCGACAATGAAGCTGGGGGCGAGCGAAGTGAAGATTCCAAAAAGCGCGAACGCGGAGAAGACGAGTGCAGCCGCCGAGGAGAAGGTCCCGCGAGCATCCTCAGGCAGACCGAGTCGCTGGGGGCGATAGGCTCGGCGCTCTTCCTGTCGCTCGACTGTTTCGGGAACGAACGCGACGGCGATTGCCGCGAGGCCTAGCAGAACGATGAACACGACAAACGGGGTCACCAGGGGTGCAACGACCCATTGGGAGAGGATCCCGCCAAGGAGAGGGCCCACCCCAATACCACCAATGTTCACGAGCGTGGACACGATTCCGGCCCTCCGCATGTCGCCTCCGGGATTCGCGGCAAGGCGGAGTTCACTGAGATGGGCCGTGGCGGTTGCGGTGAGAATGCCAACTCCAATGCCGGAGATGAAGCGAGCGACCAGCAAGCCGGGAACTTCAGGCCATACCAAGAACAGAACTGCCGACAAAAGCTCGATGACAATCGCCGCGAGGATTACGCGCCGTCTGCCGAGCCAATCGCTTACATGTCCTGCCAGGTAGAGGCTAAGCATCACGCCGGCCGCATAGGCCGCGAAGATGATAGTGATAGTGAATGTCGAGAACCCGTCACGTGCCTGGTAGATCGCATAAAGGGGAGTCGGCACCGACGCGTAGGCAACGACGATCAAGAACGCCGCGGCGATCACCCAGAATCCCGCGCTGTGATGCATGTTGCGAGCAGGGCGTCTCGTTGGCGCGGCGAGTGAACTGGTATTTGACATGGTTCAATGTTGCCCCCGGCCGGTAATCGAGTCCAACGAATATATTCGTTAGCAACGATCGGCATCCTCGATACTTGCTGAATGGATACACGTCAGTTGGAATACTTCGTCGCTGTCGCCGAAGAGCTCAGCTTCAGCCACGCCGCGGTGCGTCTGTTCGTCGCGCAGTCGACGGTGTCCGCTGGCGTCGGCTCACTTGAGCGGGAGCTGGGTGCTCGTCTGTTCGATCGTTCGAGTAAAGCGGTGGCGCTCACAGCAGCCGGCTCGGCCCTACTGCCGGAGGCACGTCACGCCATCGAGAGCATGGATCGAGTGCGAAACGCTGTAGCTCTGTCGGAAGCCGAGATCCGAGGTCGACTGCGGATCGGAACTTTCATCTCCCTCGACTCGATCGATCTCCCCCAGCTGCTCGGGGAGTTTCATCAACGGCATCCCCTGGTCGACATGCAACTGATCGCTTCCCCCTCGGGGTCCACCGGACTATTGGACGAAGTCCGTCAAGGTCGGGCCGACGTCGCGTTTATGGGCCTGCCCTCCCGGGAATTGACGGGCCTCCATGTCGTTGAGCTGGCCCGCTCATCTTTCGTAGCCGTGCTGCCGATGTCGCATCCGCTCGCTGCAGCAACTTCAGTGGATGTGGCCGATCTGGCCGGTGAGCGGTGGATCGACGCTCCCCGCGGGTATGCCAGCCGCGCTGTGCTCGATGGGCTTTTCAGAAATCGCGGCCTTGAGCGAATAATTTCCGCTGAGGTTGCCGACGCTGGAGAGATCCCGCGACTGGTAGCCGCCGGGCTCGGCGTTGCGGTGATCCCCGAGCTCATCTATCGGGCTGCGCCCGGTGTCGATATTCGACGCGTGAAACAGTACGGGCTTGAATTCGTAGTGAGCGTCATCAGCCGAGTCAATCCGACGCCAGCTGCGTCTGCTTTTCTGAATCTCATAGGCGAGCGAGGTGAAAATTCTCTGAAGTAAATAGGCGACTGAACCGCCCCATGAGAAGCAACCCCCGAGGGCGGAATACCGAAGCAACATCGATTCGCGTGCCAAAGCTATCGGCGGTAGTGGAGCATCCATCGCCCAGTAGTCCTAGCGTCACGTAATCGCGGATCTCGCCAACATCGACGCCGCGAGCCAATAGGCAACGTGCGACTGAGGCGACTTCCGTAGTTTCTCTCTATCGTCCGCCGCCGCTGCGCATATCGATCCCTGCCAAAGGCCGGCGAATTCAGGTGGTGAGTGCAACACCCTGAGTTCTGTGGGGTGTTGTCGATGGGCAGACCGTGGTCGCCATTGAGTGTTCGTTTGTCGTTCTG